>JBFYZW010000658.1:0-9201 GCA_041309305.1 Deltaproteobacteria bacterium | reverse complement strand
CGCCGCCGAGACGTCGGCGCCGAGCTTGAAGGCCGCGCCGCCGGCCTTGAATGCGATCGCCACCCCCTCCTGCATGACGCTGATCCCGGCCGAGAAGACCTTGACCGCCATGCCGCCGAGGAAGGCGAGCAGCACCCCACCGATGCCTTCGCGCTTGCCCTCGGCCATCGCCGCCATGCCGGTCTTCAGGATCTCGGCGGTGGCGACCCCCTCGGGGTACTTCAGCTCAGCCGACTCGACGACCATCGGCCGGCGCAAGAAGCTGGTCAGCACGACGCCGAGCAGGCTGCCGGCGAGCACCGCGACGCCGACGCTGCCGTACTCGAGCAGCCGCCACTCGGCGAAGGGGGGAAAGGCGCCGGAGAGGGCGAGGGCGGGGAAGACGAAGATCACCCCGGCGGCAACCCCTTCGCCGACCGAGCCGGTCGCCTGGGCGATGTTCACCTCGGCGATCGAACGGCCGCGCAGCAGCGTCGCGAGCAGGATCAGCGCGATGACGCTGCACGGGATGTTCGCCGAGATGGTCATCCCGACCTTCAGGCCGAGGTAGGTGTTGGCCGCCATCATCGCGCCACTGAGCAAGAGCCCCACGACGAGGGCGCGGACGGTGAGCTCGCGGGCTGTGGTCATCGTCGCCTCCGCTGGGCCGGAGTACCCCGGTGCCGTGCGCGAGACAAGTGGGTGGACCTCCGGCGGCCGGTCGCCCGGCGCGGGGACAAATGTCCTAGCCGTCGGTCAGGGTTGTGCAGACAATGCCGCCCCTGACCCGCCGCCCTCACGGCGGCCGGACCTCCGGGAGGTACTCCGATGCGCAAGCTGGTGCTGGTCGTGGTGGTGCTGGGCGCGAGCGGCTGCAGCGGGGAGGAGCTGCCCGAGAACCCGCCGGGGAGCTACCAGAGCGCGCCGGCGACCTGCCTGTCGACCCAGGAGGGGCAGAGCCGCTGTCAGGGCGCGGCGATGCAGCGCTGCGCGGGCGGTTGGTGGAAGACGACGCAGACGTGCACCAGCCCCGAGATCTGCATCCTCTCCGCCACCGGCGTGCCGAGCTGCGCACCGCGGCGCACCTGCAGCACCGGCGAGACCGGCGGCAAGTGCAACGACGGCTCCGCCTGCCTCGGCGGCGCCGACTGCGTCTCCGGTGCGTGCAACAGCTTCTTCGTCTGCGTCGCCGCCGCCTGCGTCAACCACCGTCAGGACCCGGGCGAGACCGGGGTCGACTGCGGCGGCGCCTGTCCGCAGTGCCACGGCGCGGTCTGCAGCCGAAACGCCGACTGCGTCACCGGCTACTGCCGCGAGGGCCTGTGCGCCACGCCGAGCTGCAACGACTCGGCCGCGAACGGCGACGAGTCCGACGTCGACTGCGGCGGCAGCTGTCCGCCGTGCGCGGTCGGCGACGACTGTCGGGCGCACGTCGACTGCGCGACCGCCCGGTGCAACAACGGCCGCTGCGCCGAGCCGCCGCCCTCGTGCAGCGACGGGAGCAAGAACGGCGGCGAGAGCGACGTCGACTGCGGCGGGCCGTGCGCGGCCTGCGCCACCGGCCGCGAGTGCGGCGACAGCGCCGACTGCCTCTCGGGCTTCTGTCTCTTCGGCGTCTGCACCGTCCCGACCTGCAGCGACGGCCACCTGAACCAGGGCGAGTCCGACATCGACTGCGGCGGCAGCCGCTGCAGCGCCTGCGCGGACGGCCGCGGCTGCCAGTCTGGCTCCGACTGCAGCTCGGAGCGGTGCGACGCTGGGGTCTGCCGCTCGTGCTGGGACGGGCTCAGAACCGGCGGCGAGGCCGGCGTCGACTGCGGCGGGCCGTGCGCCCCGTGCGCCAGCGGCGGCAGCTGCTCGAGCGGCAGCGACTGCGACTCCGGGCGGTGCGAGAGCGGCGTTTGCCGCTCCTGCTGGGACGGGCTGCGCACCGGCGCGGAGTCGGACGTCGACTGCGGCGGGCCTTGCTATGACTGCGCCGTGGGCCAGTCGTGCACCGCGGGGAGCGACTGCTCCTCGGGACAGTGCGTCTCCGCCCGGTGCGTCGACTGTGACGATGGGGTGAAGAACGGCGGCGAGACGGGCATCGACTGCGGCGGCCCGTGTGCGCCGTGCGCCGACGGGGGCGGCTGTCTGAGCGGCGGCGACTGCGCCGAGGGCAGCTGCATCGCCGGGGTCTGCTGTGCGCCGGAGAGCTGCTGGAGCCTCGGCCTCTACGAGTGCGGCAGCGCCAGCGACGGCTGCGGCGGCACCCTGGAGTGCGGGTCGTGCGACTACGGCCTGAGCTGCACCTCGGGCGCGTGCACTGGGTGTCGGCAGGACTACTCGCCGTGCACGAGCGGCGACCAGTGTTGCAACCAGAGCTGCGTCGGCGGCACCTGCCAGTGCCGGGCGTCGAACGACTACTGCACCGACGACGTCCAGTGCTGCTCGGGGAACTGCTACGGCGGCGCGTGCAAGCCGTACAACTGCGTCGGTCAGGGGAACTACTGCGGCAGCTACACGCCGTGCTGCTCCGGCGCGTGCGTCTACAACTCCTACTACGGCTACAACACCTGCACCTGCGTCGCCTCGGGCTACTCCTGCGCGGCCGACATCGACTGTTGCGGCGGCGTCTGCGTGCAGTACGTGAACGGCAAATACTGCCAGTAGCGCCGGGCGTGATCCACGAGCGTCGGTGGGCGACCGCGCCTCGGGCGGATCGGGGGGCTGTGCTCGACCCGCTCGGCACAAGACGCGCGGTGCACGAGGCGTGGGGCAACACGCACGACCGACGGCCCCGGTGGTTGCCGTACCGACGACGACCGATCACACCCAGGAGTGCACGTCGGGGTGACTGCGGGGCGCGATCCGGGTAACCTGCGCGGTGGGATGAAGCGTCGGTCTACCTGCGGCGCCGCGGCCCTGGCGGTGAGCCTCTCCTCTTCGGTCGGCTTCGCGGCGACGGTGACGGTGCCCCTTACCGACACGTTCATCAACCTGAACACCGACGTCAACGCCGACGGCCCGCGGCTCCACCTCTTCACCTGGCCGGAGCAGCAGGTGGCCAACGCCATCTTGATCCAGCTCGACCTCGGCGTCGTGCCGAGCGGGGCGGTGGTCGACCAGGCGACGCTGACGCTGACCCAGCTCGAGGCGGACGGTCACGCCGAGCCGGTTTACACCGCGACGCTGCACCGGGTCGTCAACGTCGAGCCGGTGCTCGCGGCGGCGAACGGCTACACCTACGACGGCGCCAACGCCTGGACCGCCAACAGCTGCTGTTACGACGGCGTGCCGCTGGCTCAGGCGGACATCTCGACCGCCTACGCCGCCGTCGCGCTGGACCAGACTCTCGGGGCGAAGAGCTTCGACCTGACGACCCTGGTGCGCGACTGGCTCACCGGCGCGGCGCCGAACCGCGGCCTGCTCATCAACTCGGATCCGACCACCGGCGCCGATCGGTTCCGTTACTTCGCCAGCAGCGAGGCGACGCAGGTGAACGACCGGCCGGTTGTCGAGGTCGTCTACCACCTGCCGGTGGTCGGAGACGACGGCGCACCGACGGGTGATCGCTCACCTACCGCGCGCGAGGCCGGCTGCTCAGCGGGCGAGTACTACGACAACCTCGCCGGCGAGTGCCGCGCCTTCACCACCGGTGGCTGCGCCTGCGCCGCGGCCTCGGTCCACGCGTGGGGGGTGGGGGTGGTTCTTGTGGGGGGCCGGCGCCGCCGGCGCTGAGCGGCGATCGTGGAGGATGATGTGCGTCGAGGTTGGTTGAAGAGTCTCGGTCTGCTCTCTCTGCTGGTGGCGGTCGGCGCCTGCGACGACGAGCGGCGGCCGCCGGGCGAGGAGGCGTGCGCGGCGCGCGAGCCGCTGCGCCGGGCCCTGTTCGGAGATCTACACGCCCACAGTGCGCTGTCGTGGGACGCCTACGGCTACCAGGTGCGCACCTCCTTCGCCGAGGCGCTCGCCTTCGCCCGCGGCGAACCGGTCTGGCTCCCGCCGCTCGATGACGCGGGGCGCGGGACGCGGCGGGTGCAGCTCGAGCGGCCGCTCGACTTCGTCGCCGTCACTGATCACGCTGAGTTCCTCGGCGAGACGCGGCTGTGCGCCACGCCGGGGAGCGGCGCCTACGACACCGCGCTGTGCCGGGACCTGCGCGCCGGCGGGGACGCGAGCGTCTCGGCGCTCGGTATCCGCCTGGCGTCGCTCGCGCCGTTTCGGCCGCTCGAGATCTGCAACGCGGCCGACTGTGAGCAGGCCCTGGAGGAGGTCTGGCGCGAGATGCAGGCGGCGGTGCGGGCCGCCGATGATCGGACGGCGGCGTGCACCTTCACGGCCTTTCTCGGCTACGAGTACACCGCCTCGCCGCAGGTGACCAACCTGCACCGCAACGTGATCTTCGCCAGCGACGATGTGCTGCCGCGGCCGATCTCCTACTTCGAGCAGCCCTCGGTCGCCGGCTTGTGGACCGATCTGGCCCGCGAGTGCCTCGACGCCGGCACCGGCTGCGACGCGCTGCTCGTGCCGCACAACGGCAACTGGAGCAATGGCCGGCTCTACACGCCCCTCTACCCGGAGGGGGCGAGCCTCGCCGAGCAGCGCGCGCTCGCGGCGCTGCGCCTGCGGCTCGAGCCGGTGGCCGAGATTTTTCAGCACAAGGGCGACGGCGAGTGCCAGAACGGCTTCGCGGCGATCAGCGAGGTCGATCCTCTGTGCGACTTCGAGAAGCTGCACCCGCCGGGGTTCGACGACTGCGGCGAGGGCACCGGCGCGGGCGGCGTGATCAGCGAGGGGTGCGTCTCGCGGTTCGACTTCTTGCGCCAGGTCTTCAAGGAGGGCCTGCGCGAAGAGCGGCGCCTGGGCGTCAACCCCTACCGCTTCGCCGTGATCGGCAGCACCGACACGCACAACGGGACCCCCGGGCTCACCGACGACGTGGGCTTCCCCGGCCACGTGGGGCTCGCGGACGACACGGCCGAGAAGCGCCTCGGGCCGCGCACACAGACCCATGACCCGCGGGCCTACAACCCCGGCGGCCTGGCCGGCGTCTGGGCGGAGGAGAACTCGCGCGCGGCGATCGTCGCGGCGCTGCGGCGCGGGGAGAGCTTCGCCACTTCGGGGGCGCGGATCGCGCCGCGGCTGTTCGCGGCCTGGGACCTGCCGGCCGACCTGTGCGCTCGGGCCGATCGGATCGCCGTCGCCGACCAGGCCGGCGTGCCGATCGGCGGGCAACTGGGCGCGGCCCCGGCCGGCGGCGCACCGGTGTTCCTGGTCCTGGCCGAGGCCGACGCCGGCAGCGCGGCCCGGCCCGGGGTGCCGCTGCAGCGGCTGGAGCTGATCAAGGGGTGGCTCGACGCGGGCGGCGAGACGCACGAGCAGGTGATCGCGGTGGCCGGCGATCCGGACAACGGCGCGAGCGTCGATCCGGCGACCTGCGTGACGAGCGGCGTCGGGGCTCGGGAGCTGTGCGCGGTGTGGCGCGATCCGGCCTTCGACCCGACCGCGCCGAGCTTCTACTACCTGCGCGCGGTCGAGAACCCCTCTTGCCGGGCGGCGGCCTGGGATTGCCTGGCGCTCGCGGGCCCCGCGCAGCCGGCGGCCTGCACCGACGGCTCGGTGGCCCTGGTGCAGCAGGGGCGGGCGTGGACCTCGCCGATCTGGTTCTCTCCCTGACCGTCACTCACCGGAGGCGGCCGGCAGGGGCCCGACCCCGAACTGCTTGTGGAAGGCCTCGAGGTGCTGCTCGGTGCCGCAGGCGAGCAGGTGGCCGCCGGGTGGGAGGCGGAGGTCAGGCGAGTACTGGCTGAGCGTGCGCCCCTCGGCCTGGATGGCGATCACGTTCAGGCCGGTGCGCGAGCCGACCTCGAGCTCGGCCAGGGTCTTGCCCTGGAGGCTGAACGGCAGCGCCACGTCGAAGAAGCCGACCCCCTCACCGAGCAGCACCAGCTCGTGGCCCTGGATCATCGCCATCACCGACTCGATCCCGAGCGACGCGTAGCTGAGCGCGAGGTCGGCGCCGGCGCGGTGGATCGCGTCGAGGTTCTTCTGGTCGGTGATGCGGCTGACGATCCGCAGCTCCGGGTTGAGGCGGCGGCAATAGACCGCCAGGTAGATGTTCATCGCGTCGTCGGCGGTGGTCAGCAGCACCGACGGCGCCTTGCTCAGACCGGCGTGCATCAACAGCTCGCGGTCGGCCGCGTCGCCGATCTCGACCCGGTTGGCGATCTTCTCCATCGCCGGCGCCAGCGCCCGCTGGCGCTCGACCATCGTCACCGGGATCTGCCGCGCGCGCAGCGCCTGTGCAGCGGCGAGGCCCACCCGGCCGCCGCCGATCACCACCACCGCGTTCGGGTTGACGTCGTAGATGACCAGCAGCTCGTTGAAAGCGTCGATCTGGGCCTGGGTGCCGATGACCACCAACACGCTGCTGGCGGTCAGGCGGAGGTCGGGGCGCACCGCCAGAAGGTGCCCGCGCTCCCACACGCCGATGATGTTCAGCCCCGAGGTCTGGCGCAGGCGCGTCTCGCGGATGGTTTTGCCGACCAGCGGGGTACGGTGAACCGAGAGCTCGGCCACCTGCAGCTCCCGGAACGAGCCGAGCGAGTGGAGGCTGGCGTTGCCGGCGTTGACCCGGTTGGCCAGCTGCTCGCCGAGCTGTTGCTTGAGCGGCAGCACCCGGGTGACACCGCTCAGCTCGAGGATGTCGATCGAGCGTTGGTCGCTGGCCACCGCCGCGATCGGCACGTCGGCGCTGACCGAACGGACGGTGAGCGCGATGTTGGTGTTGGTGGTGTCCTCGGCGTTGGCGAACACCAGCCGGGCGCGCTCGGCGCCGGCGCGCTGCCAGGCGGCGCCGTCCTCCGGGTCGGCGGAGAGCACCGGCAGCTCATCGCTGTGCAGCTGCGCGGCGCGCACCGGGTCGCGCTCGAGCAGGTAGCTGGTGATGCCGCGCAGGCGCAGGCGCTCGA
Source organism: Deltaproteobacteria bacterium (assembly GCA_041309305.1). Classification (GTDB taxonomy): domain Bacteria; phylum Myxococcota; class XYA12-FULL-58-9; order XYA12-FULL-58-9; family XYA12-FULL-58-9; genus JBFYZW01. Next base: position 2,269 of record JBFYZW010000658.1, on the reverse strand, counting down.
CCAGGCCCGGCGCGATGCTGTCGAGGTTGCAGATCAGCACGTGGCCGCCGAGCTCGGCCGGCACGGCGCGCGGTGCGCGCATGCGGATCTGGGCCTCGAGGTAGGGGCCGTAGAAGAAGCGGATGAAGGCGAAGGGCAGGATGATGAGCAGGAAGACGACGCCGGAGACCAGCACGACGATGCTGAACACGCGGCCGAGGTCGGTGGAGAAGGTGATGTCACCGAAGCCGAGGGTGGTCATCACCGTCAGCGTCCAGTAGAAGCCGGTGAGCCAGGAGTGCTCCTTGCCCTCCCAGAGCATCAGGGCGTGGAAGAGCAGCGAGTAGGCGACGACCATCGCGGCGAGGAAGACCAGGTACTTGGTCAGCTCGCGCAGGTTGGTGCGCATCCCTGGCTGCGCGGTCAGATAGGCGAACTGGGCCGGCAACAACTTGAAGGACATGGCGCTCCCACCGCTGGACTCGGCCGAGCAGAGAGGGAAGGGCGGCCGGAGTCAAGAGGCGCTTGACCGCCGGCCGGGCGGCGTGCACAACCGAGCGATGCCGACCACCCTCATCACCCTCGGGGTCCTCGCCGTGACCACCACGCCGCCCGCCGCCGCCGTCCAGTCCCCGCCCGCGCTCAAGGAGCTGCAGGCGATGAACGCCCGCTTCGCCGCTGTCGAGCTCGGCGCCGATCTGGCGCGGTTGCCGGCCGGCGAGCGGCGGGCGCTGGCCAAGCTGGTCGCCGCGGCCAAGCTGATGGACGTGCTGTTCCTCGATCAGGTCTGGGCGGGCAACAAGGCGATGCTCGTCGACCTGGTCGCCGACGAGACGCCGCTCGGCCGCGCGCGCCTGGAGAGCTTCCTCATCTACAAGGGGCCCTGGTCGCGGCTCGACCACAACCGGGTCGTGGTCCCCGGGGCGCCACCCAAGCCCCCGGGCGCGACCTTCTACCCGCTCGACGCGACCAAAGAGGAGCTCGCGCGCTGGCTCGCCGGGCTGGGGGCGGACGCGAAGCGCGCCGCCGAGGGGTTCTTCACCGTCGTCCGCCGCGACCCGGCTGGCAAGCTCATGGCCGTGCCCTACAGCGCCGAGTACCAGGTGGAGCTGCAGCTCGCGGCGCAGCTGCTGCGCGAGGCGGCGGCGGCGACGAGCCAGCCGAGCCTGAAGGCCTACCTCGAGGCGCGCGCCGCGGCCTTCGCCTCGAACGACTACTACGCCTCGGATCTGGCCTGGATGAAGCTCGACGCGTCGATCGAGCCGGTGATCGGGCCGTACGAGGTCTACGAGGACGAGTGGTTCAACGCCAAGGCGGCGTTCGAGGCTTTCGTCACCGTGCGCGACGACGCCGAGACCGACAAGCTCGCCCGCTTCTCCGGCGAGCTGCAGGGGCTCGAGGACAGCCTGCCGATCGACGCCAAGCACAAGAACCCCAAGCTCGGCGCGCTGGCGCCGATCCGGGTGGTCAACTCGATCTTCTCGGCCGGCGACGCCCGCGCCGGCGTGCAGACCGCGGCCTTCAACCTGCCGAACGACGAGCGCATCACCCGGGAGCACGGCGCCAAGCGGGTGATGCTGAAGAACGTCCAGGAGGCGAAGTTCGCGCGCGTGCTGGTGCCGATCGCCAAGGTGGCGCTCGGCAAGCAGGACCAGAAGCGGGTCAGCTTCGACGCCTTCTTCACCCACATCCTGATGCACGAGCTGATGCACGGGCTCGGCCCGCACGAGATCGTCGTCGCGGGCAAGAAGACCACCGTGCGTGCGCAGCTGCAAGAGACCTACAGCGCCATCGAGGAGGCGAAGGCCGACATCTCCGGCCTGTGGGCCCTGCAGCAGCTCATCGACCGGGGCGTAGTCGACAAGCAGCTCGAGGCGACGATGTACGTCACCTTCCTCGCCTCGTCGTTCCGCTCGCTGCGCTTCGGCATCAACGAGGCGCACGGCAAGGGCATCGCGCTGCAGCTCAACGTCCTGCTCGACGCCGGCGCCTACACCGTCGCGAAGGACGGCACTTTTGCCGTCGACGCCGGCAAGGTCAAGGGCGCGGTGGCCGCGCTGACCCGCCGGCTGATGACGCTGCAGGCCGAGGGGGACAAGGCGGCGGCCGAGGCGCTGCTCGGCCAGTACGTCACCATCCGCCCCGAGACGCAGAGGGTGCTCGACCGCCTGGGCAAGGTGCCGATCGACATCGCGCCGCGCTACACGGTGGCCGAGCGGCTGGTCGCGGAGCTCGCCGCCGCGGGCGATCAGTAGCGCAGGATGACGATCCCGGCCGCGCCAGCCGCGCC
>JBFYZW010000657.1:0-4082 GCA_041309305.1 Deltaproteobacteria bacterium | reverse complement strand
CGCCACGACCCTGGGCGCGCCTGCCGCGGCGCTCAAGACGGCGCGGACCTCCCGGCCCCGCTCCTGGATGAGCTGCCGCTCGGCGTCCTCACGCGCCAGCAGGGTGCCACGCAGCCGCTCGAGCACGCGCAGGCGTTCGCTCTCGATCCGCGCCACCTGCGCCAGCTCACCGGACGTCTGGTCGGCGATGACCCTCCCGAGCTCATCGATCGCGTCGAGCCACAGCCCGCGCTCGGCGAGCAGGCGCGCCAGCTCGTAGCGCGCCGAGGCCGCCAGCGTCGGGGTGGTCGCGACCAGGTAGCGCAGCCCCAGGCGGCGCAGCGCCGGGTTCTCCTCGGCTCGCGCGGCGGCGAGGATCACCTCGGGGCCGGCGCCGTGGTTGAGCACCCCGTCGGCCGGCAGCGCGTAGATCTCGGCGTCGGCGTGCCCCGCGGTCGTGTAGGCGAACCAGTCGCCGGCCACCGACGCGAAGATCTCGCCGCCGTCACCGGCGGTCAGCGGCAGCGCGGCCAGCGGGCGGCCGTCGGTGAAGATCAGCGGATCGAAGTCCACCGCCCAGAGGCTCGGCGCGTCGGCGGTATCGACCACGCCGTCCCCGGTCTGATCATCGACCCACCGGGTGAAGACGACGCGCGTCCGCGGCAGGCCGCGCGCCACGCGCGGCAGCCCCTCGGCGTAGGCGCCGTCGGTCAGCGCCCGCACCTCACCGCTCGGTTCCTCCCGGACGTACAGGCGCGGCCAGGAGCGCTCGTCGAGCGCGACGTAAAAGAGGTAGCGCCCATCGATCGAGACCGCCGGGTCCCAGGCGCGCTCGACCACGACGCGCCGCTCCCCCGTCGCCAGGTCGATGCGCTCGACTCGCGGCGCATCACTATCGAGCGCGCGGGCGGTGAAGTAGAGCCGTTGCCCGTCCGGGCTCCAGGTCGCCCCCCGGTCGGCGGTGTCCCGTCCGGTCAACCGCTGACGATCGCCACCGCTGGCGCTCATCACCCACAGGTCCCCTTTGACGTCCTCGGCCTGCGCGGTCCAGACCAGCCGCTCGCCGTCGGGCGAGAACTCCGGGTCGGTGTCGTCGGTCGGATGCGAGGTCAGCCGCACCGGCGCGCCGCCGCCGATCGGCCGCACCCAGATGTCGAGGTTGCCCTCCTCGCGCGCCGCGTAGGCGATCGTCGGCCCGCCGTCGACCAGCGAGGGCAACAGGTCGTCGTGGGTGCTCTTGACCACCGGCACCGGATCCTGGAAGACCCCCCCTCGCGGGACAGGGAACTCCGGCCGGACACGCACCGACTCCGGCGCGGCGCAGCCGCCCCAGGCCAGCGCCACCACCGCGCCCCCGATCCGCCAGCGCCAGCTCATCGTCGTGCCCAGCTCCCGTCGTCCTGCTCGAGCCAGTCTCCCGGGCGCAGGCGCTCGAGCAGCAGGCGGCGGTAGATCTGCACCACCTGACCTCGGTCGGCGGCGGTCAGCTGGGGATCGGTCGCCAGCGCCCAATCGATGATCGCCTGACGGTCATCGTTCTCCTGGCCGATCAGCTCGGCCTGCAGACTGGCGAGCGCCGGCTCGACCGGCTTGTCGCATGGGCGGGCCACCAGGCGCGCATCGCGCGCCTCCCCCAGGCACCCGGCGCCGCGCAGCTCATCGAGGTCGTCGCGGTTGAAGATCTGCCGCCGGCGCGCGGCGAGCGCGCGCTGCTGCTGCTCGTCCTTGGCGGTCGGGTTGCTCGCTGCCGCCCCACGCACGGATGCGACCAGCAGCTCCTCCTCGGACAACGGCTCGACGTTGCCCATCAGCTGCCGCTCGAGCGTCGTCTTCTGACCGATCGAGACCTGGTTGGTCTTGATGCCACAGGACGCCGCGGCGCCGAGCAGCAGGAGCAGGCCAAACGTCCGGTCATCAACCCGCATCGTTCCACCCCAGAGCCGGGGCAAGCACCCCGTCGATTTGTGGTTGCAGGTAGGCGTCGAGATAGTCGCTGAGCGAGAAGCCGCGCAACAGCTCTCGATCCAGGTTCGGGTAGCCGATCGAGGTCCACGGGATGCGCAGGAAGGTGGTCACCGCGAGGTCGAGGTTGAGGTTCTCGTAGCGGATCCAGCTCTTGACCTCGTCGATCTTTACCAGCCACAGGTTGCCCCGCGCGCTCTGGATCGCCTCCTTCTCACCCTGCGGATCGAGCAGCTGCAAGAAGCGATCGAGGGTCTGCGAGCCGATCTTGGTCACGTTCATGTTGAGGGTCAGGTCCCGCCCGCCCGGCGCGGCCAAGAAGCCGAGCTGCAGGTCGGCCGACAGCTCCGACTGGGGCCCCGGCTCGAGCTTCAAGGCCGGGAAGTAGCTCGCGTCCAGGTTGGTGAACTTGACCGCCAGATCGGTGCGCAGCGAGGCGTCACGGCCGAGCTGCACGCCCAGATGGCCCTGGATGTCGCCGCCGAGCAGGTGCAACGATAGCCAATCGATGAGCAGCATCCCCTGGGTCACCCGCCCGTCGAGCGCGAAGTCGCTGATCGTGTACGGCCCGGCGCGCAGCGCGCGGGCGGTCAGCCCCGAACGCCGCTGATACGGGCGCAGGCGCTCGTAATAGGCCGGCCGGGCGGCGCGCTTGCGGATGTCCTCCGCGGCGGTGCGCAACGCCACGACGCCGCTGCCGAGCGGCACGCCCCGGCGCAGCACCGTGTAGTCGTCGCGCGGATCGAAGCTCAGGCGCAGCTCGAGCGGCAGCCGCCCGGAGAGATCGGTCAACACCGTGTCCCCCTGCTCGGCGTGCACCGCGTCGACGTCGAGCGCGCCGTCGATGGTCACCAGCCCATCCTCGGCGCGCACCTGGCCGCTGAGCCCGACGCGACCGGCCAGCTTCGGCCCATCCACGGTCAAGGCGCGCAACGTCGGTCCGGCGTCGAAGCCGAGCTGCCAGCGCAACGCCGCCGCGACCCCGGGGAGCCCCGGCTTCTCCCAGCCGCGCGCCAGCGCCAGCTGCAGCGGCCGGCTGACCACGCCGCTGGCCGCGGCCAGCACCGCCGGCTCGGCCAGGCGCACCGCCAGCGTGTCGACCGCCAGGTCGCCGCCGAGCCGATAGGCCATCCGGGCCTCGACGCCCAGCTCGGCGAGCGGCCGCGCCAACCCGGCCGCGACCAGCTCCTCGGCGCCGCCACCGATCGCGAGCTCGAGCGCGCCCTCGGCGAAGCCGAGGCGCAAATCGAGGCGCGCTCCGCGCGCGACGGCCGGTCTGAGCACCTCGTCGATCACCAGCGTCGCAGTCATCGCCGGGCCGTGCCGCTCGAGCGCGACACCGACATCGAGGTTCAGGCCGCGCAGCGCGTTGGCCGCGTCGGTGAAGCCGACGTCGGCCAGGCTCAGGTCGACATTGGCGACGAACGGCAGCCCCTCGGCGAAGAGCGCCTGCCAACGCTCCGCGTAGGCGGCGTAGGTCTGCATCAGCAGCGCCAAATCGGCGCTCTCGGCCGCGCCGAGCACCGGCGGCTGCATCCGCTGGCCGAGCGCGACGTAGGGGATCTGGCCGTGCACTCGCGCCTGCAGCCCCAGCTGCCCGGCCAGCTCGAGCTTCGGCCGTTGGCTCTCGGGTGCCAGCTGCAGCAGACGCGCCAACGCGATCGGGCCGACTCTCAGCTCGAGGCCCTCGACGATCGGCGCCGGCCCGTCGAAGCCGGTGACCGCCCCTCTGACGGAGAGGGTCACCACGTCGGCGACCGACAGCGACAGCTCGCCGAGCTCGGCCCGCGCCCCACGCCGGGCGGCGCGCAGGCGCAGCCGAATCGGCTCGAGCGACACGCGGTCCGGCCCGACGGCGACCGTCACGCCCCCGAGGTCGGCGCCCAGCGTCGCCTCGACCGTTTGGCCGGCGAGATCCCAGGTCGACGCGTCGAGCGAGAGGCCGACGCGCCGCAGCTCGGCGGTGGCCGCCGCCGCCTGCGCGACAGCGAGCGTCACCTGGGCGGTGAGCGGCTGCTCGCTCGCGCGTCGTTGGACGAGCGCCACCGGCGCGTCGAGGCGCAGATCGAGCGCGAGGCCGCGCGCTCGCCCCGCTGGCCCACCCGCGTCGGCGACGGTCAACCGGCCGGTCGCCGTCACCG
>JBFYZW010000656.1:0-2723 GCA_041309305.1 Deltaproteobacteria bacterium | reverse complement strand
GACGCCCCCCGCCGCACGCCCCGAGGAGTCGATCGACCCGCCGCCGGCGCGTGCCGCCCAGCTCAGGTTCGCGGTCGCCGCGCTGCTCAGCCCGATCACCACCTATGAAGCCCACGCCGATCTGTTCGAGCTGCTCGGCCGCGAGCTCGATCGCCCGTTCCAGGTCGTGCAGCGCCGCACCTACCAGGAGATCAACGCGCTGCTCTGCGACGGGGAGGTCGACCTGGCCTTCCTCAGCGCCGGCGGCTACGCGGCGCTCCCCGCCGGCGCGGCGGTGGAGCTCCTCGCGCTGCCGGTCGTCGACGGCCGGACCACCTCGCACGCCCAGGTCGTTGTCCGGGCCGACGCCGGGGTCACCAACCTCGAGGGGCTGCAGGGCAAGCGCTTCGCCTTCACCGATCCGCTCTCGGTCACCGGCTACCTCTTCGTCGCCGCCGAGCTCCAGGCGCGCGGCAGCGAGCCGAGCGCGTTCTTCTCCTCCGTCCTGTTCACCGGCTCTCACGACCGCTCGTTGCTGGCGCTGCACCAGGGGCTGGTCGACGGCGCGGCGGTCTTCGACCGGGGCTTCGACCGAGTGACCCGCGCCATCGGCGCCTCACCGGCCGACCTCCGGGTCGTCGCCCGCTCGGCGCCGCTGGCCAACCCGCCGGTGGTCGCCCCGACGACCACCCCGCCGGCCGAGCGCGCCCGGCTGCGTGCGATCCTGCTCGGCCTGCACGAGCACGCCCCGGGGCGCGCCGCCCTCGAGCGGCTGGGGGTCGAGCGCTTCGTCCCGGCCGACGACGCGAGCTACGAGCCGGTGCGCCGCTTGCGCGCCAAGGTGCCGCGTGAGCCTCGCTGAGTGGATCCGGCGCCACCGCCCGCGCCTGACCTTGCGCGTCCGCTTCGCGCTGCTGATGGCGGTCGCGGTCGCGAGCCTGGGGCTGGCCAACCGCGCCTACGTCGAGGTGCGCTTCGTCGGCGAGCTCGAGCGCGAGCTGGAGTGGCGGGCGCTGGCGCTCGCCAGTCACCTGGCGTCGATCGCGGCGACGCCGACGATGGTCCAGGATCTGTTGACCTTGCACCGCTTGCTCGAGGACGCGCGCACGACCAGCCCGGACGTCGCCTACGCCTTCGTCCTCGATCCGACCAACCGCGTCGTGGCCCACACCTTCGCCGGCAGCTTCCCGAGCTACCTGGCGCAGATCAACCGCCACTACGACGGCTCCGGCCACACCGTGCAACGGATCGATGTGCTCGGCGAGACCTTCCGCGACTTCGCGCTGCCGATCTACCACGGCGAGCTCGGCACCCTGCGCCTCGGGGTCCGGGACCAGCGCATCCTCGCCCGCCTGAGCCAGGTCCGCGCCGAGCTGGCCCTGCTGCTCCTCGGGGTGATGGTCGTCGCCGCGCTCGGCGCCTACGCCCTCACCGCCGCGGCGCTGCGGCCGCTGCAGGGGATCGTCGCCGCCCTCGAGCGCTTCGTCCCCGGTCAGCGTCGCGAGCCGGCGCCGTGGGTGCGCGACGACGAGATCGGTGATCTCAGCCGGCGCGTGAACGGGATCACCTCGCGGCTGCACGAGACCCAACGCCAGCTGGTGCGCACCGAGCGCATGGCCTCGATCGGGGTGATGGCCTCCGGTCTCGCCCACGAGATCAATAACCCGATCACCGGCATCCAGAACTGCGCCCGCCGCCTGCTGCGTGACCCGAGCGACGCGCGCCAGACCGCGGAGTACGCCGAGATCATGCTCCAGGCCACCGAGCACCTGGCGCGGGTGGTGCGCGGGTTGCTCGACTTCTCCCGCTCCGGCGGCGCGCCGACCGAGCACGCCGATCTGCGCGAGGTCGCCAGCCGGGCGCTCGATCTGTCGGGCATGCGCCTCCGCCGCCAGGGCATCACGCTCGAGCGCGACCTCGACCGCGCCGCGGTGGTGCGCGGCGACGCGGCGCAGCTGACCCAGGTGGTGGTCAACCTGCTGCTCAACGCCATCGACGCGATGCCCGACGGCGGCCGGCTGGCGATCCGGCTGCGCTGCACCGTTGACCAGGCCTACCTGTCGGTCGCCGACACCGGCCCGGGGATCCCGCCGGAAGACCAGGAGCGGATCTTCGAGCCGTTCTTCACCACCAAGCCGCCGGGCAAGGGCACCGGCCTCGGCCTGGCCGTCTCCCACGGCATCATCCGAGACCACGGCGGCCGCATCGAGGTCCACACCGGGCCAGGCCGCGGCACCGAGATGACCGTGAGCCTGCCGCTCATCGACCCGTCCCCCGGAGGCGACCGATGACCCCCCACTCCCTCGCCGGCTGCCGCGTGCTCGCCGTCGACGACGAGCCGGCCATCCTCGCGCCGCTGCGCGACTCGCTCAGCGACGCCGGCGCCGTGGTGACCACCGCGGCCAACGGCGACCACGCCGCCGCGCTGCTCAGCGAGCGCGTCTTCGACCTGGTCGTCTCGGACGTGCGCATGCCCGGCCTCAATGGGTTGGAGCTGCTCGCCCGGGTCAAGCGCGAGCAGCCACGCGCCGAGGTGGTGCTGATCACCGCCTTCGCCAACGTCGAGCTGGCGGTCGCGGCGATCAAGGCCGGCGCCTACAACTTCGTCGTCAAGCCGTTCGCCGACGAGGCGCTGATCCACGACCTGGCCAACGCCTGGTCCCTGGTTCAGCTGCGCCGCGAGGTGACCGAGCTGCGCGCGGCCGGCGGGGGCCCGGCCCTGCCCTTCCTGGTCGGCGGCAGCG
>JBFYZW010000655.1:0-6396 GCA_041309305.1 Deltaproteobacteria bacterium | reverse complement strand
CACCGGCGAGACCACCCTGGTCGCGCCCGGCGCGTTCGGCCAGGTGCTGGTCAACGGTTCGCCGACGACGCTGCGCCAGGTGCTCGCCTCCGCCAGCGCGGGTGACACCATCCTGCTCGCCGACGGCACCTACACCTTCGCCGAGGCCGGCCCCGGCGACTACACCGGGCTCTACATCACGACCCCGAACCTGACGCTGCGCGGGCAGAGCGGCGACGCCGCGGCGGTGATCCTCGACTCGGCCTACGCGGTGCACGGAGGGATGTCGGCGGTGATCACCGTCGCCGCCTCCGGCGTCGTGCTCGCGGACTTCACCGTGCGGCGCTCGATCACCCACCTCATCCACTTCCAGTCAGCCGGCGACGACGGCCTGGTCCACCAGGTGCACCTGATCGACGGTGGCCAACAGTTCCTCAAGGCGAGCGGCACTGAGATCGACCGCGTGGAGGTGAGCTGCAGTCGCTTCGCGCTGACCGCCGCCGGCCGCGAGAACGTCTGGGGCTACGGCGCGACCGACGGCGGCACCCGCTGCTACACCGGAGGCATCGACACGCACGACGCCCGCGACTGGCACGTGCACGACAACCAGTTCGTCGGCATCTACTGCGACGCCGGTGGGGTGCTTCGGCCAGCGCACGGCAAGGAGGCCGACGAGCGCGACAACCTCACCTACACCGGCGGGCTGGCCGAGCACGCCATCCACATGTGGGATGCCCCGGCCGGCCACGGCCACTTGCTCGAGCGCAACCAGATCGTCGACTGCGCGCGCGGCATCGGCCTCGGCATGGTCGCCGAGGTCTACGACACGATCATCCGCAACAACACCGTCTCCTCCGTGCACGCCGGCGGCGCCGAGCACGACGTCGGCATCATCGTCGAGCGCGCCCACGACACCGACCTGGTCAACAACACGGTCCTGTTGTCCTCCATCGACGCCTACCCGAACGCCATCGAGTACCGCTGGAGCTCGACCAGCGGCCTGCGCCTGCACAACAACCTGACCAACCAGGCGATCCGCGAGCGTGACGGCGCAGGGAACGGGACGACGGTCAGCCACAACGTCACCGACGCAGACGCCGGCTGGTTCGTCGATCCGAGCGGCGGCGACCTGCACCTCAACCCCAGCGGCTGCGCGGCCCCCGCCGTCGCCGGCGCCGGCCTGCCCCTCGGCAGCGTCAGCAACGACCTCGACCAGGAGCCGCGCGGCGCCGGCGTCGAGGTGGGGGCGGACCAGTGCTCAGAGTAGGTGGCCGGGCAGCCCCCGCGGGCCGGGTCGAGATCACGCGTTGCAGACCGGTCGTCCGCCTTGCATACTCAAGGTTGGCGTCCGACACGGGAGGATCCGATGACACGGTGGTTGACGATGCTGCTGATACCGCTCGGGCTGTGGAGCTGCTCGGGCAAGACCGCGGCGGGCGGCTCGTGCAGCAACAACTCGGCCTGTGCTGCCGGGCAGGTCTGCATCGACGGGCGGTGCCAAACCGTCTGTCGGACCGACACCGACTGCGGCCCGAATGACTGCAGCGGCAACGGGCAGATCTGCGCCAACCAGATCTGCGTCGCTGGCTGCCGCGACACGGTGCCGCAGATCGTCGCCATCGACGGCACTGGCGCCGACGACAGCGGCACCGACCCGCGCGGCGCCAAGGCGGCGCATCGGCTGCGTGACCTCTTGGTCGTGACCGGCGCCCACCTGCAGGGCGCGACCGCGACGTTGACGCCCGCGCTCGGCGGCAGCATCACGCTGGCGGTGGCCACCTCGTCCGACACGGAGCTGCGCGCCACGTTGCCCGCCGACCTCGCGGCCGGTGAGTACACGCTGATCATCGCCAACGCCGTGGGGGCGGACCAGGCCGGAGTCTGGGTGCTGCAGGGAGAACAGGGGGAGCGAGGTCCGCCGGGCGAGCCCCAGACCGGCGCGGGCGTCCTGACGCTGCTGCAAGGCCTCGGTAACCCGGTCCCTGGTCTCCACGCCGAGTCCGCCGCCAGCGCCACCCGCGCGGCGGCGCTCCTCGACGCGAGCAACACCCCGCGCACATATGCCGAGATCGCCATGCCGGCGGGCGCGGTGACCTACTTCGCCTCCGCCACCTGCCCCGCCGGGTGGATCGAGGCCAACGGCGCGGTCGTCAGCCGCGCCACCTACGCCGGCCTGTTCGCCGCCCTCGGCACCGCCTACGGCGCCGGCGACGGCTCGACCACCTTCGGGCTGCCGGACTATCGCGGCGAGTTTCTGCGCAGCTGGGACGCCGGCCGTGGCCTCGATTCCGGTCGCGCGGTCGGTTCAGTGCAGACCGCCGACCAGCGCACCTTCATCGCTCAGAACAGCGGGCCCTACGCCTCGCCCAGCTACACCCACTCGATGAGCAGCTACGTGCCCAAGGACGGCAACTGGAGCGGCGACAACCTCTTCGGCGGCTACTGGTCGACGCCCTGCGGCGGCATCAAGTTCGCCTGGGACAACTCCTCGGAGATCCGCCCGCGCAACGTCGCCCTGCTCGTCTGCCTGAAGCTGTAACCCGGGCGCCGCGCTCCACCGACGGTCTCCGGTCGACCCTGCTGATCAGGGAGACGCCAAGAAATCGGGTCACGCAATGACGCTCGAGCCGTTCATCGTCGACCGCTCTCTCTACGACCGGGTCCGCAGCACCAGCCCGGTGCGCATGGAGGCGCTCGCCGCCTTCGGCCGGATCAACGCGCTCGCCGCGATCGAGGCCGCGGCGCACGGCTGGATCGGTGCCTGCTTCTCGGTGACTGAGCTCGTGACCACGCTCTACTTCGGCGCCGGCGAGCGGAACGTCGTGCTCTCCAAGGGGCACGCGGCGCCGGCCCAGTACGCCTGTCTCTATGGCCTGGGGCTCATCGACCGACGCGCGCTGCTCGCCTACAAGGACGGCCCCGGGGCGCCGCAGGCGCACACCGACCGGTGCACGCCGGGCATCCTGGTCAACACCGGCTCGCTCGGCCAATCGCTGTCGAAGAGCGCGGCGCTGGCCTGGCGACGGCCCGCTGAGCGCTTCGCGGTGATCGTCGGGGACGGCGAGCTGCAGGAGGGGCAGAACTACGAAGCCCTGATGACCCTCGGCAAGCTCGGGGTCGCGAACCTGACCCTGATCGTCGACGCCAACGGTTACCAGAGCAAGCGCCGCGTCGCCGAGGTCAAGCCGCTGCCCGACCTCGAGCAGCTGTTCGGTGCCTTCGGGCTCGCGACCACGGTGATTGACGGCCACGATTGCGCCGCGATCGCCGAGGCGTGGCGTGCGACGGCCGGGAGGCCCGCGGCGATCGTCGCCCGGACGGTCAAAGGCGGCGGCAGCCGACTCCTTCTCCCGGTCAACAGCGAACAGCCGTGGCATGGGCGCGTTCCGGATCGGACGCTCTACCTCGAGCTGCTCGACGAGCTGGCCGCGGCGAGCAGCGACGACCGCTTGATCGCCGACGTCAACGCCTACCGCCGCGCCTGCGTCGCCACGGCCTCCGGCCCGCGTCCGATCGCCGGCTCCAACCCCAGCACGCGCGACAGCAGCGGCCCGAGCACCCGCGACGCCTACGCGACCGCGCTCGCGGAGCTATTGCCCCGCCACCCCGAGGTTGTCGTGCTCGACGCCGACCTGGCCGAGCCGTGCGGCCTGGCGCGGCTCGCGGGCCACCCCCAGCTGCTCGAGCTCGGCATCGCGGAGCAGGACATGGTCTCGTTCGCCGGCGGGTTGGCCCTCACCGGCGCGCTGCCCCTGGTCAACACCTACGCCGCGTTCCTCAAGCGCGCCTACGAGCAGATCTGGGTCAACGCCACCGAGGGGAGTAAGCTGGTCTACGTCGGACACTACGCGGGGCTCGGCTACTTCACCGACGGCAAGACCCACCAGTGCCTCTCCGACCTGAAGCTGATGCAGGCGGTGCCCGGCCTCGCGGTCCTCGAGCCGTCGGCGCCGGCGCAGGTGCGCGCGATGCTCGAGTGGGCGCTTTGCCCGACCAGCGGGCCGGTCTACCTTCGCCTGCACCGTACGGCCGTCCCGTTGGACCTTCCCGACGTCGCCTGGCGTCCCGACCGTCCGCTCCTCGCCCGAAAAGGCGAGCGCCGTTGGTTCGTCACCACCGGCCCGATCGCCACGCGATTGGCGCTCGACTGCCTTGCGACCTCCGACTTCGGCGACTTTGGCCTCTTGGTCCAATCGAGCTTCAACGTGTCGGTCGACCAGTCGTTCCTCTCCGAGACCCTCTGCCGGGCAGAGCTGGTCATCACCGTCGAGGAGGACCTCGCGCCAGGCACGCTGTTCGCCTGGACCACCGCCCAGCTCGCCGAGCTGACGCTCCGGCCTCGCGTCGTGGACATCGCGCCGCGAGCCATGGGGGCCTCGTTCCGCACCCTCGCGGCCTGCCGAAAACACTTCAATTTCACCGTGGACGCGGTCCGTGCGCGACTCCTCGCGGGGGGTCAGGTTCCTGGTCGATAGTCCCCTGGTCGATAGTCCCCCGGGGGGGGTCAGGTTCCTGGTCGATAGCTCCCCTTGGACACAACCTCGGCGCGTGCTTAGTTTGAACGCCAGCAGGAGGTGCGGCGATGTCGCTGGTCGGTGCGCTCAAGGGCAAGGGCAAGACGGGCTTCGGCTACAGCTCGACGGCGATGGAGGTCACCGAGGGGCTCGCGCTCACCGGCAAGACCTTCCTGATCACCGGCTGCAACTCCGGGCTCGGGCTCGAGACGATGCGCGCGCTGACCGCGCGCGGGGCGCGGGTCATCGGCACGGCCAGGACCGTGGAGAAGGCCGCCGCCGCCGGGCGCGAGGTCGGCGGTGAGGTCGTGCCGCTCGCCTGCGAGCTGTCCGACCCGACCTCGGTCCGCGCCTGCGTCGCGGCGGTGAAGGCGGGGGGCTACAAGCTCGACGCGTTGATCGCCAACGCCGGGATCATGGCCCTGCCGAAGCGCGAGCTCTGCCACGGCTACGAGCTGCAGTTCTTCACCAACCACATTGGCCACTTCCTCTTGGTCACGAACCTCCTCGACAGCCTCGCCGAGCGCGGCCGCGTGGTCATCGTCTCGAGCGCCGCGCACCGCAACACCCCGAAGGGCGGCATCGACTTCGACAACCTCGCCGGAGAGAAGGGCTACAGCCCGTGGCGCTTCTACGGCCAGTCGAAGCTGGCCAACCTGCTCTTCGCACGCGAGCTGGACCGGCGGCTGCGCGGCAGCGGCAAGACCGCCAACGCGCTCCACCCCGGCGTCATCCGCACCAACCTCGGCCGGCACATGGGCAAGGCCGTCGACGTGATCTTCTCCGGCGTCGCGCCGATCTTCTTCAAGACCATCGCCGAGGGGGCGGCGACGCAGACCTTCGTCGCCGCGCACCCGGGCGCCGACGGCATCTCCGGCGAGTACTGGTCGGACTGCAACGTCGCCACCTCGAGCGCCTACGGCCGCGACCAGGCGTTGGCCGAGAAGCTGTGGGCCAAGAGCGAGGAGATCGCCGCCGCGCTCGGTTGAGCGCGACGGCGATCGGATCAGATCGACGGAACCGGGGTCAGTAGCGGCCGAGGAGCTGGAGGAAGAACTGCGTCTCGTCGCGGTGGGCGAAGAACATGTTCTGCAACCCGTCGCGCAGGACCTTGCCGCCGTGCTCGACACCGAGCACCGCGGTGAAGTAGCCCACCGGGGTGTAGGTGGCGTACGCGTCCCAGCCGTAGTCCTGGTTCCAGAACGTGCGTGAGCTCTGCGGCGCGCCGTACTCCTCGCGTGACGCATACGACTTGTCCCACGCCACCGACAGGTCGGCGCCGACCGAGACGCTGCCCCAGCGCGGCGAGTCGTAGGCGGTGTACTCGACGCCCAGCGACGGACCGAAGTCGAGCTGGGTGAGCATGCCGCCGAACTGGCCGGCCCGCTCGGCGTAGCGGTGGAAGTGATAGCGGACGTAGCCGTCGACGCCGACCAGGAGCGCGTCGAGCACCGCGTAGCGCGCCCGGCTCAGGATGTACGGCGCCGCGTACATGTCCTGCTTCATGCTCGCCCGCGAGGTGGGCACGAACAGGCCGAGGCGATGCTCGAGGCTGAGCTTGCGCCCGGCGAAGTAGCTGAGCGGGATGAAGTCGAGCCCGACCTCGTGGCCGTAGTCGACGCCGAGCAGGGTGTCCTGGAGCAACAAGCCGCTCTCCCCCTCCTCGGCCCAGAAGTTCTGGGTCAGGCCGAGGCGGAGGAAGACGCGGCTGCGCGGGAACAGCGCCACGTCGCCGCGGATGCTCCAGCGCAGGTACTGGTCGTTGCTCGGGTCGGTGTCGACGATCGCCAGCGACCGGTACTCGAGCGCCCCCGACAGGTGCCAGACGCGGTCCTCACTCACCGGCAGCTGGTCGCGGGTGGTCTGCAGCACCCAGGTGGGCTGCTCCCCCTCGGCCGCGGCG
>JBFYZW010000654.1:0-2654 GCA_041309305.1 Deltaproteobacteria bacterium | reverse complement strand
GTCTTCTGGGCCATCCCGGCCACCGTCACCTGGCTGTGGGTCCGCGCCGAGGAGCGCGAGCGGCCGCGCTGGCTCCTCGGCGCGGCGCTGCTCGGCGCGGCGCAGGCGTACGTCTCGCTCTACGTCTACGCCTTCCAGAGCGTCTGGCTCGCCGCCTTCGCGCTCGGCCGGTGGCGGAGGGCACGCCCCGACCAGCGCCGCGTGCGGCTCGCGGCCTTGGCCCTCTACGTCGGCCTGGCGCTGCCGCTCATCGGCCTTTACGCCGGCGGCCGGGACCGGGTGCTGCCGGTGCTCAGCGAGGTGCCCTGGCCGGTCATCCACGCCGCCACCGGCCTTGCGCCGGGCGATTGGCTCACCAGCCTGCCCGACAACCTGGTCCACGGCGGCGAGCCGATCCGCGACACCGCCGACTCCCCCTACTGGGCGAACGTGCGCCGCCGGGTCTCGTTCGGCTGGCTGTGGCTCGCGACGGCGCTCGCCGCGTTCGTCCTGCGTGGCCCGCCGCGCGTCGCCCTCGGCCTCGCCGCCGGCTTCGGCCTGCTGTTCGCGGTCGGCTTCCCGTGGCCGCCGTCGACGCCGTTGGTCGAGCTCGTCCCCGGGCTGCGCCACCTGCGCATCGTCTCGCGCGCTCACCTGCTGGTCCTGTTCTGCGCCACGCTCGCGGTCGGCTACGCGCTCGCGGCGCTGCGTCAACGGTGGCCGCGCGCCGCCACCGCGGTCTTCCCGCTCCTGCTCGCGCTGCACGCGCTCGAGAACCTGCCGCTGCCACTGCCCGGCTTCGCCAGCCTGCCGCTCGCCGCGCCGCCGGCGCTGGTCGCGACGCTGGCCGACGAGCCGACCGACGCGGTGCTGCTCCACCTGCCGGCCGACCAGGGCTTCGTGATGCACGGCGGCAGCGGGCCGCTGTTTCCCTACAACCGCGAGCTCTTGTACATGCTCTGGCAGCCGCAGCACCGCCGGCACACGGTCAACGGGATGAACGGCTACCTGCCGCCCGAGCGGCTCCGGCTCGAGGCCTTCATCCGGGCGCTGCCGGCGCCGCCGGCCTTGGCCGCGCTCTCTCACCTCGGGGTCACCCACCTCGCGCTGCACCCGGCGCTGGTGGTGACCCCCGCGGAGGAGCGCCTCAGCGCACTGAAGGGAGATCCAACGCTCGAGCCGTTGGTGAACAGCGACGCGCTGCGGCTCTGGCGCCTCGCGCCGCAAACGTCAGCGGCAGAGCGCTGACCAGTAGTCGTAGGTGGTGTTCGACGCCAACGACGTGGCGCCGGTGTACGGTAGGCAATAGACCATCGGGTTGGGGACATAGGGAGGGATCGCCGGGATCCCTTCGGTCAGACAACAGGTGACGCTGGCGATCGTGTCGCAGTGGTCGCGGCAGTTTGTCCGATCGGTGGCGGTCACGTTCGAGCGCCCGGTGGCCAACGTCACCAACGTCCCTGCCGTCCCGCCGCTGCAGATCTGTCCGCTACTCCAGGTGAAGTCATCGGCCGGGCAGCTGGTCGCGCTGCCGGTGCAATACTCGTCGCGGTCGCAGTTGTCGGCCCCGGCGTTGTCCCGGCAGATGGTCGACGAGGAGTAGGGCGAGGCGACAGTGCAGTCGCTGGTGTTGGCATCCTTGCAGTTGCCGACCCCTTCGCAACGGTTGCTGGTCAGATCTTGGTAGTTGGAGCAGGTCGCCGTCGAGTCCCGGCCGTCGCAGTCGATCACGCCGCAGGCCGAATCATCGGCGAGCGCCTGGTTGCACCGCCCGCTGGCGTCGCACGCGGCGCACAGGCCGCAATAGGTGCCCGCGGTGGTGAAGGCGCAGGCGCCGCCGCCGTCGCAGCTGCCGGTGCCGCAACCAGGGTCCGGGTTGCACTCGTCCTTGAGGTCCTCGCTGCTCGTCTGCACCGCGCATGCGCCGGCGACGCACTTCTGGCACACCGGGCAGTCGCCGTGGTCGGTGGCGTTCGGCCAGCACCGGCCGGCGCCGTCGCAGCTGCGGCAGGTGCCACAATCGGCGCCGCTGACCGCGAGGTCGCATGCGCCCCCGCCGTTGCAGAACCCGGAGCCGCACCCGGCCTCCGGCGCGCACTCGTCTTTGAGGTCCTCGGTCCGCGCCTGCATCACGCAGCCACCCCCGGCGCACTTCTCGCAGAAGCCACAATCCCCGTGGTCAGTCGCGCTCGCGACACAGGCCCCGGCTCCATCGCATCGCCGACACACACCGCAGTCACCCCCCTCGGCCACCAACTGACAGGCCCCCAGGCCGTTGCAACCGCCGGTGCCGCAGCCCGGCTCGGCGTCGCACTCCTGCTTGAGGTCCTCCCCGGCGGGCTGGACGACACACACCCCGCCGCTGCACTGTTGACAGGCCGGACACGCGGCGTGCTCGGTGTCGTCGTCGACGCACACCCCGGAGGCGTCGCAGGTGCGACAGGGCCCGCAGTCGCTGCCGCTCGGCCGCAACGCGCAGGCCGCGGTGGTGCCCGAGCAGGAGTCGGTCACGCAGGCGTCGGGCGCCGCGCTGCACTCGTCGTCCGGATCGGTGCCGGCGGCGGCGAGGTGACAGGTCCCGGCCGGCCCGCTCACCGCATCGCAGCGCTCGCAGACGCCGTCGCACACCCGGTTGCAGCACACCCGGTCGACACACACCCCGCTCAGGCACTCGC
>JBFYZW010000653.1:0-27126 GCA_041309305.1 Deltaproteobacteria bacterium | reverse complement strand
CGCGGCGGTCGCCAGCGCCGCGGTGGTGATCGACTTCAGCGCGCCAGCCGCTGCGGCGTTGGTCGCGCCCTTGTGCGCCACGCGCGGGGCCGCCTATCTGGTCGGCTCGACCGCGTTGACCGAGAACGACCGGGCGGCGCTCACCGCCGCCAGCGCGCGGGTGCCGGTGCTCGCCGCCGCCAATTTCAGCGTCGGCGTCAACGTGCTGCTCGAGCTGGTCGAGCGCGCCGCCGCGGCGTTGGGCGAGGGCTTCGACGTCGAGCTGTTCGAGCTGCACCACCGCGGCAAGCGCGACGCGCCGAGCGGGACAGCGCTCAACCTCGGCGACGCGGCGCGGCGCGGTCGGCCAGGGCTCACGTCGCTGCTCGGTCGCCAGGGCGCGCACCAGCGCGCCGCCGATGAGCTGGGCATCGCCGCCGCCCGCGGTGGCGACGCGAGCGGCGAGCACACGGTGTTCTTCCTCGGCGCCGGCGAGCGGCTCGAGCTCGTCCATCGGGCGACGACGCCGGAGATCTTCGTCGCCGGCGCGTTGCGGGCCGCCGCGTGGATCGCCGGCCGTCCGCCGGGGCAGTACACGATGCGCGACGTGCTCGGGGGGTGAGCAGCGGTGGCGGAGTGCGACACCCCGATCGTCGTCCACCTCGCCCTCGGCGGCAACCAGGGTGACGTGCTCGCCGCGTTTCGGCGGGCCCTGGTCGAGCTCGCCGCCCGTGGCGTCGCGGTGACCGCGGTGTCGCCGGCGTACCGCAGCGCGGCGCTGGTCGCTCGGCGCGGCGACACGCCGGGCCCCGACTACTGGAACATCGCCTGTGCCGCCGAGACGAGGTTGTCGCCGGTCGACCTGCTCGCGCTGGTGCACGACCTCGAGCGCGAGGCCGGGCGCGAGCGGCGCGAACGGTGGGGCGATCGGCCGCTGGATATCGACATCCTGCGCTACGGCGACCAGGTGCTGAGCACGCCGGAGCTGACCGTCCCGCACCCGGCGGTCGGCGCGCGCCCCTTCGTGCTGCAGCCGCTCGCCGACCTCGATCCGGAGGTGCCCTTCCCGCCAGCCGGGCGCACGGTCGGGGCGATGCTCGAGGCGCTCGCCGACCCGTGGGCGGGGATCGAGTACGTGATGTTCAACTGGCGCTGAGCCCGGTCAGCCTTCTTCGAACGGCACCGCCGCGGCGCGGGCCAACAGCGCGCCGACCGTGCGGTAGGCCTCGCGCTCGGTCGGGCTGCAGTCGCGCATCTCGCTGAGCACGACCAGATCGCGCTGCAGCGCAGCCATCAGCCGGGACTCACGGCCGAGCTCGAGCATCAAGGCGCGGATCTCGTGCACCGGGACGCGGACGTTGCGCTCGCGGGCGACCAGCTCGTGGCGCTGGCGATCGAGGGCGAGGACACCGCCGGCCGGATCGGCGACCGAGAACTCGCTCGGCGTGTCGCTCAGGGGCTTGAGCCCCGACTCCGAGGTTTCGACCGGTTGGCGCAGGAAGGCGATCAGCAGGATGAGCTCGAGCATCACCAACAGGCCGGTGATGATCCAGGCGACCAGCGGCTGCGAGGTGCCGAGCCAGCCCCAGACGAACACCAACGCGGCGAGGATCAACGCTCCTTGCGCGAGGAGCACGAACCGAAACCGACTCTGGCGCACCAGGGCTTGGATGTACTCGGTCGGCCGGCGTTCGCGCGACATGCGCCGATCTTGCCCCACGCCCTGCGGGCAGGCAAGGCGGATCTGGCGCCGGCCAATGTGAACGGGCTCAGCGCCGACGTCGACGGAGCAGCAGCGCCGCGAGCGCGGCGACGACGGAGCCGGGCGCGGCCTGGCAGCCGCCGGCGCCGTCGATCTCGACGCCGTCGATGATCGCGACCGGCGTCAGGTCGGCCAGCGGTGTGTTCGTCTCGGTCCGCTCCACCGGCAGATTGTCGCCGAGGTAGGTCGCCTCGTCGGTGGCGTAGACCGCCGCCATCCACAGGTAGAGCAGCTGGGCGGTGTCGTTGTCGTCCGCCGGCGGCGGGTCGGGAGGGAGGTCCTTGTCGATCATCATCGTCGTCATGTTGTCGACGCCACGGCCGTCGATGATCACGCCGCCGGCCAAGGCGGTGTCGGCGAGCGCGACGAGAGACAGGACGGCGGTCAGCCCTAGAGCGCGTATCCACATGGTCGGCCTCATTGCACCACCTCGCTCTCTGCGGCGACCCGCAGTCGCCAATGGCTGGCGACGGTGAGGTGGTAGTTGGCCTCCTGGTTGGAGCTGGCACTCTCAGAGGCGAAGCTGGCGACGAAGTCGGCGATCGCGCTCCGGGCGAGGAGCAGACGATCGTGATCGGCCAAGAAGACATACTGGGAGAGCACCGCCAGGTCGCGCTCGGCGGGCGTCGCGCGCTGGCTGGCGGCGTGGCGCAGGTGCGTGAGCGCCTGCTCCCCGGGCTCGAGCGGCTCGGCCGAAACCCGGGAGGTGCCGAAGACCATCGTCGTCGCGCGGGCCAGAGCGCCGCGCGCCGGTTGGTCGCTGATGCGGGTCAGCGCGTCGAACAGGCGCTGCACGCGGCCGCCACGCAACGCGGTCATCGCCGCCGGCGTCAGGCGAAGGTAGCAGGTTTGCACCTCGGCCAGGCCGTCGCCGTCGATGCCGGCGGTCAGGTCGGGCAACACGTAGTGCTCGAGGAAGGAGAGCATCCCCTCCTGGCGCATCTGGTGGTAGACGCTGGCCACCGCGCGCAGCTCGCCGCCGTCGCCGGTGACCAGGCCGTGGCGCACCAGCCGCTCGAGCGTCCGGCGTGACCCGAGCTGCTCGACCACCTGCGCCTCGGGCAGAGGCCCCTGCAGCAGCGCCAGGATGGTGTCGAGGTGCTCGTGCATCAGATCGTAGGCGATCTCCGAGGTCACCTGGTGGGTGGCGAGCGTCATGCCTCACCTCCCGGCTTGCGGAAGACCTCGTAGAAGATCTGGTGGGCGACGCTCTTGGTCGGCATCTCCGCCTCGAGCGTTCCGAAGTAGCGCCGGAACTCGGCCTGGGTGCGGGCGCCGGAGACCAGCCAGAGCGCGACCTTGGCCAGGCGGTTGGTCCGCTCGACCACGTTGCGGTAGGTGCGCGGCTGGTCGTTCATCTCGTCGATCATCGTCTGCAAGGCGCGCGACAGGCGGTGCAGCGTGGTCAGGCTGACCTGGTGCTCGGCGGCCAGCTCGTGGAGCCGCGCTCGGCCGACCAAGAGCTCGTAGTCCTGCGCCAGCTCCGCCTGGTCCTGCGCGTCGCGGTCGGCGGGCGAGAAGGCCAGCTCGGCGGTGAGCACCGGCAGCATCAGGTCGCTCTCGATCGCCTCGGGCGGCGCGTCGGCGGCGGCGAGGAAGACGACGTCGCGGATGAGCTCGCGCAGCCGGCGAACGCTGACCTCGCGGGCACGCACGACCGCGGTCTCGACGTCGGCGCGCGCCCGCCGGGTCAGGCCGGCGAACTCCTCGAGGCCGAGCTCGCGGCCGGCCTCGAGCGCGAAGCTCTGCGCCAGCTCGCCGATGTCGCGCCGCCGCTCGTAGAGCGACGGGATGCTGACCTTGGCCATCGCCCGGTCGAGCAGGTCGCGCCGGAACGCGCCGGTGCGGCACAGCTCGCGGAGGTCCTGGTTGCTCGACAGCACGATTACCGCGTCGGTCGCCCGGACCCGCCCGTCGCCGACGGCGCGGTACTCGCGCTCACCGAGGAAGCGGAGCAGGCGGGCCTGGTCGTCGGCCGAGAGCGCCTGGATCTCGTCGAGCACCAGCGTGCCGCCGGCGGCGCGGTCGACCAGGCCGTCGTGATCGTGGTCGGCGCCGGTGAAGGCGCCGCGCCGGTAGCCGAACAGCTCGGCCTCGAACAGCCCGCGGCCCAGGTTGGCGCAGTTGACCTCGATCAGCTCGCCCTTGCGGCCGAGCGCGTGGCGAGTGGCGGCGTGCATCGCCGCGGCGACGCGCTCCTTGCCGCTGCCGGTCGGGCCGGTGAGCAACACCACGTCCCGCCCGCGGCGCAGAAGGAGTTTGGCCGAGATCTCGCGCTCGAGATGCGTGCGTAGCTCCGAGCCGACGAGCTCGACCTCGTCGCACGCCTGTCGGACCGCCTGGGGCATCGCCATCATGCTATCGCCCTGCCTGGTAGGGGATTGGGCCACAGTTGACTCACGATCGTCAAGTTCGAAATCACGAACCTTTCTTCGGGGCCGCGTTTGTCAGCTCGAACCGACGACGCGGACCCGCCGGCGCGGGGTCAGCCAACTGATTGAAAATGCGCAGGCGGCGGCGGTAACGCAAGGCCCGGGGCTTGGCGCGACTCTTGAATGGCCTACCCCCGACCCGAAGGGTTCGAGATCTCGACCGGAGATTCCTCCTGGTTGGAGCTGGCGCTCGTTCTCGATCTCCGGAGCTTTCGGTGTTCCCCCCGCGTAGCGGGGGTCAGGATCGCGCTCGAGCCGGCCAATGGGCACTGCCGGATGGTCCGGCAGGGCCGGCTCGGGCGCGGTCGAACTCCCGCTCACACCTCGGTGGCTCGCGCGGGACCAAGAATTTTCTCGATCAATCGAGCACGTACGAGGCCGACGATCATTTCGCGTTGATCTGTCGGCCTCCGGCGCGATTTCTGTCGGACCCCTGATCAACAATCCGCACGATTGCACGAGCTTCCACGGGGGCCCTGGGCGCCCGGGAGGTAGAGGGATTTTCTTGCCTGTCGCTGTGCACCATGGAGGTCGCTGAGAATGTCGAAAGTGGTCCACCTCGCTGACGACGCGCACAAGCGCGCCAAGGAGTTTTGTCACCAGCACAACCTGCGGATGAGCGACTGGGTCGCGACGCTGATCGACGAGGCGATCTCGCGCGGGCGGATCGATACACAGGTCCGCGAGCTGGTGCCGAAGAAGAAGATCCTCGAGAAACTGGAGACCAAGCCGCAGGCCGAGCCCGACAACGTCCCGGTCTACGCGCGCCCGCCGTTCTGGCAAAACCGCAACGCTGGCCGTTGACCCTCGTCGCCCGCCGCTCGCGGCGCGGCGCCCCGCGCCCCGGGGCTCAGGGTGACATCACCTCGCCGTCGAGGGGCGGCGCCCACCGGCCGTCGTCGTCGCCGTCGATGAAGATCGGGTTGCTGATCGCGAACGGTCGGACGCCGGAGCGATTGGTCAGGAACTCGTCCGGCGTCGCGCCCGCGAGGTTGACCGTGCCGCCGCCGCCCTGCATCACCGGGAAGACGACGCTGCTCGCGCCGCCGACCAGGACGACCAGCCAGCTGTCCGCGAACGAGAACGGCGAGGCGCCGAGGTCGAGCTCCAGCTCGGCCGCCCCGACGTAGGCGCGGCCGCCGTTGCCGCGCGGTACCTCGACCAGCGCCAGCGGGAAGGCCGGCACCAGCGCCGGCGCCTCGCCGCCCAGGGTGGGATCGGGGAACCAGACGTTGGCGCGGACCTCGACCTGGTCGGCCCAGAACCAGGTCGGGCTCTCGACGTGGACGCGCAGCGTCGCGCGCCGGCCGCGGGCCGGGAGCAGGTCGCCGAGCCCGGCGAGCTGACCGGCCTCGTTCTCGAGCGTGACGCGCAGCATCGGCCCGGTGGTCAGGATCACGTCGCCGCGGCTGAGCGCCGCGACCAGCCCCGGCACGCCGCCGTCGTGGCCGCCGACCAGCGTGCGCGGGTTGCCCGGCGGATCGCCGGTGGTGTGCGTGTCGGAGTTGGCCACCGCGACGACGCGCCGGCCGCCGCTGAGGAAGTTCATCCAGTCGTGGCCGACGCTCTCGACGTCGCGGTCGTAGGCCATCGCGCCGCGGGTGTAGGTGCTGATGCCGTTCATCACCTCGAGCACGTCGAAGTCGGCGCTGAAGTAGACCACCTCGGTTGGGTAGCGCAGGTAGGCGTTGGCCAGTGGTTGCGCACCCGGGTCGCCGTACGGCTGGCGGGTCAGCGGGTCGAAGGTCATCGCGGCGCGGGAGAAGTAGGCGCCGAGCGCGGTGCCGCCGCTGCGCGGGTGGTTCACCTGCACGAGCGCGCCCTGCTGGTGGATGCTGTCGAACAGCTCCTGCATGGTCGGGCGGTGCCCGTCGTCGCGCACCGCCCAGTCGGGGGTGCCGCCGTTGGCGCGCGTCTCGTCGTACGGCAACGGGTAGGCGTTGAAGTGGCCGGTGTCGAAGGTGGTGACCTCGGCGCCGGGGATGGTCGCCAGATCATCCTCGAGCCCGAGGCGGCGGATCACCGGCGCGTAGTCGGTGACCACGTCGTGGTCGGTGGAGGCCCAGAAGTCGAGCGCCTCGGCGGCGATCGACAGCACACGCTCGGTCTCGGGCACGCGCGAGTCGGGCGAGTAGATCGAGTGGACGTGGAAGTCGCTGGCCGCGTAGCCGGCGGTGTCGACGACGCGGCGCAGGCGACCGACCACCGCGGCCGGCGTGGCGCTGCTCACCTCGATCAGCTGCTCGAGGCGCTCGAACTCCGGGCCGCGCGTGACGATCGCCAGGTAGCGGCCGGGGACGACCTCGAGGTGCCCGCGGCAGTCGCGCAGCAGCGCCTGGCGGGCGATCGCGCCGCCCGGGTCGTCGAACGGCTCACCGCCGAGCGCCGGGTGGTCGATCGGCGGCCGCGCACCGACCAGCGACACGCGGCACGGCTTGGGGCTCGCCACCGGCGACTCGACGCGATCGAAGACCTCGACCGCAACCTCGACGGCGCCGAGCGGCGCGAGCTCGAGCGTGACGCTGCCGGGGACGGTGAGCGGCACGAGCGCGCTCGGCGGCCGGTAGGTGCCGCCGGCGATGGCGCGGTACTCGCCGGGCGGGGCACGGCCGGCGAAGCAGCCGGCGGCGTCGGTGGTGAAGGCGGTGATCGGGACCTCGGCGCCGTCGGCCTCGCGACCGAGCAGGCCGACGCGCACGCCGGCGGCCGGCAGGCCGTCGCTGAGCCGCACGCAGCCGGTGACCTCACCGAGCGGCTGGCCGATGAGCTCCCAGCCACGGGCGAGCGCCCGGTCGAGGGATGACTCGAGCAGCACGTCGAGTCGGAGCGTGATGCTCTCGTCCGGGTCGAGCGTGAACGTGCCCTCCTTCCCGGCCGCGGCCAGCGTCCGCGCGCCGATGAGCAGCGCGCTGCCGAGCGACGGCACCTGCGCGCCGATCGCCCGCGGCCGGCCGGTGTCGCCGAGCGAGCGCGGGACGATCACCGTCGTCACGTCCTCGCCGACCACGGCCAGAAGGTCCGCGGCCCGATCGTAGAGCAGCGCCGCGGCGAGGTCCTCCTCGTCGCCCGAGGCGGCGAGCGAGTTGCCGAAGCCCGAGCCGGGAATGAAGGTCTCGACCATCGCCCGCGCGTCGACGATGAAGCCGACCGGCAGGCCCAGGCGCGTCGCGTTGCGGTTGACGAACGTGTAGGTGACCGCCAATCGCGCCTCGTCGGGCTCGAGTGCGTAGCGCACCCGCACCTCGCAGCCGAGCGGCGCGTCCGGGTCGAAGCCGAGCACGCCGGAGCCGTCGGGCTGGTAGGAGAGCAGCGACGGGACGATGCCCTCGAGGTTGTAGTAGGCGTTGGTCGCGTCGCGGCCGCGCGCCTCGATGGTCGCCGGCTTGCCGTCGGACCCGTCGGAGATCACCTCGACGGTGTCGATCTTGATCGTCCGCCCGAGCGCCAGGGTCGGGATCAGCTCACCGAAGCGGTCGAAGCTGCCGTCGAGCGAGACGTCGATCAGGCTGCCGCCGTACGGACCGAGCGCCAGCTCCCGCCCCGGTCGCTGGACGATGAACGTCGCGAGCTCGTTGCGGAGGTAGAAGTCGCCCACCCGCCCGCCGGCGGTCTCGCCGCGGGGCACGATGCGCGACGCGTTCTGCAGCGTGAGCTGGCCCGCGCCAGGTTTCGGCGCGTCACAGCCAGCGAGCAGGATGACGATGGCGGCGCCGCGCAGCCAGGCGCGGCAGGGAAGGGCGGCCGGGTTTTGCATCGCCGCAACTTAACCGCTCGAACGGCGACTGGCTAGAGCAGGCCGGTCTTCGATGCTACGCTCCCCCTCAGGCGCCGGGGTGGCGGAACTGGCAGACGCTGGGGACTTAAAATCCCCTGCCCGTAAGGGCGTGCGGGTTCGATCCCCGCCCTCGGCACCAATAACGCTCGTCTGCGAGGCCGGCCTGCGGCGTATCGAGATCTGCCGAGCCCGGCGCGACCAGGTGAACCTCAAACGGCGCGAGATCCACATCCCGGCCGACAGCTCCACGAATGCCTTCCCCCGCACCGTCCCGCTCACCCGCCGCGTGCTGGCGGCCATCGCCGACGCCCCGGTGCGACTGGACGGCCGCCTGACCGTTGAGTTCCGCTGTAATAGATCACCCACGTTCGGCTCAGCGAGGCGCCACGCCAGCGATCTCCTCCATCCAGAGGTCGAGCGTTAGGTCGTGGCGGGCGGTGTTGGCGAGGTACGGTCGCAGGTGCTCGGCGTAGCGTTGCCGCAGCGTGTCGGCGTCGATGGCGCCCTTCTCGGCAAGGAAGCGCACGTCGTGAATGTCCTTGGGGCTGTTGCGCGTGAGCTTGGCGAGCACCAGATCTTCCGGAGAAAGCGCCCGCAGGTGGAGCTTCGACAGGACTCGAGGGGCGATCTCGATCAACTCGTTGGCCGCGTCCTTGGGGGCTGCCGAGATGAAGTCGATGTCGGCCGTGGGGCGGGGAAGGTCGAACATGACGTGCAGCACGAAGCCGCCGAGGCAGTGGATCTCGACCCGCTGGGTCAGTCGGGCATCAATCTCGGCCAGGAAGGCGTCCCAAGGCGGCGAGAGAGCGGGCACAGGCGGGATGTTACGGCTCATAGTGCAAGTGCTCCACCTTCCACCCGGTCACCAGGTTCCAGTGCACCGCGGTCGGCGACCGAGACTGCCGCAGGGCCGCTTGCATCTTCCCGCTCATTCCCGCCTCACACAACGTGTCCTCGCGCACGAGCCGGGATCGGTCGAGCATCGCCTCCAAGGCGGTGAGTGCATCCAGGCGCCCGGCGAAGCGCTCGCCACGGGCAGCGACCTCCTTGGCGAGGCTCACGACAAAGCCAAGGCGGTTCTGGAGATCCCCCACTTTGGCCTCGCGCACGAGCCAGTCGGTGTCGGGGTCGCCGAAATGCAGCAGCAACCAGGGTAGGGCCTCGACGAGCCTGGGCTCCAGGTTGTCGGCGCCAAGAGCCCACAGCAACACGGCCGCGGGGTTCTCGGGGCGAGCGCCACTACGGAGGTAAGCGAAGGGTGCGTAGCCGAGCGCGGCGAGGCGCTTGCCGAGCGAGTCGGCGGTCACGGGCCCCCAGTCCGCTGGGGACGACGGCAATGGCAGAAGTGAAGGCGGCAGATCAAGGGTGCGAAGCAGTCGGCGCGACAGCTCGGGTGTGATCTCCCGAGCGCCATTCTCGAGAAGGGACAGGTAAGGCTGTGACACCTGAAGACGGCGAGCGGTCTCGACCTGGGACCAGCCTTTGGCCTTGCGCATCCGCCTGAGATCTGTGGTCACGCTCATGCCCGCAATATATTACACAACGTGTAATATTTCAAGTCGCCACTGAGGCTCCAACGGGCGGTCCAGGCCGGCAACGATTGTGCTCATCTTGTGCTAATTTCTTGGGAATCGCTGCTCACCCTTGACGACCGGGTGCGTCACGAAGAATCCCCCAACCCATTGTTCTTAGGCGCATATCGTCGCCGGTGGTCGTCAGCGATGAGCTGGCGTTTCACGCCGTTTTCTGACTCAGAATCCCTGACCGTAAGGGCGTGCGGGTTCGATCCCCGCCCTCGGCACCAAAGCCACAACCAGGCGAGCTCCTGCGCCGCGCGCTGCCCATGGTCGACGCTGAGCTGCGCGGCGAGATTGCCGCCTTCGTCGGTGAGCGACAGTGAGCTGCCTGGCGGCGACGCGCGCGACCCCACTCCCGGTCCAACACGCGATCGGCGGCTGAGGCCTTGGCGTCAAGCGCGAGCGGTGAGGGCGGCCCGGCCTCAGTATTCGCAGCAGACCACCGACGCCCTGAACGTCCCGGCTGGCGCCGTGGCGTGGTAGACGCACTGCCAGGCGTCGAACTCCTCGATCGGGTAGTAGCCGCCGTTGTCGGAGATCGGCAGGCTCTGGATGCTCGAGTACAGCTCGCTGATGACCAGGTACTTGCTCCAGTCGCTCGTCCGGCAGCTACCGCCGACGGCCGAGGAGCCCGCGGCACAGACCGCGAAGGCGAACTGCCCGCCGGTGCTCGAGGCGGTGACGTCGGTGCAGTTGCGGTAGGAGCGGAAGGGAGTCACCGTCGTCGCGCCGGTGACGCGGCCATACGCGTCGACCGTGATCCGCGCCGGAGCGGTGGCGCTGCCGTAGGTGCCCGCCGCGACTCCCGAGGTCGACAGCCCCACCGTGGCGGTGGCGCCGCCGTTGTAGCTGAAGGCCGCGATCCCGGCGCCCTGGCTCAACGCCGGGTGCGTGTGGCCGCTCGTGGCGAAGCTGCTGGCGTGCGCGCCGTCGACCGTGTCGGCGTCGAGGCCGCCGCCGCTGCCCTCGGCGGAATAGCTCAGCCCGTGGACGTTGGCGGTCACGCTGGTGTGGTTGTACGCCGCGCTCCAGTTGCCGGCGTTCGCGCTCAGGTCGATGCCGTCGACCGTCTGCGCCCCCGAGAACGAAATGTTGCCGCTCATCGTTCCGCCGGCCAGCGGCAGGTAGTTGCTGGCGGTGATGGTGTCGGCGACGTAGGCGTCCCCGATCGTCCCGCTGGTGATGTCCGCGCCGCTGTGCCCATGGCTGGCCGCGGCGTAGACGCCGCTGTGGTTATGGTCGCTGCGGGCGACCTGGTTGGCCGCGCCGCTGCCGCCGAAGCTCACGCTGAAGTTGCCGCCGCCCAGCGTCAGGCCGACCCCCGCCCCGTACGTCGTGTCGCTGTCCGGCTCGCAGGCGGCCACGCCGGCCGCGTCGATGGCGCGGATGGCGCTGCCCGCGCCGCAGTCGGTCTGCACGCGCAGCTGCACGACGCCGCTGTCGACGCTCAGCGTCGCCGCGCCGGTGGTGGCGCCGCCGCTGAGGCCCGCGCCGGCGTTGACCTCGGTGATGTCGCCGCCGCCGCCGCCCGCCGCCAGCGCGTCGTCGTCGCAGGCCCAGGCGCTGCCGTTCCACTTGGCGACCTGGCCGCTGCTGCAGCTCAACGCGGCCAGCGTGTCGCTCGCTTGCCCGGCCAGCGCCCAGGGCACCGGCGCGATGGCCTGGCGTGGGCTCAGGGTCTCGTTCGCGACCTGCAGCTCCAGCCAGACGAGCTGGTCGCCGGCGAAGACCAGGTCGAAGGCCGGGTCGGCCTCGACCTCGTTGAGCAGCACCTGGAAGTAGCCGCTGCCGAGCGGCACGGAGGCGTGCTCCTCCTCGAACAGCAGGTCGAGCTGCCCGTCGCGGGAGGCGAAGATCCGGAAGGTCATCGCCACGCTCCCGTCCACGAGCGGAGCGCCGCTGCTGTCGTAGATGCGGCCGCTGTAGCCGACCACGGGCGGTACGGCCAGGACCGAGGCCGGGATCAACAGCAACGCCGCGAGCAGGCCCACGGCCCCCGCGAAAAGACGCGCGACCGCCGCCGTCGACGGTCGCGCTCGCTCACATGACCACCACATCGCTGACCTCCTCGACGTCACCGGCGCGGGCGAGCGACGCGCGGGTCGCCGCAAGCGCCGCGCTCCTGTCGGTCTCACTCCATCGCCGGCCGAACCTGCACGCTGCTGCCGCTGGCGCCGGCGCCGAACGGCGACAGTCCACCGCGGACACGGTAACTGACGCTCCGTGGCAGCTCCCCGCCGCCGCCGCCACCAACGAGGTCGGCCGGGCCGCCGCCGCCGATCGAGATGCCCGCGCAGTAGCCCCCGCCCCCGGCCAGCGTCGCGCAGAGCTCCGCGGCGCCGCAGTCGGTCGCGTCGTTGCAGCGTGCGCGACACGTGCCGTCGACGCAGACCTGCTGCGCGGTGCAGCCCCCGCAGCCGTCCTGGTCTCCGCCCGCGGCGCCGTCGGCCGCCGGCGGCACGATTGCGTCGAAGCCTACCCGACCGCAGGCGCCGAGCGCGACGACGAACAGACAGAGACACACCGTGACCAGCCGCCGCAACGAAACCACGGTCATGCCGCGCATCATAGAGCAGAGGCGTCGGGGCAGGGAAGCGCCGAGCCAGCCGTCCGCGCATGATTGCCGGTCGCTGACCGCAACCAGACCGTGCACACACCGACGACGCGGAACGGGCGGCAACGATCGTCGCCAGGATTCAGGACCGGCAAGGCCCGCGCCGGAGCGCGAACGCCCCGCGGGCGAGGTTCAGGGCACGCCGTTCTCAACGTAGCCGACGATCGTTACGCCGACCACCGGGGTGGTGCCACCGTCGTCGTCGAAGGTGCACGCGTCGAGGTCGCCGTGCCCCTGGTAGGCGCCGAAGTTCGGTAGGTAGAGGCAGGCCTCGTGCGACTCGCACAAACCGTCCTCGTCGCCGAGGTCGTCGTCGAGCAGCTCGGTCGCGTTGAGCAGGTAGGTGTTCGGCGTCGGCGCCGCGCGATCGGTGGCGACCACCGCGCCGTGCAGAAGCGGCGGGCAGACCGCGCCGGCGAGCAGCGGCGGGTTCTGCGCCGCGCCGTCGCCGGTGGTGTTGCGCAGGGTCAGGTCGGCGGCGGTCAGGCGCCAGTCCCACAGCCGGCCGGCGCCCGAAAGCCAGCTGCCGCGGTTGCTCGGGTCGGGGAAAGCGACGCCGTCCGGGCCCCAGCCTCGCCAGGAGTGCTCGAAGCGCAGCCAGTCGAAGGCGGTGCGATCGGCCGGGAAGGCTGCGGTGCCGTCGGGGTCGTCGCTGGCGTTGCGCGCGTCGCCGGTGGTGAGCTTGCCGTGTAGCGCGCCGGCGGCGGTGCGACCGACGCGCAGCACCGCGGTCGAGTGCTGGCCGGCGGTGTAGTCCGCCGAGCCGTCGGTGCCGGAGAGCGTGCAGGTGCTCTCCTCGATGCCCGGCCGCACCGGCACCGGTGGCGTCGTCGTGTCGATGTGGCAACCCTGGTCGTTGTTGCCGGTGATCAGATGGCCGACCAGCTTGAGGTCCTCGGAGGCGCTGACCCAGACGCCGCCGCCGCCGCCGGTGTGCTGGTCGGTGCTCGACAGCTGGCCAAGGGTCGTGTCGTTCGAGCCGTCGATCACCCAGACGCCCTGGTAGCCGTTGTTGGCGCTGAGCACGTTCAAAACCGTGGCCTCGGTCGAGAGCTTGATGTCGAGACCGTTGGAGCCCGAGTTGACGACCGTGGCGGCGACGACCACCGCCCCCGGATTGTTGGTCGCGAGCCTGAGGCCGTGGTTGTCGTTGTTGGCGACCAGCGCCTGCTGCAGAACCGTGCCGACCGAGCTGTCGTCGACGATCACGCCCGAGGTCTGGTTGCCGATCGCGGTGACCCGCCGTGCGCGACAGCCGAGGCACATCAGGACGGCGCCGTTGATCAGGTTGGCGTTGGCGATCAGACCGTCGACGAGGCTGCCGTCGCTTCCGCCCGCCAGCCACAGACCGTGGCCGTTGTTGCTCGCCGCGACCGACGTCAGCCGGTTGGCCGGTGCGTGCTCGAGGATGATCCCGACATCGTCGTGGTCGCGCGCCTCGACGCGGTGCAGGCGGCTGGCGGCGACCCCGTCGAGGTAGATGCCCCGGTCGCTCGGCGTGCCGGCGCTGGCGGAGACGAAGGCCCCTTCGAGCCACAGGTGGCGCTGCGCCCCGGCGGCCACCAGGCAGCGCGCGTTCGCGCCGGCGAGCTCGCCGTTCGCGGTGTTGCAGGTCACCGTCGCGGCGCCGTTGTAGCGCAGCGCCTCACCTTCGCGGACCACCAGCGCGGCGCCGTCGAGGCCGAGGTTGTAGCCGGCCGAGGCGCGGTTTGCGTCGAGGACGAAGATCGTGCCCGGGCCGAAGGCCGCGTCGGGGCCGGCGCCGTCATCGTCGACCCCGTCGAGCGCCAGCGCCGCGCCGGCGCTGTTATCGGGCAGCGGGACCACCGGGTTCGGCCACCACGCCGCCGGCGCGCTGGCCGCCGGCGGCCCGCCGTGCAGCGTCACGTGGTTCGGGTGCCAGCCGGTCGCGCCGGTGAGCAGGTCGCCGAGCCCCTTGCCGTCGGCGAGGCCGGTCGAGACGAAGGCGATCCCCGGCGCGGAGAGGCGGCACCGCCAGACGAACGCGCCGAGCGCGTCGGTCATCGACAGGCCGGTGCAGCTGGCGAGCGTGGGCAGCTCGACTCGGCGCAGCTCGCCGGCGTGGATGCACTGGTCGTAGCGCCCGACCAGCGTCGCGCACGGCGCGTCAGTGGCGCGCAGACGGTCGGGCCCGTCGTTGGCGACGTAGCTGTTCCACGTCTGGCCGACCACCGGGTAGAGCGGCTCGACGATCAGCGTCAGCGTCGCCGCCGCGTCGCCGGGCGAGAGTCCGTCGCCGCCGCCGCCCTGCTCGTCGCCGGCGCGAGGCTCGTCGGCCGAGGCGTCGCCGGCCGCCTGGCGGCCGAGGTCGGAGCGTCCGACGCAGGCGAGAAGAGCTGGCCCGAGCACGAACCCGAGCAGAGCTGCCGGCGTGGCCGCGCCGCGCCTCACCAGGTTCTCACCCAGCGTCGCCAGGGCCCGTCGCCCGCGCATGGGTCGCCGCCGCAGCACGAGCCCAGGCCGGTGCCACAGGTAGTCCAGCGCGAGCCGACGCCGCTCGAGCCCGAGGCGCCGGTCAAGGAGAAGCCGGTGTATGGGTTGCAGCAGGTGTTCGGGTCGAAGACCTGGTCGGTGACGATCTCCGAGCCGATGCCGACCACGTCGCAGAAGCAGTGGTAGCTGGCGCAGGGATCGACGCAGGTGCCGCTGCCGTTGCAGGCGTAGGGCTGCCCGCAGGAGGCGTTGCCGGTGCAGCCGTACCCTTGTCCCGAGGTCAAATAGACGCAGTCACCCTCGTAGCAGTAGTGGCATGCATCGTTGCACCCCGTCTGCTGGCCGGTCGGGAGGTCGTTCGCCAGGCAGATGCCCGAGCTGTTGCAGGTGTCGGCCGCCGAGCAGGCGGTCGCCGGGGCGGTGCAGCCGTAGCCGCTACCCGCCTGAAGGTAGGTGCAGACGCCCGCGGCGCAGTAGTGGCACGGCGTGTCGCAGCCCCGCTGCTGGCCACCGTAGTTGGTGGCTTCACAGACCCCGGTGGCGCTGCAGCTTTCGGCGCTCTTGCAGGCGGTCGCCGCGCCGGTGCAGCCGTAGCCCTGCCCGGAGGTGAGGTAGTAGCAGCCGCCTTCGCTGCAGAAGTAGCACGGGCTGTTGCAGCCCGGCTGCTGGCCGGAGAGGTTGGTCGACTGGCACACCCCGGAGGCGCTGCAGCTCTCGGCGCTCTTGCAGGTGCTCGCCGCACCGGTGCAGCCGTAGCCCTGGCCCGAGGTCAGGTAGGTGCAGGCGCCGCCGCCGCAGAAGTGGCACGGGGTGTTGCAACCCGGCTGCTGCCCCGAGAGGTCGTTGGCGCGGCAGGTGCCGGAGGCGTCGCAGCTGTCGGCGCCCGAGCAGGTGGTCGCCGTCGCGTCGCAGCCGTAGCCCTGGCCCGAGGTCAGGTGGGTGCAATCGCCGCCGCTGCAGTAGTGGCACGGGTCGTCGCAGCCGGGGTGCTGGCCCTCGCGATCGGTGAAGCCGGCGCAGGCGGCGCTGTTCGGCTGCTTGCAGGCGCCGAAGCTGGCGCAGCGGTTCGTGGTCAGATCGTGGTAGTCGCGGCAATCGGTGTCGAGCCCGTCGCAGTTGATGACGCCGCAGGCCGAATCGTCGGCCGGCACCTCGTCGCAGACGCCGTCGCCGGCGCCGCAACGCTGGCAGACACCGTCGCAGGCGGTCTTGCAGCAGACGCCGTCGACGCAGCGGCCGCTCTGGCAGGCGTCGCCGTCGAGCCCGACGCACGAGGCGCCGTCGGGCAACAGCCCGACGCAGCTGCCGCCGCTGCAGCTCAGGCCCGAGAGGCAGTCCTGGTCGCCGCTGCAGCTCGTCAGGCACGCGGTGCCGGCGCTGTTGCACTTGAGGCCGTTGCAGCTGACGCCGCCGGTCGACGGGCAGCTGCCGGCGGCGCCGCAGACGCGGGCGTAGTCGGTGTAGCCGTTGGTGCACGCCTGCGGCGCGCAGCTCTGCGCCGGCTGCGGCGTGTAGACGCAGACGTTGTCGTCACACCCGGCGGCGAAGCACTCCGGGTGGAGCTCCGGCGCCGCCGGGCAGTCGGTCGAGGCGCGGCAGGCGACGCACAGGCCGTCGGCGCAGACCCCGTCCAGGCTGCCTGGCGTCGAGCCGGGCCGGTCGCAGGTGGTGCCATCGACGGCGTGCTGGTAGCTGCAGGTCGGGATGTCGCCGGCGACGCAGACCCCTTCGCTCTTGCAGCCGCCGGCGGTCTCGTCGCAGCTGATCGTCGCGCACGAGGCGAGGCAGGTGGCGGCGCAGTCGGCGCAGGGCGTGCGCGTCGGCGTGTAGACGCAGCTGTCGGTCCCGGGGTCGCAGCGGCCGATCGCCGGGTAGCTGACGAAGACCGTGTCGTTCTCCTCGCAGGTGTTCTCCGGCCCGTCGTCGCAGACGCGCGCCGGGTAGATGCAGCGGCCGCCGACGCAACGGCCGGGGTTCTCCTCGCACGCGCCCGGCCGGTCGCAGTGCGCGTCGATCGCGCAGGTGCCGCCGGTGACCTCGACGCACACCCCCTCCTGGCAGTCCATGTAGCCAGGGCAGTCCTCGGCGCGGTTGCAGAGGATCGGCGGCAACCCCGCCGGCTCGTCGGCGCAGCCAGACAGCGCCGCAAGGCTCACCGTCAGACCCAACCCCGCGAAGAGCGCGCGTACCGAGCTCATCCCATCGACTCCTTCTCTCCAGGTCGTCGTCGGATGATAGCGCAGGCGCGGCCGGCCCGCGACCCCCTCGGGTCAACCCGGGCCGGGCGCCTGCACGGTGCGGCGCAGCCGCTCGGTCTCGTAGCCCTGCTCGACCAGGCGGGCGAGGATGGCGGCGTACAACGCGTCGGGGAGGGTCGGCGTGCGGCTCAAGATCCACAGGTAGTCGCGGCTCGGGTGGCCGACCACCGCGTAGTCGTACGCCTCGCCCAAATCGATGATCCAGTAGTCGCCCCAGAACGGGCGGAAGAAGCTGACCTCGAGCTTGGCGTTGGTCTCGCGATCGACGACCCGGGCGATGCCCTTCGCCGCGCGCTCCTCGCCGTCGAGCGAGCCGTCGAGGCAACGGTTGAGCACGTCGATCGCACCGTCGTCGCGCAGCGTGTAGGTCGCGGTCGTCCCGGCGCAGCCGGCCTGGAAGCGCTGAGGGAAGCTGGCGATGTCGTACCAGGTGCCGACGTAGCGGCCGAGGTCGACCCGCGGGACGGTGCGCAGCTCACCCAGCCCGAGGCGGGCGGTGGTGCTGGTGGTGCAGGCGAGCGAGGAGAGCAGGGTCAACAACGAGGAGAGGACGCGCATCCCGAGCCTCTACCCCTTCACGGCCGCCAGCTCCAGGAGGCCACGAAGCCGGCCGCGGTGATCGAATAGTCGGTGAGGAGCCGCAACGTGGCGCTGCCGCCGTCGAGCTCGAGGACCTCATCGGCGTAGCTACCCGACAGGTCTCGGACCACCTGACCGGCGGCGTCGAGCAGATAGAGGTGGTCGTAGTACGGCTCGAGCTCGACCAACTCGAAGGTGACGCGCAGCCGCGTGGCGCCGGCCGGTGCGCTGAGCTCCCAGGTCTGGTCGGTGTGGTTGGCGTACGGGTGGGCGCTCTCGAGCGTGCCGCCGGGCTGCCAGTCGATCACCGGCGCACAAGCGCCGAGGGCGATGAGCTCGCCGTCGGCCTCGTACCAGCCGTCGCCGGCCGGGCCGGTGGTGCACACCGGCACGACGCCGGCGCAGAAGTCCCAACGGATCAGGCCCGCGCCGTCCTGCCAGTACCAGCCCTCGCTGCGCGTGCCGATCGCACCGCAGTGCGGCGCGTGCGGCGACGCCCGGCAGGTGCCGACGCCGTTGGGGAGCGCCTCGCCGACCTCGAGCAGGCAGCCGAACCCCTCGTCGCACAGCCAGTGCATCCCGGTGTTGCAGGCGGCGCCCTCGGCGCGGCGGCACAGCGGCGGCAGCGCGCAGCCGTTGACGTCGGTGCGCCCGACGACCACGCCGCCCTGGCAGAAGCCGGGCGCCGGCGGCGCGAGCTGCGGGCAGTCGGGGCGGGGCAGGTACTCGACGCGGGTGACCAAGAAGCCGTAGCGGACGATCGAATAGTCGGTCAGAAGCTCGATCGACGCGCTGCCGGTCGGCACCTCGACGACCGCGTCGTCGTGGTTGCCGGTCAACCGCGCGATCTCGGCGCCGGACGCGTCGCGGATGATGACGAAGTCCCAGTCCTCCTCGACCTCGAGGCGGGTGAAGTGGACGCGCAGCGCGCGAGCGGGCAGCGGCGGCTCGACCGCCCAGCTCTGGGACAGGTCGTTGGTGTACGGGTGCGGGCTCTCGAGCAGCGTCTCCCAGGCGACCCAGGGGTTGCAGGCGCCGGGCGCGGCGACGGTGACGCCGGCGCAGGCGGCGAAGCAGGCGTTGCTGTAGGTGCGCCCGTCGGCGCCGCAGACCGGGTCGTACTGCTCGGTGCAGATGCACGGCTCGGGCTCGCTGACGCAGCGGCCCTGATCGCAGACCAGGCCGGCGGTGCAGGCGAGCGCTTCGCCGCTGCCGCAGGTGAGAAGCGCGGTGAAGGCGGGCAGCGCCGCGCGCACCAGCGGCGGCAGCTCGCCGATCGGGGTGACGACCTGGATCTCACGCTCGCCGGCGCGCAGCCGGAACGACTCGGACATGTTGGCCGGGCTGAAGGTCGGCTCGAGGTCGAAGATCCCCTCCTCGACCAGGTGCTGCGCAAAGGCCGCGAGCCGGCCGGCGTCGACGCTGCCGAGCTCGGTGACCTCGGCGTCGCCGTTCGGCCAGCGGCGCGTCTCGCGGGCGAGCAGCTCACCGATGCTCTGGCCGGTCCACTGGCCCGAGAAGCCCCCGCCGGTGGCGTGCTCGACCGCGACGCTCTCGACCGGCGCGCAGACGCGCTGCCCGGGGCACTCGCACGGCCCGGGGGTGGGCGTGACGTCGACGGTGCCCGGGTCGCAGGGGCGGATCGCGACCATCGGGCAGCGCAGCGGCGGGACGTGGTAGTCGAGCCGGTCGGCGACGAAGCCGTCGGCGACGACCGAGTAGTCGGTGATCAGGCGCACCGTGACCGCGTTGCCGGGCAGCGCGATGGTGCTGAACGGGGCCTTGCTGCCGGTGTAGCGGCCGTGCGTGCGCCCGCCCGCGTCGACCAGGTAGAGGTTGTCATAGGAGTACTCGAGGTCGAACGAGGCGAAGTGCAGCCGCACCTGGGTCGCGCACCAGGGCGCCTCGACGGTCCAGCTGTGGTCCTCGTCGTTGGCGTACGGGTGATGCGAGTCGACGCCGACGAGCGCCTGGCTCTGCCAGCTCAGCTCCTCGCTGGCCTTGGTGATCTGCAGCTCGGGGATCGCCAACTCGAGCTCGCACTTGGCCTGCCCACCGAGCTCGCCGCCGCACCCTGCCGCCGCAGCACACAGCCCGATCAAGAAGAACCGGCGCATCTCGCCCTCCTCGCCGACATCCGGCCTGGTGGGGCGAGGTGGTACATTATCCCACATCAGGTGGCAAGCGTTTTCGACGCGGCGCGTAACGCTCGTGTCTCGTTGCCGCGCTCTGGCGGGTCGTGTACTGAGGTCCCAACGGGATCGTCGAGGAGAGGTGAGCCGTGAGACGAGTCGGGCTGATTCTTGTCGCCGTGTCGATTGCTGCCTGCGTCGTCAAGCCCACGGAGCCTGACGCGGCGGCGTTCGCCTGCGACGTCAACGAGGACTGCGCGACGGACTACGTCTGTCAGGCGGTGGGCCCCGACGGACCGCGGTTCTGCGTCCGTGATGTCGTCTGCGGCCCGGGCGACTGCCCGCCGGGTTTCACCTGCTCCGGCGAGCCCGCGCGCTGTTGGCCGCCGGGGGTCGCGGTTGGGCCGTGCGCCGGCAAGCCGTGCGCCGGGGAGGACGTCTGCGTCGACGATCCGACCCAGGGGACCGGGTACCGCTGCGCTCCGTGCACCGACGAGAAGTGTCCGGCCGGCGGCGTCTGCGTCGAGGTTTCGCCCGCGACCTGGGGCTGTCGGCCGAGCTGTCCGGCGGTCGGCGCGATGTGCGAGATCGATGGCCAACCAGGCAAGTGCGCCGAGGTGAGTGCTCACGTCAACCAGCCCTCTCCGACCGTCGAGCCGGCGAAGGCGTGTGCCCCCTGCCCGCCGGGTTGCGGCACGACCGAGAGCTGTCGCCTGACGCCGGGCACCCCGACCGGCGCGCCCGCCTGGCACGAGGCAACCTTCTGCTTCTGCACCACGGACGAGAACTGCCCGACCGGCGAGCGCTGCGTCCTCTACGACGACACCGACCACCGGTGCCTGCCGGAGTGCTCGCCGGAGTACGCCCCGTGCACCCTCTCGGCCGACCCTGGGTGGTGCACCAGCATCCTCGCTGCGTCGGGCACCTATGCGCAGGTCTGCGTGCGCTGTGAACGGGCCTGCCACGCGCCCGCGGTCTGCGAGATCATCACCAGCGTGCCCGAGCACCTGTCGACCACGGTGCAGGCCTGCTCCTGCGAACAGTCGAGCTGCGCGGCCCAGCAGGCGAACCACGACTGCGGGCCGGCCGTGCCGCCGCCGGGGACCGACTGTCTCCTGATATGCGCGAACGAGAATGATTGCCCGGGCACCGAGCCCGCTTGCCCGAGCGGCTTCTGCGTGCCGGTCGCGTGTGACCACGACACCCAGGTCGACGGCGAGCTTGGGGAGATCTGTGACGACGGCGAGCCGATGGTCGGGCCGTGCCGCGGGGACTGCGCCGGGCCGGAGTGCGACTGGGGGCTGGTCTTCGGCGGGGCGACGGGGCCGAACAACGTGGTGTTCGCGCAGAAACCCGCCCACGACATGGGCGTGCAGTACACCATCGAGCTCTGGCTGCGGTTGGACGCCGACGGTGCCACCCCGATGCCGATCTTGCGCAAGCGCGGGCCGAACGCCACCGACCCGGGGTACCGCATCACCTGGGTGAACTCGCAGCTGGTCGCCGAGATCTCCGACGAGAGCAACACGGCGACGGTGACGAGCGACACGCTCAGCCTGGGGCAGGTCTATCGCGTCATGCTGGTGCGCAACGGCTCACAGGTGCACTGGTACGTCGACGATGCGAGCTCGGGGAGCCCGACCACCACCGCGCCGGCCGCCGCGCTGCCAAACACGTTCCCCCTCACGCTGGGGGCGACAGGCACCGAGCGGGTGGCCGCCTTCGCCGTCGATGCGCTGCGTCTGTGGTCCGCCGACCGGACCGGCACGACGGTACCCCGCTGCCAGCACTCGCAGGAGTCGGGGTTGGTCGGCGAATGGTTGTTCAACTACACCCGGCAGGCGACCTTGGGCGAGGTCATCGACACGAGCGCCACCGCCGCCACGCTCCAGGCGGCGGCGGGTCAGGTCGCCGGCGGGATGGTGCGCTGAGGCGCTGGCCGCGCAACCGCGTTGCCAGGCGGGACCGTTTTCGTGTATCCCCCTGCCGGGGCCACCGTCCCGGTTCGGAGGAGCACCGTGAAGCGAAGCCTGCTCGTCATGCTCGGAGTGTCGTCGT
The DNA here is from genome assembly GCA_041309305.1 of Deltaproteobacteria bacterium. Taxonomy (GTDB): domain Bacteria; phylum Myxococcota; class XYA12-FULL-58-9; order XYA12-FULL-58-9; family XYA12-FULL-58-9; genus JBFYZW01. The sequence continues at coordinate 5,506 of JBFYZW010000653.1, read as the reverse complement.
TCGCCGCCTGCACCGTCTCGCCGCCGGAGCCCGACTCCGCGGCGTTTCGCTGCGACACCGACGACGACTGCGCCGCCGACTTCATTTGCCTGACGCTTGCCCCCGAGACGCCCAAAGTTTGCGTCCGCGACGTGACGTGCGGGCCCGGCGACTGCCCGGACGGCTTCACCTGCACCGGCCAGCCCGCGCGCTGTTGGCCGCCGGGGAGCGCCGACGGGCCGTGCGCCAGCGCCCCGTGCGCCGGGGAGCTGGTCTGCCTCGAGGATCCTGCGCTCGCCAATGGGTTTCGCTGCGCGAGCTGCGAGGAGCTCGGCTGCCCGGCATCGTCGGCTTGCGTCCAGCTCTCCGCCTCGAGCTGGGGCTGCCGACCGAAATGCATGACCGATGATGATTGCCCGGCGCCGCCGCCGGCGCTGTGCGGTTGGGTCAGCGGCGCGGACATGAACGCCGACGGGATACCCGATCCTGCCCAGGTCTGTGTGCCCTGTCCGCTCGGCTGCGACCTGCAGAGCTGTCAGGTCGAAGACAACCCGGCCGGGCCCTTCGTGCCCCTCGACCAGGCCTCGAGCTGCAGCTGCACCGACCACACACCGTGCGGCGGTGGCAGGTGCGTCCAACAGAGCGCGTCGCAGAACGTCTGCGCGGCCAGCTGTATCCTCGTCGGCGAGTCGTGTGCTCTCGTCACGGGAACCGGAGCCGAAACCGGCTGGTGCACGGAGATCCTGAGCTTCAACGGGTCCTCCGAACCGACCTGCGTCCACTGCGGGCTGTCCTGCAACTCGGGGCTCGAGTGCCGCGTCGCAACGAACAACCCTGCTCGCCTCGACAACACCGTCCGCGAGTGCGTCTGCGTCGACGCGCTGTGCGCCGGGATCTGGCCCGGCAACCATTGTGACGCGTCGGCGACGACTTGCACCAACGCCTGCACGGCGGACGGCGACTGCCTGCCGCCATACCTGTGCGACCCGGGCGCTACGATCTGCGCCGAGCCGCAGTGCAACCACGACGGCAACCCCGACCCGCTCGAGGTCTGCGACGACGGCGCGGGCGGCTGGTGCAAGGACGACTGCACCGGGCCGACGCCGGAGTGGGGCCTCGTCTTCGGTTTCTCCACCGGGGCGATGCGGAACGTCGGCTTCGCCACGCACGACGACTTCAACGTGGAGCCCGACTTCACGATCGAGCTGTGGCTGAGGATCCTCCCCGGCACCTCCGCGTTGACCACGGTCCTCGACCGTGGGGGGGGCGGTGGGAACCCAGGCTATCGGTTGAGCTGGTTGTCGAACGCCCTCACTGCGACTTTCACGGACGGGTCGAACTCTGTGAACATCACGGCGAACAACATCCAGCCCAACACGAGTCACAAGATCGGCGTGGTGCGCAGCTCGGCCACGACCTTCACGCTCTACGTGGACGGCAACCAGCGTGACACCGAGACCGTCCCGGCGTTCGGCGGGGTCACCATCTCGAACAACTGGCCGCTGACCCTGGGCGGCGTCGCGGAGGAGCCCAACTCGAGCTTCGCGGTGGACGAGCTGCGCCTCTGGACCGTCGCGCGAACCCAGACGCAGCTGGCCGGCGAGCGCGTCGGCCATAGCCTCTTCGGCGAGCCCGGGCTGGTTGGCGAGTGGCTGTTCGACTACGCGCTGGCGCCTTTCGGCAGCGGGGACATCGTCGACACCAGTCCGAGCAGCCATCCGCCGCCGACCCTGACCGGCGCCGGCGAGGTGACCGGCGGGATCGTTCCCTGACGGGGGCGCCGCGCGGCAGCGCGCGAGCGCTCCCGGGCGGGCCGACAGCAGGCGGCGGCAGGCCGCGTTGCGTCACTCCAGCTTGCCGCCGCAGTGCGGACAGGTGGTCCGGTCCCCGGCGCGGCGGCGGCGCAGGTCGGCCATGAAGCCGGAGCTGAGGATCGCCGCCGGCAACGCGATGACGATCACGCCCCAGAAGGCGAGGAACGCCGCCAGGCCCTTGCCCAGCCCGGTGACCGGCTCGATGGTCGTCACCCGCAGCTTGACCAGCACCGCGACCGCCCACCACATCGCCTCGGGGATGCTGCTGAACAGGTCCGGCTGCGCGTCCCGCTCGGCGAAGTACATCAGGCAGCCGGCCATCACGACGACAACGGCGATGACGACCAACGCGCCGACCAGGTTGTGCTGCTCGGCGCGCACCACCCGGCCGAGCGTCTGCAGCGCGGCCGAGTAGCGCGCCCCCTTGAACAGCCGGAGCAGACGCAGCAGGCGCAGCGCGCGCATGAAGCGCAGATCGATCGGCAGCCAGACGATGAAGAAGGGCAGGATGGCGAGGAGATCGAAGAGCGCCAGCGGCGAGCGCAGGTAGCGCCAGCGGCCGCGCCAGGGCTCGGGGTAGCGGGGGTCTTCGATGCAGCTCCAGGCGCTGAGCAGGTACTCGATCGCGAAGACCAGCACCGAGAAGGCCTCGAACGGATCGAGGAGGTCTGCGTGGCGGTCGTAGACATCGCCGACCGTCGAGACGATCACCGCCACCACGTTGGCGGCGATCAGGAGGTTCATGCCGATGTCGAACAGGCGACTGACCGTGTCGCCCGGTCGCGTCGGCCCGATGATCTCCCAGGTGCGGCGCCGCAGGCGCCGCATCACACTCGACGCGTTGGCCTCGACCATCATCCACCCACGCGCCGTCTATACGTCCGACGGCAGGATGCCGGCAACTCGGCTGTCGTCGGGGGCCGGCCTGCCGTCGTCACGGGGCCCGCGCGCGGGCCCCGGAGGCGCGCGCTCGCGGTCGGCAGCGGGCGCGGGATCGGGTAGACTCGTTCGATGGCCCACCCGCTGCGTCTACTCCGCGCGTCGTCGTGTCTGCTCCTCGCCGCCGCGCCGGCCTGCCTCTACCAATCGGTCGAGTTCCGCTTCGGCGATCGCGACGGCGGCGACGGCGGAGGCACGACCGGGAGCTTCCGGGTCACCGTGACCGTGGCCCTGCCGGCCGGCGAGACGGTGACGCTGGCGCTCAACGACGGCGCCCCGGTGACGCGGGAGAGCCACGGCACCTACACCTTCGCGCAACCGGTCGTCGCCGGGACGCCCTACCTGGTGCGCGTCACCTCGGTCAGCCAGGGCATCGGCTGTGGCGTGGTCCGTGGCCGCGGCGTGATGCCGGCCGCTGACGTCGACGACGTGCTGGTCACCTGTGCGGCGATCGTCGCCGCGCCGGTCTACCCCAACGCGGGCGCCGGTGCGCAGTGGCTCGAGTTTGTCGCCAACGACGGCCCGGACCCGTTCAGCGGCAGCGGCGCGTTGTGTGATGTGGACGTCGACGGCCCGCGCGGTTACCTCGAGTGCCTGCACGCCGGCGAGCTGCGCCAGGTCGCGTTGCCGATGATCGCCGACTGTGGCGGGCTGGTCGCGCACGACTCGAGCTTGGCGCTGGCGTGGCACTGTTACGCCAGCGACAGCGGGATCGTCTTCCGCTCGCTGCGCACCTACGAGGGGCGGGGGCTCGCCGACCTCTTGATTCCCGACGGCTCGGGCTTCGCGCCGCTCCGCGTCGAGGTCACCGACGACCGCGACCTCGTCGCGCTGACCGACCCGGACACCTGGTGGTCGAACCCGATCCAGGAGGTGACCGAGACGACGCCGGGGCTCGACGCGGCACCCGGGACGATCTTCGTCGTGCCAGGCGACGTGGTCCGCAGCGCGCCGTTGCGCTTCCTCGGCTCCCGCCTGGCGCTGGTGACGCTCGGCCCGGCGACGCTGAGCGGCACCGAGGTCACCGGCAGCGCGGGAGACGACGAGAACCTCGTCGCGGCGAACGACCTCGCCTTCCTCTGGTTGGAGGGGCGCTACGACGTCAGCTACCCGGGCGGCTTCTCCCGCCTGTTCTTCCGCGATGTTCGCTACATGACGGCGCGCAACGTCACGCTGCGGGGCGAGGGGTCGGAGCCCACGCTGGCGCGTGGTTTCGACCTGTGCGGCTCGACCGCGGGGTTGTTCGAGGATCTGCGTTCGGTCGGCAACGCGGAGTACGGCGTGACCTTCAACGGCGGCGAGCGCAACATCCTGCGCCGCGTGCGCATCGCCGACTCGACCGACCCGACCGGGGCCGGCCTGTTCATCGGTGACTACTGCGGCCGTTCATACGACAACACCTTCGCGGACCTCGTGATCAGCAACTCGAGCGGTCACGCGATCCTCAATCGCAACGGAGTCACCTGGGATAACGCCAACAACCGCTTCGTCGGCGTCACCGTGCTCGGCGCCGGCGACGCCGGCATCGAGCTGGGCGACCACGACCTGCTGGTCAACGCGACGGTGCTCAACGCCGACGGGTCCGGCTTCTACCTCGCCGGCCGCGACGGGGTCTCGGTGATGAACCTGGTCTCCGGCGGCAACGGCGTCGGCGGCGGGGGCGGCGGGGGCGGCGGCGTCACGCTGAGCGCGGCGACCAACGTCACCTTCCACAATCTGGCGGTGCCGCAGAACGGGGTCGGGATCGAGCTCGTGGACTCCGCCTACGGCTTCTTCTCCGGCTCGTTGTTGGTCGACGAGCTGGCGAACGTGCCGTGCCACGTCTCCGAGACCGGGGGCTATCCGGGCCTGGTGGATAGCAGCTGCGCCAACAACGGCAGCTCGACCGCCGTCCTGGCGGAGGGGATCGAGCTCAACGACGCGCTGGTGTTGATGCCGTCCGGCGACAGCGGTGCGGCGCTGCTGGACGGCGTCATCGATCACGCGGCGATCGACAACTGGACCGACTTCGACACGCCGCAGCGCGGCTTCGGCGCCGCCGGCAGCTCCTTCCCGCACCCCACCGCGTTGGGCGCGTGCGGAGCGGCGGAGAGCTGCCGACTCTGGGACGCGAGCTGCCGGGCCCAGCCGACGCCGGTCTGCGACGGCCTCGCACTGCCGGGCGGCGACGACGTGCTCGTCCACCTCTGGACCGTGGCGGAGGCCGGCGATTGTGCGACGATCGCCGGCGCCACCTGGAGCCCGGGCGTCTGCGAGCACCCCGGCTACACGAGCGAGGCGATCTGCACCAACCCAAACGGCGCGAACGGCGACTGGACCTCCGCCAAGTGCGTCTCGACCTATCTGCAGAACGCGGTCGAGCTGTCGGGCGACTTCATCGGCAACGACAACGGATTGTGCGAGACCGACGAGCACTGCCTGGTGACCCCGAACCTCGGCGCCGACCAGGGGCACGGTGCGCTCGAGTACCTCGGCTCGCTCGCCCCGGGGAAGCTCACCGGCGTCGAGCTGTTTCGCTACCGGCTGAACGGCTACTGAGCTGCCCGTTCGCGCGCGTCGGCAGGGTTGCCAAGCGGCCGGCGCCGTGGGTTGATCGTCCCGGCGGAGGTCAACGATGGCTAGTCTCCTCGACGCGATCGCGGCGTTGCTGCGCCGGCGGCGCAGGTCGCCGCGGGTGATCGAGCTCGGCGTGGGCCGGACGCGGTCGCTCCGCGCGGAGGAAGAACCGCGCGCCGCCGAGGTGGTGCGCGCGGTGCGCCAGGCGCTGCGCGCCG
>JBFYZW010000652.1:0-6638 GCA_041309305.1 Deltaproteobacteria bacterium | reverse complement strand
TGCTGGGCGAGCAGCGTCAGGTACTGATGCCACGCCGTGTCCGATGTCGGGAAGGCCTCGACCATCCGTCCACACCAGGCGGCCGCCCAGTTCGGGTCCTCGAGGCGGGCGCTGACCACCTCGATGAGCTCGGCGAAGCGGGGGTCGTCGGGGTCGGGCTCAGCCTCGACCTGCTTCTCGAGGTAGACCGCCAGCTCCGACCACATCGCGTGGCGACGCAACGCCGCGCTCAACCGCTCGTCGGCGTGGGCGCCGGCCATCCCGACCAACGCGCGCAGCACATCGCTGGCGGCGGTCGGATCGCCGACGCGGTCGGCGTAGATCTCGACGCTACGCAGCCCGTAGTCGAGCACCTGGACCGGCTCGTTGACCAGGTGGCTCATCGCGAACAACAGGCTGCCCAGATCGCCCCAGCGACCGAGCGCGGTGAAGACCTCGACCAACGCCTCGCGCGCGGCGATGTCGTGCGGCTGGCTGGCGATGACGTCCTGATAGTAGGGGATCGCCTCCTCGCCCCGCCCGAGTCGCCGGTGGAGCAGCTCGGCGATCTGCCGCCGGTGGCCCACCGCCTCAGCCGGCGCCGCCAGGCGCAGCTGCTCCTCGCGCAGCGCCAGCGCGGTGGTCCACGCCTGCTCCGCGTCGAGCAGCTGCCCGAGCGGCCGGGCGAGGGCGTCCGGCGGTGCCTCCGGGAACTCCTCGTCGAACGCCGCGCGCAGCGCCGCGAGCTTCTCCGGGGCGAGCTCGTGCATGATCCCGGCGGCGCGCTCGAAGACCCGCCGCCGCGCCGGCCGATCGAGGCGGTCCTTGGGTGACTCGCGCACCAGCGTCCAGTAGTGGCTGAGCGCGTCGCTGAACGCGCCGCGCTCCTCGGCGAGGTGAGCGAGCGCCTGGTGGGCGCTGACGATGAACGGATCGAGCTCGAGCAGCTGCTGGCAGGTGATCTCGATCCCACCCGGCTCACCGAGCTGCAGCTGCGCGGCGAGCAGGCGCTCGAGCAGCTCGACGTTCGGCTCGGCCGCCGCCGCCAGCTGCACCTGCAGCGCCTCGGCGACCGCGGCGTGGTCATGACGCTCACCGGCCAGCTTCTCGAGGGCGAACGCCGCCGCGAGCGCCTCCTCGTGGCCGAGCGCGATCACCTGGCGCAGGATGCCGGTCGCCCGGTCGAAGTTGCCCAGGGACCGCCGCACCTCGGCGGCCTGCAGCCACAACCCGCCGTCCTCGCCCTGCGCCGCCCACTCCTCGAGCAGCTGGGCCGCCAGCTCGCGCTTCCCTTGCTTGCTGAGCACGAGGACCAGCCGCTCGGCCAGCGCGTCAGAGCGCAAACCGGCGGCGAACGCCTCGCGCAGGTGGTGCGCCTCGGCCGCGGTGTCGTCGGCCTGGCGCGCCAGCTCCGCCAGCCGCTCGTGCAGCGGCGCGCGGTTGCCGCCGCTCTTCGCCGCCTGGAGCAGGGCCTGCTCGAGCGCCTGGCGAGCGGTGTCGAGATCGCCCTGCTTCTCGGCCAGGCGGGAGAGGGCGGTCCACGCGGTCAGGTTGTTCGGGTTGACCCGCACCGACTCGCGGATCGTGACCAGCGCCTCCTCCTCGCGCCCGAGCTCGCGCCAGAGCAGCACCCCGCGGCGCAGCCACGCGTCGGCGCGGGTCGCCGGGTCGTCGGCGGCGACCGCCAGCCGCTCGAGAGCGCGGGCCAGCCGGGGTGGATCCTGCTGCGCCTCGGCCAGGGTCACCAGCCGTTCGGCGGCGCGACGCAGGTACGGATTGGCGTCCAGCGCGCGCCCGAGGTCGCGGGCCCGCTCCTCCGCGGCGATGCCCATCGCCTCGCGCGCCATCGCCAGGCGATAGAGGTAGTCGGCTCGGCGCACCGGCTCGGTGGTCACGTCGGCGGCGGCGACCAGGCGGTCGATCAACTCGACCAGGTCGCCCTCGCTCTCGAGCATCGGGATGAGCAGCTCGAGCGCCTCGGCGTCGTCGGCGCGCTCGGCGAGGACCTCCTCGAGCAACCGTCGCGCGGCCCGTCGGTCGTCGCGCTGGTGCAGCTCGAGCTGCGCCGCGGCGATACGCGACCGGCGCACCTCCTCGGGCGTGGCCGCCACCTTGGCCGTCTCCTCGAGCAGGTGGATCAGGCGGCTCCACTCGCCCCGCTCGCGCAGCACGCGGGCCAGCTCGTCGCGCGCCGCCCGGTTGCGCGGGTCGAGCTCGACGGCTCGCTCCAGGCAGGCGATCGCCTCGGCCGTCGGGCCCTCGACCGTCAGGGTCACGCGCGCCAGCCGGGTGTAGGCGGCCACCAGGTCGGGGATCGCCTCCGGATCGCCGCGCTCCTCCTCGACCGCGAGCAGATCCTCGTACAGCGTCCGCGCCCGCGCCACCTCGCCGCGATCCTCGGCCAGCTTGGCCAAGCGCAGCCGCGCGGTGCGATTGCGCGGGTCGGCGTCGAGCACGCGGTAGTAGCGACCGGCGGCGCTCTCCAGATCGCCGAGCCAACGCTCCCAGATCTCGCCGAGGCGCAGGTTCAACGCGACGATGCGCGACTGGTCCTGTGACGCCTCGGCCTGCTCGGCCAGCCGCGCCAGGTAGGACGCGGCGCGGGCCGGTTCGCCGCGCGCCGCGTAGGTCTCGGCCAGCCCCTCGAGCGAGCCGGGGTCATCGGGCGCCAGGCGTAGCGCGCGCTCGAAGTGCAGCCGCGCCCGCTTCAGATCGCCGAGCTGCGCGCGGTAGACGTGTCCGAGGTCACGGTGCACACCGGCGCGCCGGCCGAGCTCGCTCTCGAGCTTGACCAGCCGTTCGCCGGTCAGCGCCGCTCCTTGCCAATCCCCTGCGGCGCGACGCAGATCGAACAGCGCCCGGTGAGCGGTGAGCGAGTCGCGCGCCCGAGCGGCGGCCCGCTCGTAGGCGGCCAGGGCGCCGGCCGGGTCGATCGGCGTCGCCGCGCCGGCGGCGGCCAGCTCGGCGGCGACCGCGTCGAACCCTTCGCGCCGCTTGCGCGCGATCTCGGCCAGCGCCTCGTAGCGATTGGTCGCCTCTCCCCACGAGCGCTCGCGCATCGCGATCGCCGCGAGGGCGAGCAACGCCTGGATGTCCTCGGCGTCGCGGGCGAGCACCTCCTCGGCCAGCTGCCGGGTCTCGAGCGCCAGCTCCGGGTCGGCGGCGCCGATCTGCAGCAGGCGCTCGCGCGCCCACGGCCCGCCCCGCTCGTCGTCGGTGGTCTCGCGGAACAGCTCGTAGGCGGTCTGGATGTCGCCGCGGCCGAGGGCCTCCTCGGCGCGGCTGTAGGTCGCCACCCCCTCGCCGGCGCGCACCGCCGCCGCCGGCGCTTCGCGCTCGAGGATCTGCCGCGGCGTCGGCTCCCCCTCCGGCCCAGCGACGATCACCAGCTGGCCGCGCGCCACCTCGGCGGCGACCAGGTTGGCGTGGCTCAGATCCGGCACCTTCCAGCCGTTGCGCGGCATCGTCTCGCGCAGGAAGCGCTCGATCGGCCGCACGGTCCACGCCCCGGCGCGCCCGCCGGCGAAGAAGGAGAGCGCCAGCGCGCGGCGTAAGAACTCGGGCAACAGCGCCGCCGGCACCGGCAGCCAGCCGTAGACGCGCGCGTCGAAGAAGACGACGTTCAGCTCCTCGGGCGAGCGGACGAGCAGCGCGGCGCGGAAGGTGAAATCGGCCTGGTGCTCGCCGACCGCGAAGCGGCCGGTGAGCTCGACGAAACCGTCGCGGAAGGCCGCCTTCAGCTCGACGAAGCCATGGCGCACCAGGTCCGTGCGGCGCAGCAGGTTGCTCAACCCGTCGGCATCGACGCCGAAGACCAGGTGGCGCAAGAGGCAACGGTGGGTCTTGAAGCGCTCGGCGCCGCCGGTGACGTCGAACGGGAAGGCGATGCGCGGGATCTCGAGCTCGAGGGTCTTGAGCTCCACCGGCCCGAGCCGGCGGTCGCGCGTGGTCAGAAGTCCCCGGCCGCTGATGAAGCTCAGCGCGAACCCGAGCGGCACCTCGAGCACCACCGACGACTCGGGGCTCGAGCCGACCTCGGTCGGAGCGGTCGGTTCCGCGGCCAAAGGCCCTCCGTTCCCCAGGGTAGTCCCAGGTGCGCCGAGTCTAGCACCCCCTCCCCCAGACCCGACAGTTTTTGGCCGGCGAAGCTGGCGCTTGACTTCGTCGCGGGAGATCACTACAGTCCGCCCGCTTGTTGCGGGGTGGAGCAGCCAGGTAGCTCGTCGGGCTCATAACCCGAAGGTCCCAGGTTCAAATCCTGGCCCCGCTACCAGAGAAAAGACGCGGGGTTGGCCTTCGGGTTGACCCCGCGTTTTTTTTCGCCGCGCACGGTCAGAAGTACTGGGTCGTGTTGACCTCGCACCAGGCTTCCCAGTTGTGGGTGCCCGCCGCGCAACCGGTCGAGTCGAGATAGCGAAAGTCGGTGCAGACCCCTTCGGAACAGGTCACATCCGCGCAGCTGGTGAAGATGTTGCACATGGTGCCGCAGGCGGGGTGGTCGCAATAGACACGCGCACGCTCGACGAGCGGCGCGGAGTTATTCCAATTCCCGTTGCAATCCTCGTCGACCTCCGGCGTCGAAACCCTGGACCCGGCGGTGGGCACGCAGTCGACGGTCTCGGGGAAGACGCCGACGACCTGACTGAACGCGTTGACGAGCCGGACCGCAACTGAAGACCAGGGGACGAACGGCGAGGGTAGCCAGATTGGCGCGGCGCTCAGGTCCTCGTCGCAGTTGAAATCGAAGAGGGTCAGGTCCTGGTATCCACCGCCATCGACGGAGATCTGGAGCTTGCAGCCGCCAGCGCCGCCGTTGAGGATCCCGGCGTCGAAGGAGACGACGAGCTGTCGCCGGTTGTCGAGGTGGGTCAGTTGAAGGTTGCTCGGGTCGACCTGCCCATCGACGCCGACGCCGGAGAGCGCGCAGGCCACACTGCCGCCCGGCGTTGCAGTGACGGTCAAACTCCCCCCGAAGGTCCCTGAAGAGGTTGGCAAGAAGCGCACCTCAACCGAGCAAGACTGATGCCCAGCCAGGGTTTGTCCGCTACAGGCATCGGCAACGACCGCGAAGGGAGACCCTGGAGCCGACACCTCGACGATCCCGGTGGTCTGATCGCCGGCGTTGGTGACCACCACGGTCAGCGTTTCACCGGCTCCACCGACCGTCGTCTCGCCAAACGCGAGGCTGTCGGCCAAGAGGCTCAGGCGAGCACACGTAGAGCTCGTCCGCCACGCCCAGCTGGCGCCAATTTCGGAGCAGGTGAAGACCTCCCCCGCGCAGGAGACCTCGGCACACGAGATGTGCTCGCTCGCGGTGCAGGTGTGAACGAGTCCACCGGTACAGGTGCCCACCGCGAAGGCGGCTCCGCATCCGCTGCACGACCAACCGACCGCGAGGGTTGACGTCGTGCACTGATCAGCACAGGCTCCGGCTGTGGTGGCGCATCCGAGCGCCGGATCACACGACGCCACACAACACGTGTTGCCGCTGCCGGGTGTGCACGTCGTCTCGGTCGCGCTGCAAACACAGCCCGTGCAGCCACCCACGCCATCACAGGTCGAGACGCACTCCGTCGGGTAGTCGTAGAAAACCATTCCGTCGCAAGAGTCCACCGCGCACGTCGTTGTTCCGCAGGGAGCGCCGACGCCGTAGCGCGCACAGGCTCGCGCACCATCGCACCAGCCGGTCCCACCGCAGGTCGTTGGAGCGTCAGCCGCGCATTCGTCGTCTCGGTCCTCGCCCTCCGGGATCGGTGAGCACACGCCCTCCAGGCCCGTGAAGTCACAGGCTTCGCAGGGACCATCGCAGGCCGTGTCGCAGCAGAACCCGTCGGCGCAGAGATCGGCACCGCCGCAGAGCGAGGCGCTCGTCGCAAGCGTACAGGCCACCGCGGACGGCACGTGGTCTCCCCCTGATCCGTCACCATCTGCGCCGGCCACGTCGTCGCTGCGCGCTCCCTCACCGCACCCGACACCAAGCAACGCGCTACCCCAGAGAAGCATCATCGAACGCAGGCCGTGACCCATCATCGTCCCCTCCGCCGTAGCCCTTCCCCCCGCGACACCGACACCCACCGCGGTAGGCGCGAAGGCCGGCAGACTAATCCAGCCACATCGACGCCGAGACGACAACCTTCCGGAGATGTGGAAGTGACGCACCGCGCTCCGACCGCCGTCGCCCGTCACTACTCCCACGGCTCGGCGCGGCAGATCACGAGCCACTCCCCGGCGGCGAGCGGCGCGTCGGGCGACAAGTCGTTGCGCTGCGCGACGAGCGGCGCCGGCCAGCAGCTGCCGGTCCGCTCGACCAGCCGGGCGAGGCTCTCCGCCTCGGCGACCACCGCCCGAAGCCGCTCGATGATCAACGCCGCGCGATCGGCGGCGGTCGGGGTGCGGACGGTGGCCAAGGTGGCGGCCACCGCCGGCGCGACGCGCTCGTGTGCGGTCGCCGGCCAGACGCCGGAGAGCTGGTAGACGTCGTCGCCGGCGACGAACCACCAGGTGCGGGTGACGCTGTCGGGCGGGCCGACCAGCTCGCCGTAGACCGCCGGCCCATCGTGGACCGGCTCGGGCCAGGGGACGCAGTGCAGCGCCGGCTCGGCGCAGACGCCGGCGGTGGCGACCTCGAGCGGCACGCCGGCGCGCCAACGCGCGAAGCT
>JBFYZW010000651.1:0-2551 GCA_041309305.1 Deltaproteobacteria bacterium | reverse complement strand
CGCCGGGGGGCTCGGGCGCCGGCGCCGGCGCCGCCGGGGCGGCCTCAGCCCAGCCGAACTCGGCGACGAAGCCGCGCACCTTCTCGACGCGGGCGAGGAAGCGCTCGGTGCGGGTCGCCGGGTTGTGCCGGCGGGGGCTGGGCAGCGTCGCCGCCAGCTCGATCGCCTCCTCGGCGGTCAGCTCGCCCGCCGACTTGTTCCAGTAGGCCTTCGCCGCCGCCTCGACGCCGAAGATCCCCTCACCGAGCTCGGCGACGTTGAGGTAGAGCGTCAGGATGCGCGCCTTGGTCAGGCGCCGCTCCATCCAGAACGCAAAGACCAGATCGTGCCACTTGCGCAGCAGCGAGCGCTCGGTGCCGGTGATCAGGTTCTTGACCGTCTGCTGCGTGATCGTGCTCGCGCCGACGCGCAGCCGGCGGGTCCGCGCCGCCTCGATCAACGCGTCCTTCAGGGCGATCCAGTCGACGCCGGCGTGCTGGTAGAAGCGCGCGTCCTCGGCCGCGATCACCGCCTTGTGCACCCGCTCCGGGATCGACGCCAGCGGCACCGGATACCAGCGCGGCCTGGCCAGGCTCTTGTCGAGCCGGCGGTCGGCCTCGTAGGCCTGGATGACCAGCGACCTGGGCACCTGCCGCTGCAGCGCGGCCCAGTCGGGCCGGCGCTTGAGCAGGTAGGCGGCCTCGAGCCCGGCGACCAGCCCGACGACGACGATCAGCAGCCGTCGCCAACGCCGGCGGCGCCGGCGCAAGGCGAGCTTGGCGGTGACCCAGCCCTGCTTGAAGCTCACGGCGTCGTCGGCCGGACGTAGGGGTCGATCTCGGCGCGCAGCGCGCCGACGACCGCTGCCGGCGCGTCGGTGATGATGCCGTGGACGCCGAGGTCGCGCAGCGCCACCGCCTGGTCGACCGTGTAGGCGGTCCAGGCCCACACCGCCGTCGAGCCGGACAGGTGCGGCAACACCTCGGCCGCTCGGTCGGCGGCGACCGCGATGACCGTCGGCGTCAGGCCCTGCATCGCCTCGACACCGGCGAGATCCTCGACGATGGCGACCAGCGGCAGGCTCGGATCACGCAGCGCGACCAACTGCAACAGCTCGGCGTCGAAGCTGCCCAGCGCCACCCGGTCGGCGGCGCCGGCGCGGTAGACCGCCTCGAGGGTCTTCTCGACCAACGTCCGCCGTCGCTCGGTGGTCTTCAGCTCGATCATCAACCTGCCGCCCTCGAGGGCGAGGACCTCGGCGAGCGTCGGTACGCGCTCGCCGGCCCACTCGGGGCCGAACGCGGGGGGCGCGACGCCCAAGCCCTGCAGCCGGCCGAGCCCACTCTCCGACCAGCGCGGGTTGCCGACCACGATCGCGGCCAGCTGCGCGGCGGTCAGCTCCTCGACCCGGCCCGGGACGCCCGCCGTCCGCTCGAGCGTGTCGTCGTGGATCACCACGACGACGTCGTCGCGGCTCAACGTCACGTCGATCTCCTGCCAGTCGGCGCCGCTGGCGATGCCGTGGCGCACCGCACCGAGCGTGTTCTCCGGCGCCTCGAGCGATCCGCCGCGGTGGGCGATGATCAGCGGGCCGACGACCGCAGCGAACGGCGGCGCCGGCTTGGCCGGCCGCTGCAGCACGCACCCGGCGATGCTGACGGCGAGCAGGAGGACCAAGGCTCCGCCCACCCCGAGCTCATCGGTCACCCCCATCGCGCCGCGCTCCTCTCCGTCGCCGGATCAGTACCCGCCGACGACCTTCAGCTTGCGCTTCGGCTCGTCCTTCTTGCCCAGCACGATCGCCACCGAGGCGCTGGCGCCGATGCGCGTCGCGCCGGCGGCGACCATCCGCCGCGCGTCGTCCTCGGTGCGAATGCCCCCCGAGGCCTTGACGCCCATCTCCGGGCCGACGATCTCGCGCATCAACGCGATGTCCTCGACGGTCGCTCCCCCCGGCCCGAAGCCGGTGGAGGTCTTGACGTAGGCGGCGCCGGCGACCTTGGCCAGCGCGCAGGCGATGACCTTCTGGTCATGCGTCAGCGTGCCGGTCTCGAGGATGACCTTGACCGGCTTCGGCGCCGAGCCCTGGACGACCGCGATGATGTCGTCGAGCACCAGGCCGTAGTCACGCCCCTTGAGCGCGCCGATGTTGAGCACCATGTCGATCTCGGCCGCGCCGTTGCGCACCGCCTCGCGCGCCTCGTAGGCCTTGGCGCTGGCGGTCGCGGCGCCGAGCGGGAAGCCGACCACCGCGATCGGCCGGGTGTGCGCCCCCTCGAGCTGGCTGGCGCAGTAGCGCACGTTGGCCGAGTTGACGCAGACGGTGGCGAAGCCCCACTGGCGCGCCTCGTCGCACAGCGTCTTCAGCTCGTCGCGCGTGACGTCGGCCTTGAGCAGCGTGTGATCGATGAGCGGCGCGAGATCGGCCGCCGGCGCGCCGTGTCCGGCCGCCGCGCCGATGCGGCTGGCGCCGGCCTTGACCAGCTGGCGCACGTCGTCCGGCCGGCTGACCACGCAGCCGCCGCAGCTCGCGCACGCGCCCCCGGCGCTGCCGGTGCAACCGGCGCTGCTC
>JBFYZW010000650.1:0-10238 GCA_041309305.1 Deltaproteobacteria bacterium | reverse complement strand
CAGCAGGCGCAGGAGCGGCTCGCGGCGCTGCTCGCGACTCTGCCGCCTGGGTGGCACGCGGGTTATCTCGGCCGGCGGCGCCGGCGCGAGCTGGCCGCCGAGCTGCGGCGGACGGTGAGCGACGGAGGAGGGACTCGCTTGGGAAGCACGGCCTATCGACGTCTGTTGGCCATCAACCGCCGGCTGGCGCGCGAGCACGAGGTCGAGCCGCTGCTCGAGCAGATCGTCGACACGGCGATCGAGCTGCTCGGCGCCGAGCGCGGCTTCTTGCTCCTGGCCGAGGGTGGCGCGATGCGCGTCGCGGTAGCGCGCAACTTCGATCGCCAGTCGCTCGAGGACGGGCGGCAGCGGATCAGCCGCTCGATCGCCAGCGAGGCGCTGCGCCGCGGCGAGGCGATCCTGACCACCAACGCCCAGGAGGACGAGCGCTTCGCCGGCGCCGCCAGCGTCGCGGTGCTCAAGGTGCGCTCGGTCGTCTGTGTGCCGCTGCGCGCCACCACCCGCGACAGCGACCCGGTGATCGGCGCGCTCTACCTCGACCACCGCTTTCAGGAGCGGGCCTTCGGCGACGAGGACGTCGAGCTGTGCGAGTCGTTCGCCGATCAGGCGGCGATCGCGCTCGAGAACGCCCGCCTGCTCGCCCAGACGCGCGAGCAGGAGCGCCGGCTGCAGGAGCAGAACGCGCGGCTGGCGCAGCTCAACGCCCAGCTCGAGCAGGAGGCGGCCAGCTACGCCGCCGAGGCCGAGGCGGCGCTGCGCCGCCTGCGCGAGGAGGGGCCGACCGTCGGCGTCGGCAAGGGCTTCGCCCGCTTCGTCGGTCGGTCCGACAAGCTGCGCGAGGCGCTGCGCCTGGTCGATCGGTTCGCCGACACCGATGTGCCGGTGGTCATCTACGGCGAGTCCGGCACCGGCAAGGAGCTGGTGGCGCGTGCCATCCACGAGCGCTCGAGCCGGGCCGCCGGCGCATTCGTGAGCATCAACTGCGGCGCGATGCCGGAGAACCTGATCGAGAGCGAGCTGTTCGGCTACCGCAAGGGGGCGTTCACCGGGGCGGTGCGCGACAAGCCGGGGCTGGTGGCCGCTGCCGAGGGGGGCACGCTCCTGCTCGACGAGATCGGCGAGATGCCGCTGACGATGCAGGTCAAGCTCCTGCGCGTGCTGCAGGAGCGCGAGTACCGGCCGGTCGGTGCTACCGTCGATCTGAAGGCCAACGTCCGGGTGGTCAGCGCCTCGCACGCCAACCTGCCGGCGCTGGTCGCCGAGGGGCGCTTCCGCGAGGACCTGCTCTACCGCCTGGCGGTGGTCGAGATCCGCGTGCCGCCGCTCAGGGAGCGGCGCGAGGATATCCCGCTGCTGGTCGACCACTTCTGTCGTCAGATCACCGGCGCCTCGGCGAGCGAGCGCTTCAGCGAGGAGGCGATCGGGCGCCTGCTCGGCCACGACTGGCCGGGCAACGTGCGCGAGCTGGAGAACGAGGTGCGTCGGGCCCTGGCGCTCGCCGACGGCCAGGTCGGCGCCGCCGATCTCTCCGAGCGATTGGCCAAGGTGCGCTCGGGCAACGCGGCGCTCCTGGCCGAGACCTCGACCGGCTCGCTCAAGCAGATCCTCGACGGCTTCGAGCGCCAGGTGCTGCTGGCAACGCTCGACCGCCTGAAGTGGAACGTCCGCCAGGCGGCCAAGGAGCTCGGCCTGTCGCGCGCGGCGCTCTACACCCGCCTGTCGCGCTACGGCATCACCCGCGCCGAGCGCGAAAGTTGATGCTCAGCGGCGCTGGATGCGAATGACGAGGTCGTCGACGTGGAACCCGGGGTTGCCGGTGTTCTCGTCGGACAGGCACCACAGCCGCCAGCTGAAGGCGTCGGTGAACAGGGTCGGGTGGGTCTGCGAGTCGAGCTGGAACCGCTTGGTCACCCAGCCGATGACGCCATCGAGGGCGTAGTTGCCCCAGCCCTGCCAGGCAGGGCTCGGATAGGTGTAGTGGCTCGAGCAGCTGCCGCCGAGGATAATCCCGGTGTTCGCGGCGGTGTCCCACCCGCCGTCGGGCGCGACGAAGACCCAGGTGCTGCCGCCGGGTGAGAATCGAACCGTCGCGCCGTCGTAGCGGTCTTCGAAGCGATAACGCGCGGCGAAGGAGATCTCCACCGTGCCGTCGAGGCCGGCGAGGTTGAGCGTTGGAAAGGCGAGGCAGGAGAACTCGCAGTCGTTGTAGTTGCCGTCGAGGTTGGTCGCCCAGCAGTGCGTGCCGCTCTGGCAGCTGGTGAAGCTGCCGGCGTTCGGCGTGCCCCGCTCCCAGGAGCTGCGCACCGAGCCGGGGCAGACGGTCAGCAGCGACCCGCTCTCGAAGTTGTCGCTGATCTGGCAGGTGGCGCCATCGTCGACGCAGGCGCCGCCGTGTGGGCAGCTGGCCGCGGTGCAGTCGCAGGCGAAGGTCTCGTCGCCGTTGTCGGTGCAGGCCGGGAAGAGCGCCGGGCAGGCGCAGGGCGTGCACGCGCCGTCCAGGCAGTAGCTGCCGGTCGGGCAGGTGCCGCCGCGGCAGGTGCACACGCCGGTGCTCGGGGCGCAGAAGGGGTGGCCCGCGGGGCAGGGGTCGCAGCTCGGCCCGCAGTAGTCGGCGCTGTTGCACGGCAGGCAGGCGCCGTCGCTCGAGCAGCGAAACCCGGGGCCGCAGCTCGCGCCGCTGCACACGCAGACGCCGCCGTCGCACTTGGGCAGCGTCGGCGGGCAGACCGCGCAGCTCGGGCCGCAGTGCAGCGGGTCGTCATCGCCGCAGACGGCGCAGACCGGCGCGTCGCACCAGTTGCCGGCGCCGCAGCTTTGGCCGCTGCAGCCGCACACGCCACCTTGGCAGCTCGGCGTCGTGCCGCCGCACTGGGCGCAGCTCGGGCCGCAGTAGTCGTCGTCGGTGTCGGTGCACGGCACGCACCCGCCGTCGACGCAGACCGCGGCGCCAGGGCACGGGTTCTCCTCGTCGGTCTCCCCGTCGCAGTCGTTGTCCACCGCGTCGCAGACCTCGATCGCACCGTTGGTCAGCTCGCACTCGCAGCCGTTGGCCGTGTTCTGGTCCCGGTCGACCCAGCCGGCCTCGCATCCGCCCTCGTAGCCGCACTGGTAGGCGCCGCCGACCCAGAGGCAGGCGGGCGTCGCATGGCGCACCGTCACGGTGCAGTCGTCGTCGCAGGTGCGGCAGGAGAGCAGCTGGCCGGTGCGGCAGGAGCAGTCGCTCCAGGTCCCGTTCGGCAGGCAGGTGCGGCAGCCGGCCTCGCAGCCGCCGTAGGCGCTGCCGCAGGGGATGAAGCTGCCCGGCGTCGCGCAGGCGTCGCCGGTCTCGATCTCCTCCGGGCAGAGGGCGCCCGGCTCGCCGCAGCCGACCAGGATCGCCGGCACGCAGGTGTCCTCGGTCGGGTGGCAGGCGTACCCGGGGGCGCAGCGGCCGGCGGCGCACGGGCGGCCGCTCCGGGTCACCGAGACCTTCTCGCAGGCGCAGGTCAGGCCGACCAGCGCAACGCTGCTCCATCTCATCGCCCGGTTCACGGCCGGGATACTAGCACAGCGGGGGAGATCAGGAAGCCCGGCGCGGCGGGATCGCTCAGCGCAGGCCGTGCCCGAGCTTCTTCTTGCCCTCGGCGAAGAGCACCTCGATGCGCTGGCTGTCGCTGTGGACCACCACCCCCTTGCCGAAGGTGGCGTGATTGAGCAGCGCGCCCTTCGCGAAGGTGGCCTTCATGTCGTAGGTGACGAAGGCGTCGTCGGGCTGGTCACCGACCAGCTCCTGCCAGGACTTCTCAGCGGCGGCGGGCTTGCCGCCCAGGTTGATCGGGGTGTCGTCGTCGCGGCGACCGCGACTCGGGGCTCTGGCGCGCGAGCGTTTCATCGACATGGCGGCTCCTCTAGCGCAACTTCTCCGGCGACGCCACACCTATCTCGGAGGCCGCGCCGTGGGCCAGCTGACTGGTCAATAGTCATCAACACAACGCGCTCGACAGGGCCCGATCAGGGCGTGCGGGCGAAGAAAAAAACCAATATTTATGGTCAACTAAAAGAAACAGCAATCAGTTGATCCATGAGGCCTCGATTTGTGGTATAAAGCCGCACTTCCGAAGAGGCACTGAATAGGTGGCCAACAGGTTTTCGCAACAGCGGGGTTTGGGAGTCCGATAACGGCTTTCGGACCCACCATCCATGTCGCCGCGGCGCGGCCGCGGTCAGGAGGTACGCTTGCGTATGCAGACCAGCCTCAAGATTGGTGACAAGGCAGTTTATCCGGCGCATGGGGTTGGGGAGGTCACCGCGATCGAGAAGCAGAAGATCGCCGGCTACGAGCAGACGTTCTACGTGCTGCGCATCCTGGCCAACGGGATGACCGTGCTCGTGCCGACCAACGCCGTGCGCCAGGTCGGACTGCGGGAGGTGATCACCGAGTCGCAGGTGGACAAGGTCTTCTCGGTGCTGCGCGAGAAGGAGATCAGCGTCGACTCCGGCACCTGGAACCGCCGGCACCGGGAGTACGTCGAGAAGCTGAAGACCGGCTCGATCTTCGAGGTGGCCAAGGTCTTCCGCGACCTGTCGCTGGTCAGCGGCTACAAGGAGCTGTCGTTCGGCGAGCGCAAGCTGCTCGACACGGCCCGCTCGTTGCTCGTCTCCGAGCTGGCCTGCGCCAAGGACTGCACCGCCGACGACGTGGGCAAGAAGCTCGAGAAGCTCTTCCCGCGCCGGCCGGGTCAAGAGCTCGACTGAGCGCGCGTCTCTTCTCTTTGGTCACGCACACGTCCCCCCGCCTCGCGGGGGGGGACGTCTGTTCGGCTCAGGCGCTGACGAAGTGCAGGCCCCACTCGTCGTGGGTCGGGTAGCGCCGGATGACGCCCGGTCGCGCGACCAGGTTCATCCCCGCCTTCGGCCGGTCGACGAACAGCTGGCCGGTGGCCTTGACCCCGTTGTCGAACTCGACGATCGCCAGGTCGAGCGTCTGCTGGTCGAAGCCGATCGACAGATTCCACAGCTTCGTCCAGGTGACCAACCGGCAGGGCCCCTCGAGCGGCACCTTGATCCACGACTTGTAGCCCTTCTTGCGCCAGAACAGCTCGGTGTCGTCCTCCGGGTAGCGACGCGCACCGCACTGCTTGCACAACAGGACCCACGGGTAATGGATCGCCCCGCACTCCGGGCACTGGCTGGCGTAGACCGAATGATCGATCGGCTGGACCGGGCTATTGTTTCGCCACAACTGTGCAGACGACATTGTTGCCAAACCCTCCAAAGTTGACCGCCATCCCGACCTTCGCGTCCTTCTTGACCTGCCGCTCCGGCTCCGCCTCGCGGCGCAGCTGCTTCACCAACTCGTAGATCTGCGAGACGCCGGTGCCACCGACCGGGTGGCCGCGCCCCTTGAGCCCGCCGTCGGTGTTGATCGGCAGCCGGCCGTCCGGCTTGGTCTCACCGCGCAGCACCGCCTCGATCGCCTTGCCGCGCTCGAAGAAGCCGACCTCCTCGGCGAGCACCAGCTCGAGGATCAGGAAGGCGTCGTGCAGCTGGGCGATGTCGATGTCGCCGACGCCGAGCTTGGCCATCTTCAGCGCCCGCTCGGCCGCCAGACGCACGGCGCTGAGCTCGAGCAGGTTGGCGCGGTTGTGCACGCAGTGCGTGTCGGTGGCCGAGCCGATGCCCTTGATGACGATCGGCGGCCGCTTGAAGCGGTCGGCGACCTCGAGGGCGCAGAGGATGAGCGACGCCGAGCCGTCCGAGACCGGGCAGACCTCGGAGAAGCGCAACGGCTCGGCGACCATCGGGTTGATGACCGGCGCGTCGGGCGATGAGGTCAACGCCGCGTGGTCGGCGCGGGTCTGGGTGTGGGCCCAGCGGTTGTGGATCGCGTTGCCGTGCGCCTTGACCGCGAGATGCGCGAGCTGGTCGCCGGTCAGCCCGTACTTGGCCATGTAGGCGCGGGTGAACATGCCGGCCAGCGCCGGCAGGGTCACGCCGTACGGGTACTCGGCGTCCGGGTGGGTCATCGCCGCGACCACGTCGGTCGCTTCCCAGCCGCTCAGCTTGCGCATCTGCTCGCCACCGGTGACCAGGACCACGTCGGCGAGGCCCGAGGCGATGGTCGTGTAGGCGAGCTTGACCGCCGACGAGCCGGAGGCCGGGCCGTTCGAGACGCGCTCGGCCATCGCCGGCTCGAGGTGGAGGATCGAGACCATCGCCGACTCGACGCCGACCTGGTGGTTGAACAGGCCGGCGCTCATGTTGCCGACGATCACCTGGTCGATGCCGCCCTTTTTGACCCCGGCGTCCTCCATCGCCTCGCAGGCCGACCAGGCGAGGATCTCCTGCAGCTTGTAGGCGCTCAGGTTGCCGAACGACGTCGTGCCAATACCAACGATGCCGACCTGTCTCATCGCTTCCACCCCGGCAGTTGCGGATACTCACGCGGGAGGATGAGCTTGTCCGCGGTCTTGAGCAGCTCAGGAGGCACCGGCCGGGTCCCGGTCACCAGCCGATCCTTGGCCTTGAAGTACAACTCGCGGGTGAGGACGTAGGTCGGCGGGCCGCCCAGCTCGTGCCAGATCTCCGGCCGGTACTCGAGCTCGTACTCGATCATCCAGCGCCGGAAGCCGATCGGGCTCTCGGCGACGATGAACACCTCTTCCTGGCCGAGGATCTCGATGTGGTACTCCATCTTGGCCGCGAACATCTGCGCGCCGCAGCGTAGCCCGCGGTCGATGGTCATCGTGTGGTAGCTCATCCCCTGCTTGGGGTTGATGAGCCGGCTGTTGCAGATGCTGGCGATCTCGCCGTCGATCGTTCCGACCAGGCAGAAGCCGTCCTTGACCCGGTAGCGCAAGATGCCGAGCATCTCCGAGTAGAAGCGCGCCGCGACGATGTCGTAGAAGTCCCTCTCGACCTGGATCAGCGGCACGATCGTCTCGAGGATGGTCGGGATCTCCTCGCGGGTGATCGGCCGGATCACCAGCTTCGAGCCGTCGGCGAGGGTGATGAACTTGGGCGGGTAGGGGGGCAGCTCCATGGCCGGCGGCCGGAGCTTCATCTCCATTTCCATGCCTGGCTGCATCCAACGCTCCTTTTTGCGCGGCTGTCGGCCGCGAGTCCGCCGACGCTATGTGGGGCCTGCGTGCGGGTCAAGGCCGGGCGCCCGCCTCGCCCCGGCCGTGCTATACTGGCACGGTTGGACGAGAGGATGGCGCGAGGCATGGCCGAGAGCGCGAGCACCCTGGTCTTGCCGCCGGTGGCGAGCCTGCTCGAGGCGATCGTCGGCGGCGAGCCGGCGGTGTTGCGCCGCGCGGAGCAGGCGGTCGAGCGCGAGCTGCGGGACAATCCGGCCGGCGAGGCGGTGCGCGGCCTCGCGCGCCAGGTGCATCAGCTCGCCTATTACTTCGAGACCGAGGTCGGCGACGCGGCGGCGGCCGGGAGGATCTCCGCGCTGCTGCGCCGGGTCTGGCCGCACGTCTTCCCCAAGTTGAGCGCCGGCGGGGTGGACGCGCGGGTGCAGGCGGCGCTGCGTAAGCAGCACGCGGCGCAGCGGGGCGTAGGCGAACGGGTGAGCGACGGGCTCCGGCCGGCTGCCGGGGCGGCGGTGGGACTGCGCCGCGCCGCGGGCACGCGGACCACGCCGCGCAGGCCGGGTTGAGCCGGGAGGCATCATGAGCAACGAGGTCAAGAACCAGGGGCCGGTGCGGACGAACTCAGTCGAGCGGGCGACCCCTGCCGAGCCGGCGTCTGGGCGTGGCGCGTCGGTGGAGGCGTTCGGCCGCTTCCTCGGCGGCATCGATCGCACCGGCTGGGCCGAGGCGGTGGGGCGGGCGTTCCCGCCTCTCGCCCCCGACGCGCCGGGCGCGCGGCCAGACCCGCTCGCCGGTTGCACGCGGGTCGTGCACACGGGGGCAGGGCCGATCAAGGGGACGATCTTCCTCTGCATCGACGCGAGCTACAAAGGACCCGGCACCGCCGGCGACGAGGCGTTCGTCGCCGAGCTGAAGGCGGCGCTCGACAAGACCGACTACGGGCGATTCTATGACGTCCGGCTGGTCACCGCGGCGGACGGCATCGAGACCGTGGCGCGTCACAACGGCGTGATGAACCGGCCGCCCAACATGGCGCTGGTCGTGCACGGCGATCCGGCCGAGACCAACCCGCGCTGGAACGCGGCGATCGGCGCGCAGGACTTCCCGTTCACGACCACGGGGCTCGCGCCCGGGCCGTTCGACCAGCCGGTCAGCGTCGGCCGCCTGGCGAGCCGGCCGGAGTACACCAACCCGCGGCTGGCCGCCTTCGTCGCCTGCCACGAGATCGGCCACCGGCTGTTCGACGTCGCCGACGGCACGGACCTGGACCGCATCGGGGGGTGGGGGGACTTCCCGTACGAGCCGGGCAGCACGGGCATCTCCGGGAGCTACAACCTGATGACCGACGGCGGCGCGATGATGGGCCACCTCAACCAGCTCAACCAGGGCAAGAGCCTGGCCCAGTACACCATCCCGGCCGAGTACTACCGCATGCCCCAGGCGTTCCTCGACGGCCTCGGCCAGCACCCGGGCATCATGCGCTACCTGGCCGGCCTGCCCACCTGGTGAACCGCACCGGTCAGCAGACCGGGCCCCAGCGACCAGAGCGGTCGAGGAACTCGGCGCGACTCTCCTTCCGTGCCTCGGTGCGCTCGCCGATGGTGAAGCGGCCGGCGGCGCGGTCCCACTTCAAGATCACCCGCTCGTAGCGGAGCTTCTGGCTGGCGGCGTAGCGTCGATCGGCCTCGTCCTTGTCCTCGGCGGTGGTGGTCTTGGCCGCGGCCTCGCTGACCGAGTCGCAGATGCCATGGTCGCAGGTCAGCCCCAGCCCGAGCGGGATCGGCTTGACGGTGATCACGACGTCGGTGCCGTGGCGGGGGAGCTCGGCGTGCAGCACGAAGACTGCCTCGCCCTGGTGACCGGCGAGCTGTGGGGCGAGCTCGGCGCGCAGGTTCGCGGGCAGGACCGCGCGCCAGTCGCCGCCGAAGACGCTCTTCCACTCGCAGCTCCAGGTCTCGAAACTGAGCACGTGGTAGGCGCCGGCGGCGGTCTTGAACGCCGCGGCGGTGGCGGCGCACTCGCAGCCGCAGGTCGGGTAGCTGCCGGCGATGCGCACGTAGCCGTTGCGCACGTCCTTGATCTCCTCGGGCCGCAGATCGCTGTCCTCCTCGAACATCGCGCGACAGGCCTCGGTCGCCGCGAGCAGGCGCGCGGCCAGCGGCGAGGCGGCGGCGGGGCCCGCGGCCGGCAGCGAGAGGAGCAGGAGCTGAAGGGTCGGGATCATCGGTCACCTCCATCAAGGCGTGGCGCCGACGAGGAGCTCGAGCGTCGGTGCGCCGGCGCTGCTGACCACCACCAGACGATCGTCGCGGTCGAGCGGTCGATCCAGCTCGAGCGGGCAGAGGACGTCGTCGAGGGTGGCCGCCTCCTTGCGGACCACGCCGCACAGGACCCAGGGATGGTCGCCGGCCAGGGTGCGTCGGGTCAACTCCCGGAAGCTCTCGCCGCAGAGCGCCGGCGGCGGCGCGAGCAGGAAGAGCTTCCCAGACCCCGGCCGGGTCGAGCAGAGGTTCTTGAACACGTTCTTGAGCCAGGGGGTGACCAGGCTCTGGACCAGCAGGCGCTCGGTCACCGCCGCGGCGCAGACGACGTCGTCGACCACGGTGTGGGTGAGCAGATCGGCGTTCTGGGAGCGCACCAGATCGACGAGGGTGTGGACCCGGGGGTTGTGCGCCTCGATCGCCAGGGCAATCAACGCCGTGTGGGCGTCGGCCAGCTCGCCGCGCCGCGGATCGGCGAGGATGACCGCCGCCCGAGCGCGCGCGACGCCGGCGCGCTCGAGCACCGCCGGGTCGCTGGGCGAGCCTTCGACGGTGAACAGCTCGCCCGCGTCGTGGGGCGGATGCCACTCGGGGTGCGCCTGCCACAGGCTCGCGTCTTGGACGATGAGCACCACTGCACCGGGCGCGGCCGAGGCGCGGACCTCCTGCACCAGGGTGCCGACCTTCTCGTTGACGTTGCAGACGATGAGGTGGTCGCTCAGGCGCGCGAGAGCATCTGGCCGGTCCATAGCTCCTCCTTGGCCTGGAGCGCGAGGTCGCGCGGGGTGTCGCGGGCGAGCAGGACCAACTGGTCCCCGGCGGCGAGCGGCCGGGCGGCGGCGCCGCCGCCGGGGGCGAGCACGAGGGCGGGGTCGAACCCGGCGTCGGCCGGGCGCAGGCC
>JBFYZW010000649.1:0-4723 GCA_041309305.1 Deltaproteobacteria bacterium | reverse complement strand
GGCCTGCTCGCCCTCGAGCTCGATCCGCGGCAGGCGACGCGCGTCACCGCGCTGCTCGAGGCCGCCGGCTGCTGGACGCCGGCGGAGCGTCGCCGCGACCTGGCCGGCCACGACCGGGTTGTGTTGACCACCCGGCGCTGAGCCTGGTCCCCTCGGCCCGTGGATGGTAAAGGGACCCGGCGGAGGTCGCATGCGTATCTTGATCTCGATCCTGTTGGTCGCGGGGCTCATCGCCTGCCAAACGCGCGAGGAGAAGCTCAAGGAGGCCGAGCAGGAGGCGCAGTTCTTGGCCGACAAGAAGGCGGCGCTGCTCAAGGGGCTCGGCGAGTCGATGCAGGGCCGGGGAGCCGAGGGGGCGCGAGATCTGGGCCAGGGGGTCGGCGACGTCCTCAAGGGCGTGGCCAAGGGCCTCGACGCCTCGCTCGGCAGTCTGCCGGTCGAGGTCAGCGCCTCGCTCACCGAGCGCGGCGTCAAGGCCGAGCGCGCCGGTCAGCGCGGCGCGGTCGGTCGTGACCAGGGTGATGAGCCGAAGCAGGAGGTCATCGCCGTCTATCTGATCTACGAGCGTCCCTTCGCCGGCACGCTGCGCCTGCGCGCCCTGGAGAAGGACGGACGCGAGGTTGGACGGGCGACCGCCAACGTCGACGCGCCGGCCGGGGCCGCCGCCTACGTCGACTTCTCGTTCGACGGGCGGACGCCGCTCAAGCTGGTCGACCGGGTTGAGCTCAGCGCGCCGTAGGCCGAGCGGTGGCTGCGCTCCTCGCCGTGCTCCGGCGCTCTGGCCTGCTGACGGAGGTCAGCCACGCGCGTCTGGCGCGGCGCGCGGTCGGCTACCTGCTGCCGCCGCTCTTGCTCTTCGCGGCGCTGCTGTTGTTGCGCCGCGAGTTGCTGCAGGCGGTGAACGTCACCGAGGAGCAGGCGATCGCCTCGGGGCTGCGGCGGGGCTACTACTTCGACTTCCTGGTCGTCTGGTTCCCGATCGTCGTCGCGCAGACCCTCTGGGCGCTGGTCTCCGCGCCGCGGCGGGTGGTCTGGAGCCTGGTCGCCTTCCTGGTCTGGTTCGCAAACCTGGCCAACCTGCTGCACTATCGCTTCTTCGGCACCCGCCTCGACTGGTGGATCGTCAGCGCGCACTGGGACGACTTCTTCACCGTGCAGGACTCGGCGGCGCAGCTCGGCCTGAGCCCGTTGATTGGCGCGAGCATCGCGACGCTGGTGGTCGCGATCGGCACGGCGTTGTGGCGCCGGCCTTGGGATCATCCGCGCCCGGTCGCGCCGCGCGGGCGCTGGTGGAGCTGGCGCACCCGTCGTCTCGGCTGGGCGTTGCTGGTCCTCGCCGCCTGCTTCGTCGTCTGGCGTACGCCGCGCTGGATCTTGGGCCGGCGGTCGAGCGACGTGCTGTCCGACAACATCGTACGCGTCTGGATCAGCCAGAACACCTCACAGAACCTGCACGCCGGGGTGGACCGGCGCTGGTACGACGAGGTCGCCGGCGAGCCGCTCGACGACCGCACCCGGCCAAACCGCCTGCTGCTCCGCTACCAGCGCTTCGACGACAGCCAGCCGCCGGAGCTGCCGCTCGACCTCTTCCCGGTCGGCGCCGAGGGGGAGTGGCTTTTGGCCCGTGAGCTGGTCCCCGACGCCGAGCTGACCCGGGCGCGGCGGGCGCAGCTCGGTCTTCCCGCCGAAGGGCCGGTGAACGTCATCCTGCTCTTCCTCGAGAGCGTGCGCGCCTTCGAGCTCTATCACCCGGAGCTCGGCCCGCAGGTCTTCCCGCGTCTGCGCGCGCTGCTCGACGGCCACGCGTTGCAGTTCCGACAGGCCTACTCGTCGAGCTTCACCGCCGGCCAGACCGTGCGTGGCCAGTTCTCGACCCTCTGCTCGATGCTACCCAACATCACCGGCGCGGCGACCTACATCGCTCACAGCACGCTGCGCGTGCAGTGCCTGATGAGCGCCTTCCAGCGCGTCGGCTACACGACCGCGTGGATGAACACCCACCGCTCCCACTATCACGGCAAGCGGACCTTCGAGACGCTGCACGGCACCGCGCTGTTCTTCGAGGGCAAGGACTTCCGCGCCCGCGGGGTCACCGAGCGCAAGGGGACTTGGGGTCTGGCCGACGCGCCGTTTCTGCGCGAGGTGGTGACGCTCGCCGAGGAGCTCACCGCGCCGGGCAAGCCCCTGTTCGCCAACGTGCTGACCATCAGCGCCCACCACCCCTACTCCTACGTCGCCGGCGGCGAGCTGCCCGCGGCGCTCGAGCAGGCGACCCGCGGGCACGAGTACTACCGTCAGTACCTGTCGCGCCTGATCTACGAGGACAGCGCGCTGGCCGAGTTCTTCGCCCGCCTGTTCGAGAGTCCGGTGGCCGAGCGGACGGTCGTGGCGCTGGTCGCCGACCACTCCTCGCCGGTGCCGCCGCACCTGCAGGTCAACGCTCGGCAGCTCGAGGAGATCCGCTTCCGCGTCCCGTTCGCCTTCATCACCCGGGACTTGCCGCAGCCGGCGGTCATCGACACCCCGGTGCACCAGGTCGACATGGCGCCGGCGCTGGCGAACATCGTCGGGCTGGCCGGCCCGATCACCTGGGTCGGCCGCGACCCGCTCGCCGGCGGCGGCAGCCCGTGGGTCTACCAGCGCGGCGACCAGGTGATGTACCGCACCGCGCGGCGAGGCTGCTATCCGGAAGGGGCGGGTCGGGCGCTCAGCTGCTGGGACGTGAGCGCCGGCGATCCGATGTACGCCGCCGAGCTGCCTTCGGTGCCGGTCGACGAGAAGCTGACCGACTTCTTCCGCGAGGTGGTGCGAGCCAATCGGCTGGCGATCGTCCACAACCTGGTCGAGCCGCCCCCGGGGACGGCCGGGCGCGCAGCGCGGCCCGCCGGGCGCTGAGCCGCGGCCGGTCGGTTGACAGGACGCCGAGCAGCTGGGAGGTTGGTGCGCGACTCGAGAGCAGGCGCCAATGAGCGACAAGCTGGCCAGAGACCCGGGTTCGACGGAGACGTCGCGCGGCGCGACCGTTCGGCCGCGGCCGCTGGCGATGGACGATCAAATCACCGACGCCGGCCAGGCGCGGCCATACCTGTCGCGCACCGAGTACCAGCGGCTGCGCCGCAACGTCGTGCTGGCGACCGCGGCGGTGTCGATCGTGCCGCTGATCATCATGACGGTGATCAACCATGACCAGTACGAGCAGGCGCTGCACGCCGAGACGGTGCAGAGCGTCACCCGGCTGGGCACCAACAGCAAGCGCGCCGTCGAGTTCTTCCTCGCCGAACGGCGCTCGGCGCTCAACTACATCGTCCGCGATCGCGACTTCGAGGAGCTGTGCGACACGGCGGTGCTCAAGCGGATTATCCGCAACCTGAACGAGTCGTTCACCGTCGGCTCGTTCGTCGACCTCGGGTTGATCGACGCCGAGGGTAACCAGCTGTGCTATGAGGGCCCGTTCGACCTCAAGGGACGGAACTACAGCGAGCAGGAGTGGTTCCACCGGGTCAGCCGCCGCGGCGCGTTCGTCAGCGACGTCTTCCTCGGCTACCGCAACCTGCCGCACCTGGCGATCGCCACCCGCCACGCCTGGTCGGAGCGCGGTACCTATATCCTGCGCGCGACGATCGACGCCGAGGTGCTCGGCGAGCAGATGTTGACCTCGGGGCTGACCGGCGCCGACGACGTCTTCCTGGTCAACCCGCAAGGGGTGCTGCAGACGGCGTCGCGGCGCTTCGGCAAGGTGCTGGGGAAGATGGCCCTGCCGGTCCCGTTCGCCGCGCACGAGGTCCAGGTCGGCGTCGAGCGCAACGAGCAGGGCCAGTCGCTCTACCTCGGGCACGCGCAGATCTCCGACTCGCCGTTCATCCTGGTCTTCACGCGCAGCCGCACCAGCGCCGACGAGGGGTGGTGGCCGCTGTCGGCCCGGCTGTTCGCCTTCTTGGCCATGAGCGTGGTCCTGATCCTGGTGGTTATCTGGTGGGGCTCGCGGCAATTCGTCGAGAACCTGCGCGCGGCCAACCTGCGCCGGGCGGCGTTGATGCACAAGGTCGAGTACAGCAACAAGCTGGCCTCGATCGGGCGGCTGGCCGCCGGTGTTGCCCACGAGATCAACAATCCGCTGGCGATCATCAACGAGAAGGCCGGGTTGTTGCACGACATCGTCGCCGCCGACTCCTCCTTCCCCAAGCGCGACAAGCTGCTCAAGCTGGTCGACTCGGTGCTTGGCTCGGTCGCGCGCTGCAAGACCATTACCCACCGTCTGCTCGGCTTCGCCAAGCACATGGACGTCCAGCACGACGCCATCGATCTCGAGGTGCTGCTCAAGGAGGTGGTTGGCTTCTTGGGTAAGGAGGCCGAGTACCGCAACATCCAGATCTCGATCGCCAGCCAGCCGAACATCCCGACCATCGAGAGCGACCGCGGCCAGCTGCAGCAGGTGTTCCTCAACCTGCTGAACAACGCGGTCGCCGCGGTCAAGGACAGCGGCCAGATCAACATCGCGATCGGCCGGAGCAAGACCGGGATGGTCAGCGTCGCGGTGACCGACAACGGGATCGGTATTCCCCAGGAGAACCTGCAGCGCATCTTCGAGCCGTTCTTCACCACCAAGGAGGGTTCGGGGACCGGGTTGGGGCTGTCGATCACCTACGGGATCGTGCAGAAGCTCGGCGGCGACATCGTCGTCGAGTCGGAGGTCGGGGTCGGCACGCGCTTCACCGTGATGCTA
>JBFYZW010000648.1:0-9559 GCA_041309305.1 Deltaproteobacteria bacterium | reverse complement strand
CGCTACGGGCCGAGAACCGGGCCGCGCTGCTCGCCCGCCGGCAGACGCGCGAGCTCGCCGTGCCGAGCCTGTCGCTCGAGGACGCTCGCCTGCAGACCGTCGAGTGGGCGCCCACCCCAGGCGTGGTCACCGTGCTGGTGGCCTTCTCCACCTGGTGCCCGCATTGCAAGTCCGAGCTACCACGCGTCAACGACTTCTTCCGCGCCGCGCAGCAGCGCCGCGCCTGGAGCGGTCGCGTGGCGGTGCTCGGCCTGCGCACCGCGGTTGAGCGCGAGCGCCTGCCCTACGACACCTTCCTGGCCCTGACCCGGCCGGAGTTCCCGATCTTGACCGACAGTGCCTGGTCGCTGGCCTTCACCCAGCTGACCCGCACCCTCGGCCTGCGCGCCGAGCTGCCCACCGTGCTGGTCATCGACCAGGCCGGCGTCGTTCGCTTCGTCCTCGAGGCCGGGGACTACCGCGACACCGCGCGAGAGCTCGACTGGGCGGTCAGCGACCTGCTCGCCGGACCGGCGGCGGACAACAGGAGAGAGCGATGAGCACGACCCCCACCGACGCCTTCGGAGACGGTTTCTCGGACGGCTTGACCCCGGTCAGCGCCGTGGACGTCGCCCAGCACGGCTCGGTCAGCGACCTGTTGCGCGAGATGGCGCACACCGCCTTCGGCGGGCGGAACCTGGGCGAGGGGGCTGACACCCTCGAGGCGATGATCCGCGACCCAGCGTGCTTCGTGGTCATGACCCTCTCCGGCGCGATGACCGTCGCCAAGCAGGGCCTGCTCATCTGCGAGATGATCGAGCGCGGCTGGGTGCAGGCGATCGTCTCGACCGGCGCGCTGATGGCCCACGGCCTGGTCGAAGGCGCCGGGCTGACCCACTTCAAGTACGACCCGCGGATGAGCGACGAGGATCTGTTGGCGCGCGGCTACGATCGGGTCTACGACACGCTCGAGCTGGAGAGCAACCTCGACGAGGTCGACCACCTGGTGCGCGCGGTCCTCGAGAAGCTGCCGGAGGGGGAGCCCACCTGCTCGGAGCAGATCCTGCACCAGATCGGCAAGCACCTGCACGAGACGACGCCGCCCGAGCACCGCGCGGTCTTGAAGAGCGCCTACGTCCACCAGGTGCCCATCTTCGTGCCGGCCTTCACCGACTCCGAGATGGGCCTCGACTTCGAGCTCGCCAACCAGATCCGCCTGCAGCAAGGTCACGCGCGCCGGCTCTTCGAGCCGTTCCTCGACCTGGACGGCTTCGCCCGGCTGGTCGGCGTGCAGCGACGCTGCGGCATCTTCACCATCGGCGGCGGCGTGCCGCGCAACTGGGCGCAGCAGGTCGGTCCGTTCCTCGACCTGCTCGAGCGGCGCACCGGCCGGCCCGGGCGCGGCTTCCGCTACCATTACGGCGTGCGCGTCTGCCCCGAGCCGGCCCACTGGGGCGGCCTGTCCGGCTGCACCTACTCGGAGGGGGTCAGCTGGGGCAAATTCGCGCCCGAGAGCGAGGGCGGGCGCTTCAGCGAGATCCTCGCCGACGCGACGCTGGTCTGGCCGTTTCTGGTCCGCGGCCTGATCGAGCGCCTCGGCGACGGCCGGACCGCGAAGCAGCTGGTCGCCCGCCCGCCCGCCGACCGCCCGCTCCTCGCGCTGCGTTGAACGGACGGTCACGATCCCCGATCGCCAAAGAGCGGCTTCGCCCGAGATCGAACCACCAACGGGGTGGGCGCAAGCCGCGCCCCCCCCGTTGACGGCGTCACTGGATGTAGCCGAGGGCGCGCAACGCCGCCTCGATGTCCTGCGAGATCGCCGGCACCGTCTCCGCCGCCGCTGCCGCCTGGCCGTAGAGGTAGATCCCCTCGCGGCGTCGGTCGACCAGCGATGGACGACCGCGCGCGATCAGGTCATCGCGCGTGACCGTGAGCGGCCAACGCGCGCGCGGCAGGCGCGGGAAGCGCAGCCGCGACAACGGCGCGCGTCGGCCGTCCTCTTGCACGGTGAGGGTCACCGTCGCCTCGGGCGGCTCGAGCTGAAAGACCAGCTCGTCGCGGTCCTGGACCCAGACGTGCTTCGGTGAGCGATGCCAGACCGCGGCGAGCGTCACATCGACGCGGATGAAGCGGTCGTCGTCGCCGAGCCGGAACCGATCGCCGGCCTCGAAGCCGCGCCCCCTGACGTCGACGAAGCGGCCGTCGGTGCGCAACCAGACGACCAGCTCGTGCCGGCCGGGCGCCTCCTCGACGCCGGCCAGCTCGAGGTGCAGCCCAGGGCGCGCTGACCACTCGAACGACTCGAGCAGCGCGGCGAGGTGCTCGCGCAGCGCCGTCGCCTCGGCCGAGCCGTCCACGCCCGATCCCTGCTCGAACGGATCCTGATCGATCGCGAAGAGCTGTTGGTTGGCCCGTTGGCGATCGACGATCAGCTTGCTCTGCTCGACCAGCACCGCCGCGTAGCTGCCCCGCTCCTTCTCGACCGAGAAGAACAGCGGTCGGGTCGGCATCGCCTGGCAGGCGAAGGTCGGCGACAGATCTTCACCGTCGAGATCGGGCGGCGCCGCGACGCCGGTCATCGACAGCAGGGTGGGCACGAGATCGACCAGCGAGACGTTGCTCTCCACCCGCGCGCACGGCCGACGGCGCTCGCCGCTGCGCCACAGGCGGTCGAGCTGCGGCGGCAGCGCGATGGCCAGCGGCACGCGCACGACCTCCTGGTAGACGGTCTTGCCGTGGCCCGTGCTGCCGTGCTCGTGGAACTCCTCGCCGTGATCCGAGGTCCAAACGATCACGCTGCGCTCGGTGAGGCCCTCGCGCGCGAGCGCGTGCAGCATGCGCCCGACCATCCGGTCGGCGTAGCGGAGCTCCCCGTCGTAGAGCGCCGCCCAGCTCTTGGTCTGGCGCGGCAACCCCAGCGCGACCAGGTCTTCGGGCGGCGGCTCGTACGGGTAGTGCGGATCGATGAGGTGCACGTAGAGCAGGAACGGCTCGCGCAGCTCGGGCAACACCTCGCGCAGGCGGTGATAGACGAGGTTGGCGTCGTTGCCCGCCTTCATCCGGTGCGGATTGGGCATCAACGAGACCAGCCGGTCGAAGCCGCGGGTCATCCCCCAGGTCTCGGTGACGTGCGGGTTGGTGGTGATGCAGGTGGTCTGATAGCCCCGCTGGCCGAGCAGCGCCGCCAGGGTCGGCAGGTTGCTCGACAGCCGGTCGGCGCGCATCTGCACGCCGTGTCGCTGGGGGTAGAGGCCGGTGAACAACGAGGCCACCGCCGGGCGGGTCCACGGGCTCGGCGAGTAGGCGTTGAGAAACAGGGTGTGCTCGCGCGCGAAGGCGTCGAAGCTCGCGGACGTCGCCCGCTGCGCACCGTAACTCCCCACGTGATCGGCGCGCACCGTGTCGACCAGGACGATCACCACGTTCGGCGGCGGCTCCGCCCGCACCGGCCCGACCGACGCGGCCAACGTCGCGACAAACAACAACCGGGCAGCGAGACACGACACCGCCATCGCGCTCTCATGATAGCCGGCCAGCGCGCCGGCACCAATTTCGGCGCCGGGCTGCGCGCGGTCAGCGGCGGTCCGCGCCCGCGGCGACCAACATCCGAGCCAGAGCCAGGACGGTCAGCGGCGCGCAGCCCTCGGCCTCGTTGTGGACCAGGACATAGGTCGGAATGCCCAGGTTGGCGGTGGCCAGCGCGACCACCTCCTGGCGGAGCCGCGCGTCCGCGGCGCCGATCGCCGCGAACGGCGCCAGCCGCGCGCGGCGCGACTCGCCCTTGCCGGTCGGATCGACCACCTGGATGACGACCTCGGGGCTGGTCGGCACGGCGCGGGCCTGCTCGAGCAACGACGGCATGCCCGACCAGGTGGTGAACGCGTGGCTGACGCCGTAGAGCGCCAGCAGGCGAGCGTAGCCGACGGTCAAGAACTCCGGCTCGCGCAGCTCGACCGCGAAGGCGACCGACGGATCCTGCGCGGCGAGGAAGCCCTCCAGCCGCTCGGCGAAGGCCGTCGGCGAGATGCCGGCACGAGCCAACGTCGGGGGAAAGGTGAGCAGAAAGGGGCCGAGTCGCTCGCCGAAGGCCTGGCGGTAGGTCGGCAGGATCTCGTGCGCGAAGCTGCGGCTGTCGAGGAAGCGCGGGTTGACCTGCCCGGGCGGGCCACGCGCGGCCCCCGCGTGGCTGGCGTGGGTGAAGCGCGGGGTGGTGAGCAGCGGATCGACCTGCAGGATACAGTGCACGCCGGCCGGCAGCTGCGCCGCGTAGCGGACGAGCTCCCGCGCCGCTGCCTCGACCTCGGCGACCGGGGTGAGGAAGACCGTGGTCAACAACGGGTGCGTGGCGTACTCGCGCAGCCCGTCGCGTTCGAGATCCGCCTCACTGCGCGGCCCGCTCCAGACCAGCCCCTCCCAGCCGGGATAGACGAAGCCGCAGGTGCCGAACTGCACGGTCGCCGGCAGCTGCGCGCGCAGGCGCGCGAGCTCTTCCCGATCGGCAGGGGCGTGCCAGGGCGCCACCGCCGCCGCCGGCGTGATCGGCAGCTCGAGCTGAGCGGTGCGCTTTGCGACCATCGCGGTCATCGTAGCACACCGGTCGAGCCGGCGACCCGGCCCAATAGTTGACGCCCGGCCAAAGGCGGCGATCATGAGCCATGGCGCAGGCTCCGGCCCCCCGCGGGCTGTGGCGCGGTTGGACCGCGGCGCAGGCCAGCTTGATCCAGCTCGGCGAGCAGGCCTTGCGCTTCTTCTCGGCCGTCGGGGCGATGGCGCAGTTCTTCGCCCGCACCGCGGTCGCCGCGGTCAGGCCCCCGTACCGCTTCGGCCTGCTGCTCCACCAGGCCGAGTTCGTCGGCGTTGGCTCGCTGTTCATCGTCATCCTGACCGGGACGTTCACCGGCGCGGTGTTCACGCTCCAATCGATGACCGCCCTCGAGCGCGTCGGCATGGAGAGCCTGGTCGGCGCGATGGTCCTGATCTCGGTGGCGCGCGAGCTCGGGCCGGTGTTGACCGCGCTGATGGTCACCGGGCGGGTGGGCTCGGCAATGGCCACCGAACTGGGCACGATGCGCGTCACCGAGCAGATCGACGCGATGGAGGTGATGGCGGTCGACCCGGTCAACTACCTGGTCGTGCCGCGGATGATCGCCTGCGCGGCGATGGTCCCTCTGCTGGCGCTGGTCTTCCTCTTCGTCGCCTTCGCGGGTGGCTATGCCGTCGCGGTCGGGGTGATGGGCATCGACGAGGGCGCCTACCTGGCGCGGATCGAGTGGACGCTCGACCCGTACGACTTCTACCACGGCGCTCTCAAGTCGATCGTCTTTGGCGCGGTGTTGGCGCTGGTCGGCTGTTACAAGGGCTACCACGCCGAGGGCGGTGCGCGGGGCGTCGGCAGGGCCACGACCCAGGCGGTGGTCATCGGCTCGATCGCCATCTTCGTGCTCGACTACGTCGTCACCTCGGTGCTGCTGCTCTGGGAGCCGGTGTGACGCGGCCGGTTTTTCGCCCTGCTCGGCCGCCGCGGCTATACTGCACGACGACGTGATCGTGATCGACGCCCTGCACAAGAGCTTCGCCGGCAAACCGATCCTGCGCGGCATCCGTCTGCACATCCGCCGCGGCCGCACGCGGGTCATCCTCGGCGCCTCCGGCTCGGGGAAGACGGTGCTGATGAAGCACATCATCGGCCTGCTGCGCCCCGACTCGGGCAGCATCCGGGTCAACGACCAGGAGCTGGTCGGCCTGGCCCGCCGCCCGCTGCAGGAGATCCGCCGCCACTTCGGCATGGTCTTCCAGCAGGCGGCGCTGTTCGACTCGATGACCGTCGGCGAGAACGTCGCCTTCCCGCTGGTCGAGCACACGACAATGACGCCGGTCGAGATCGGCCGGCGGGTGGCCGAGAAGCTCGACATCGTCGGCCTGGCCGGCTGTGAGCCGATGTTCCCGGCCGAGCTCTCCGGCGGGATGCGCAAACGGGTCGGGTTGGCCCGAGCGCTGGTGCTCGAGCCGACCTGTGTGCTCTACGACGAGCCGACCACCGGGCTGGACCCGTTGACCACCTACAACGTCGACCAGATGATCCGCGATGCGCAGCGACGGCTGCAGGTCACCTCGGTGGTCATCTCGCACGACGTCGGCAGCGCGTTGCGCATCGCCGACGACATCGCGGTCATCCACGAGGGGACCATCGTCGCGGATTGTCCGGCCGCCGAGATCCGCGCCAGCCAACACCCGCACGTGCGCCGCTTCCTCGATACCTGGTTCGGTGCCGCATGAGCGCCCGCACCCCGCTGCTCGTCGGGCTGCTCCTGGTCGCCGCGACCGCGTCGCTGACCTGGTTCGTGATGCTGTCGAGCAAGGACAAGTACGGCACCGATTCGACCTACCCGGTGTTCGCCGACTTCGTCGACGCCAGCGGCATCCGCTGGAAGACGCGGGTGCAGATCAACGGCCTCGACGTGGGCAAGATCGCCAACATCACCCACGTCCCGGCCCCCGACGGCCGCCTGACCGCGCGGGTCGAGATCCGGCTGCTCAACGAGTACGTCCTCTACGACAACGCCTCGCTGCGCAAGGCCGCCGAGTCGCTGCTCGGCGACTTCCGCCTCGATCTCGACCCCGGCACCCCGGACCGCCCACGCCTCGCGCCCGGCGAGGTGATCCGCGACGTGCAGAGCGTCTCGGACATCGAGGAGATCCAGCTGCAGCTCAAGCAGGTGGCCGGCAACGTCAACGAGGTGACCGACAGCTTCAAGAAGGTGCTTGCCGGCCCGGAGGGCGAAGGCTCGCTGAAGGCGATCCTCGAGCGGGTCGAGCGCTCGATGGCGGCGATCGAGCAGGTGACCACCTCGCTGGGCGACATCGTCGGCAAGAACGACGCCGTGCTCAGCGACACGATCCAGGACCTGGGTGTGTTCGCCCACCGTCTGGCGGCGGTCAGCGCACCCGACGGCGAGCTGACACAGCTGTCGGGCAACCTCAATCAGCTGAGCGGGCGCCTCAACCAGATCGCCGGCTCGCTCAACGACCTGGTGGCCAGCGAAGGCGAGGGTTGGGAGAGCGGGCAGCCCGGCTCGGTGCGCCACACGCTGCGCAACGTCAACCAATCGCTCGAACGCCTCAACGCCATCGCGCGCAAGATCGACGAGGGCCAGGGCACCGCCGGGCGGCTGGTCAACGATCCGGCGATCGCCGACAAGGTCGAGCAGGCGCTCGACGACACCTCGGAGATCATCGGCGGCCTCTCCCGGCTCGAGACCCAGATCGAGCTGCGCAGCGAGTACGCTGTGCCGTTCGGGCGCGACAACCAACTGGTTCAGGCGGCGATCAAGAACACGCTGGGCCTGCGGCTGCAACCCAAGCCGGACAAGTACTACCTGCTCGAGGCGGTCGCCGACCCGCGCGGTAAGCAGACCCGGACGGTGACCTCGACCACCGCCGGCGGCACGACGACCAGCGTCGAGCAGACGGTGATCGCCTTCGACGAGCTGAAGTTCTCGGCCCAGTTCGCCAAGCGCTACCACATGGTCACCTTGCGCTTCGGCCTGATCGAGAACACCGGTGGCTTGGGCGCCAATCTGCACCTGCTCGACGATCTGCTCGAGGTGCGCCTCGACCTCTACGACTTCACCCGCCGCGATCCGACCCGTAACGAGGACATCTTCCCCCGGCTGCGCACGCTGGCGATGGTCGAGTTCATCGACCACCTGCACCTGCAGGCCGGGCTCGACGATCCGCTCAACCCGCGCCTGCGCACCTGGTTCGTCGGCGGCGCGCTGCGCTTCGCCGACGACGACCTCAAGGCCCTGCTCACCGTCGCGCCCACCCCCTGAGCCGGCGTTCAAGCGGGGGGAGGCGGGCGCTCCCCGAGCAGCGTCAGCGGCGTCGCGTCGCTGATCCGAACGTCGACCAGGGTGCCGACCTCGTCCGGCGGGCCGTCGAAGGCGACAATCTCGTCGAGGCTGGTGCGGCCAATCAGACGCACGCGCGCCGCCGGCGAGGTGCTCGAAGCCGACGCTGACGCCTGGCGGTGCTGGCGCAGCCGGCTCTGCCCCTCGACCAGCACGGTGACCGTCTGGCCGATCCGCGCCCGGTTGTGGTCCAGACGGATGCGGTTCTGCAGCTCGAGCAGCTCGAGGTTGCGCCGCTGCTTGACCTCGGCCGGTACGTCGTCGGCGTAGCGCCGTGCCGCAACCGTCCCCGGACGGGGCGAGTACTTGAACACGAAGGCGTTGTGGAAGCGCACCGTCTCGAGCAGGCGCAGCGACGCCTGGTGCTCGGCCTCGGTCTCACCCGGGAAGCCGACGATCATATCGCTGACCAGCGAGACCTCCGGCAGCTGGGCGCGGATACGCTCGACCAGCCCGAGGTAATCGGCCACCGTGTAGCCGCGGTTCATCGCCGCGAGCACGCGGTCGGCGCCGCTCTGGACCGGCAGGTGGAGGTAGCGGCACAGGCGCGGCGAGCGGGCCAGCACCGCGATCGTCTCGTCGTCGAAATCGCGCGGGTAGGAGGTCACGAAGCGCAGGCGCGGGAGCTCGGGCACCTGATCATGAATCGCAGCGAGCAGCTCGGCGAAGCTGGTCGTCCGGCCGTCGACGTGGCGGTAATGGTTCACGGTCTGGCCGAGCAACGTCACCTCGCGCACCCCGGCGGCGGCCAGGCGGCGCACCTCGGCGATGATCACCTCCGGCGGCCGGTGCACCTCCGGGCCGCGGGTGAACGGGACGACGCAGAACGAGCAGAGCTTGTCGCAGCCGCGGGTGATACGCACGTAGGCCTGCGCCATGGTCGCCGCCCGGCGCCACGAGCGGGCCGCGTCGAGCGCCTCGAGACCGTCCTCCGGCGGATGATCGTGGGCCCGCCGTTGCCGGTGGCCGCCCAACGCGACCGCGAGGGCGCGGTCCTGGCGAACGCTCCTGAGCAGCTCGGGGAGGCGATCGAGGCGGGTCGCCCCGCAGATCAGATCGACGTACGGCGCCCGGCGCTGGATGGTCTCCGCCTCGCGCTCGGCCATGCAGCCAAGCACGCCGATGACCAGCTCTGGCCGGGTGGAGCGCTTCTCTTCGCCCAGCCGGCCGAGCCGCGACCAGACCTTGTGCTCGGCGAGATCACGCACCGAGCAGGTGTTGAGCAGCACGACCGTCGCGGCGCCCGGCTGGTCGACGATCTGGTACCCGGCCAGCTCGAGCTGCCCGGCGACCAGCTCGCTGTCGAGCTGGTTCATCTGGCAGCCGTAGGTCTCGATGAAGACGCCGGCCGAGGAGGGATCCTGGCTCATCGCGCCGGCGCATCTATCAGGCCGACGCCGAAGCGTCCAGCCAGGTCACCCCAGCGCGGCGAGCAGGCGGCGCGCGCCCTGGTGCGTCGGCTCGCGCTGCAACACGCGCTGGACGTAGGCGTAGGCCCGGTCTCGGTGGCCGCTGCTGTGCAGGAGCTTGGCTATCTCGAAGTTGGCCTCGACGTGCGCCGAGTCGAGCTGCAGCGCCTGCTGCAGGCAGGTCACCGCGCGGGCGCGAGCCGCCGGGTTCGGCGCGCCGTGCAACAACGCCTGCGCCAGCGCGACGCGATAGCTCGGCTC
>JBFYZW010000647.1:0-3096 GCA_041309305.1 Deltaproteobacteria bacterium | reverse complement strand
CTCCGGCAAGATGCGCATGCACTACATCCGCATCCTG
The DNA here is from genome assembly GCA_041309305.1 of Deltaproteobacteria bacterium. Taxonomy (GTDB): domain Bacteria; phylum Myxococcota; class XYA12-FULL-58-9; order XYA12-FULL-58-9; family XYA12-FULL-58-9; genus JBFYZW01. The sequence goes on along the minus strand of JBFYZW010000647.1, from coordinate 3,059 downwards.
CCGGGCGACAGGGTCAAGGTCGAGCTCTCGCCGTACGACCTCAGCAGGGGCAGGATCACCTATCGGTTCAAGTAGTGGCCGCCCGCGGTCACCCGGAGGGTAGTGTCGCGTGGCGGCTGCCGCGCGCTCGTGAGCGAGGACAGGGATGAAGGTCAGAGCGTCAGTCAAGCCGATGTGCGAGAAGTGCAAGATCATCCGCCGGCACGGTACCGTGCAGGTGATCTGCTCGAACCCGCGGCATCGCCAGAGGCAGGGGTAGGGTCCAGATGGCACGAATCGCGGGCGTCAACATCCCGCCGCAGAAGCGGGTCGAGATCGGTCTCACCTACATCTACGGCGTGGGCCGCTCCACGTCCAACAAGATCCTGACCGGCGTCGGCATCGACCCCGACACCAAGGTCCGCGACCTCACCGAAGACGAGGTCGTCCGTTTGCGCGACGCCATCGACCGCCAAGTCATGGTCGAGGGCGACCTGCGCCGCGAGCGCTCGCAGAACGTCAAGCGCCTCATGGACATCGGCTGCTACCGGGGCATCCGCCACCGTCGCGGCATGCCGGTCGACGGGCAGCGCACGCGTACCAACGCCCGCACCCGCAAGGGTCCCAAGCGCACCGTCGGCAAGAAGAAGAAGTGAGCCCGCTCCCCACGGAGCGACGTCGTCAGGAGTAGTGCAGAGTGGCCAAGCCTCAGAGAGCGAAAGGGCGCACACGGCGCCGGGTCCGCAAGAACATCGCCATCGGTCAGGCGCACATCAAGACCTCCTTCAACAACACGCTGGTGACGTTGACCGACCAGGAGGGCAACGTCATCGCCTGGGAGAGCGCCGGGTCGGTCGGGTTCAAGGGATCGCGCAAGAGCACCCCGTTCGCCGCCCAGGTGACGGCCGAGTCGTGCGCCAAGAAGGGCATGGAGCACGGCCTCCAGAAGGTCGAGGTCTTCGTCCGCGGGCCGGGCTCGGGTCGCGAGACCGCCGTGCGCTCGTTGCAGGCGGCGGGCCTCGAGATCCTCGGCGTCAAGGACGTGACGCCGGTGCCCCACAACGGTTGCCGTCCGCGCAAGCGGCGTCGCGTCTAAAGAGGTCCCGCAGTGGCGAGAGACACAGCACCCCAGTGCAAGCAGTGCCGCCGGGAGAGCGAGAAGCTCTTCCTCAAGGGCGAGCGTTGCCTGAGCGACAAGTGCGCCGTCGAACGGCGCTCCTACCCGCCGGGCGAGCACGGCCGCGGGCGCATCAAGCAGTCCGAGTACCTCCTGCAGCTGCGCGAGAAGCAGAAGGCGCGGCGCTACTACCAGGTGCTCGAGAAGCAGTTCCACCAGTACTACGTCGAGGCCAGCCGGCGGCAGGGCATCACCGGTGAGAACCTGCTGCGGCTCCTCGAGACGAGGCTGGACAACGTCGTGTACCGCCTCGGGTTCGGCGCCTCGCGGCGCCAGGCCCGCCAGCTCGTGCGCCACGCGCACTTCCTGGTCAACGGGCGCAAGGTCGACATCCCGTCCTATCAGGTCAGACCAGACGACGTGATCTCGGTCAAGCCCTCCAGCAAGGCTGTCGAGACGGTGCGCGCCGCCACCGACCTCACCTCCGCGGTGGCGCCGTGGCTGCTCGCCGACCACGACAACCTGACCGGCAAGATCCTGCGTCTGCCCGAGCGTGACGACATCGACACGCCGGTGCAGGAGCAGCTCATCATCGAGCTTTACTCGAAGTAACCGCTGCAGCGGCACTCCAGCGGCGAAGACCTGACAGGGAGGCAAGGTGCTCCACTTCCAGATGCCGAACATCACGCGCGAACAACTGGCCACCAACAGGGTGCGCTTCGAGGTCGAACCGCTCGACCGCGGGTTCGGGCACACGTTCGGCAACGCGCTGCGCCGCGTCCTCCTCTCGTCGCTCGAGGGAGCCGCCGTCAGCTCTGTAAAGATCGAGGGCGTCGCCCACGAGTTCACGACGGTCCCGGGGGTCAAGGAGGACATCACCGACGTCATCCTCAACCTCAAGGAGATCGTCTGCCGCCTGCACGGCGAGATCGACGAGGTCCAGGTCCGGCTCGTCAAGGACAAGCCGGGCAAGGTGGTCGCGGCCGACATCGACATGCCGGCCGAGCTCGAGATCCTCAACCCCGACCACCACATCGCGACGCTCGCCGACGGCGGGCTGCTCGAGATGACGCTGACCATCCGCCGCGGTACCGGCTACGTGCCGGCCGACGGCAACAAGACGCCCGACATGGCGATCGGCAACATCCCGATCGACTCGATCTTCAGCCCCATCAAGCGCGTGTCGTACCACGTCGACAGCGCCCGCGTGGGGCAGCGCACCGACTACGACAAGCTCATCCTCGAGGTCACGACCAACGGGTCGCTGTCGCCCGACGAGGCGTTGCGCGGGGCGGCCGAGTTGCTCGTCGACCGGCTCTCGATCTTCGCCGATCCCGAGCGCGCCCGCCCCAGCGAGGAGTTCGCCATCGAGGGCCTCGAGCCGGCCCCCGCCGGTGGCGGCATGGACGAGGTGCTGATCGAAGAGCTCGAGCTCGGCGTGCGCTCGTACAACTGTCTCAAGCGTGAGGGGATCCAGACGGTCGGCGACCTCATCTCCAAGACCGAGGCCGAGCTGCTCAACATCCCCAACTTCGGCAAGAAGAGCATCGACGAGGTCAAGGAGAAGCTGACCGCCCGGGGTCTCGGGTTGCGGGGTGAGGACTGAATGCGCCACCAGAAGCAGGGACGCAAGTTCAACATGTCGCCGGCCCAGCGCCGGCTGCTGCTCAGCGGCCTGGCCTGCCAGCTGCTCGAGCACGAGAAGATCAAGACCGGTGAGGCACGCGCCAAAGAGGTGCGCAGCGTTGTCGAGCAGGCGATCACGCTCGGCAAGCGCGGCGACCTGCACGCCCGCCGCCAGGCCGTCGCGATGCTCCGCAACAAGCAGATCGTGTACAAGCTCTTCAAGGACGTGGCGCCGCGGTACGAAGACCGCCCCGGCGGCTACACGCGCATCATCAAGCTCGGGCCGCGCCAGGGCGACGGCTCGGAGCAGGTCTACATCGAGCTGGTCTGAGATCGT
>JBFYZW010000646.1:0-6384 GCA_041309305.1 Deltaproteobacteria bacterium | reverse complement strand
TCGATCTGGCGATCCTGCTCGAGCCGACCGACAACACGCTGCAGCTCGGCTGCCTCGGCGCGCTGCACGCGCGCGTCACCTTTCAGGGCCGCGGCGCCCACTCGGCGCGCCCCTGGGAAGGAGAGAACGCGGTGCACAAGGCCGGCCCGCTCTTGCAGCGACTCTACACCTTGCCGCCCCGGCCGGTGACGGTCGGCGGCTTGGTCTTCCGCGAGTCGATGAGCGTCACGCTCGCCCACGGCGGCCGGACGCGCAACGTCATCCCCGATCGCTTCGAGCTGAACCTCAACTACCGCTTCGCGCCCAGCGGCGAGCCGGCGATGGTCGTCCGCGCGGCGCAGAGCACCGTCCGCCGCCTGATCCGCGACGCCGAGGTCGAGTTCATCGACCTGGCGCCCCCCGGACCGGTGCCGGTCGACAACCCGATCCTCGACCACCTACGCCAGCAGGGCGGGCTCAGCGTCGCGCCGAAGGAGGCGTGGACCGACGTCGCGCGGCTGGCGCAGGCGCAGGTCGACGCGGTCAACTTCGGCCCCGGCGCGCCGGCGCAAGCCCACCAACCGGACGAGTGGATCGCAACGAGCGCGCTGGCGCGCTGCTACGAGGTCCTGCGCCAGACCCTGAGCGCGCCGCTCGCCGCGCCCTGGTCGGTCTCCAGCTGACCGCTCAGCCGCCCTGGCCGGCCGGCGGTCGCTTCGCCGGCGGCTGCGGCTCCTCGAGCGTCGGGCGCAGCACGCTGACCCCCTTCGGCACGACGAAGTCGAACTTGGCCGGGTCGACCTTGACGGCGAAGCGCAGGTCAGCGAAGTGGTACTCGTTGCGGTTGCCGAGCGGATCGATGACCACCGAGGCGCGCACGCGCCAGGTGCTGCGATCGATGACCAACAGCGAGTGATCCACGGTTGGGATCTCCTGCTTCGGCCACAGCTCGACCGCCAGCTCGTTGGCCTGCGCGATCTCGCAGCCGGCGGCGCACGGCGCGAGGCGGAAGGTGTCGCGGATGTTGCCCTGCCCCCAGAGAAAGCGCAGCGCGTTGGCCAGCGGGCTGTCAGCGAAGCGCTCGAAGACGGTGACCTGCGCGTTGGCCGGCTCGTAGAAGTAGGCGCTCTCGCCGTCGTAGATGAACTCCTTGCGCACCGGCGTCAGGTAGCTCCAGCGCACCCGTCCGTCCGCCTTCGCCCACAGCCGGCCGGACTCCTCCCGCCGCTTGCCGCGCAGCTGATCGACGAACACCTGCGTGAAGCGAGCCTCGAGGTCACCCGCCTGGCGGTAGGTCTGCTGCACCCGCTCGACCGCCTGATCGAGCTCGGCGCCGGCCGCACCGAGCGTCACCCAGAGAAGAAGCGCACCACCCATCGTCATCCTCATCCGCCGCGCCGCGGCGGCTCGCTGTGCGCGGTTGGACGGCGCGCGCCGGCGATTTCTTCTCGCCCGCCGGTCGGCCTACCAGTCCTTCGCCCGCTCGCTCAGGTTCCCCTCGTCGAAGTAGCTGGCCAACGTCGGCCGCTCGTCCGGCGCGGTCTCGACCAGCTGCTCGCCGCGCGCCGCCAGCTGCTGGCGCAGCTGCAGCGAGAAGCCGACGTGCCGGCGCACCGCCTTGACGCCAGCCGGATCGAGCGAGGTGAAACGGACCGAGAACCCCTGCGCGGCCGCCGGCGGCGGGCGGGACGGCCGCCGCGCCCGGCTCCCCTCCAGGTCGCTGGCCCGGAAGATCGCGGTGGCGCTGTCGCCGATCGCCGCGCCGATCGCAGCCTTGAACTCGCGGTCGCCGAGCCGGCGGTGCAGCTCCACCCCGGCCGGCGTCGTCGCCACCAGCGCCTCGACCCGCCCCTCGGCGCGGATCGCCTGCCGGGCGGTCGACAGGCGGAAGACGAGCTGCAGCTCGGCGCCGACCGGCGGCGGCTCGGCACAGAGCACGCCGGCGCCGTCCTCGGCGATGATGTTCATCCGCTCGAGGAAGAGCTTACCGGCGTGGGTAAACGCGACGACGGTGGTCGTCGCCACCCCGATCTGCGCCGCCGAGGTCGGAGCGGCGCGGCCCTGTTCGCGCTCGGCCATCCGCCCAGGCGGTATCACACCGACCGGCGACCTGCCAACCCTACTTCTTCTTCGCCGTCGATCGCCAACCGGTCGGGTGACCGATCGCCCGCCGGCTGAGATGCCAGGCGTCGGCGCGCTCGACCACGAAGAACAGGTGAGGATCGATCCGGCGCGCCAGCGTAACCAGCTCGTCGATCCGGCGCCGGGGACACCAGACGTAGCTCAGCGTCACCGGCCCGTCACGCCCCTCGCCGGCGACGGTGGTCACCGCCTGGCCGGCCTCCCGTAGCGCCGCGGCGATCTCCCGCCCGGCCGGGGAGAAGATGCCCACCATCGCCTCACCAAAGGCCAACCGCCGCTCGAGGTAGATCCCGGCGGCGTTGCCGGCGGCGAAGCCGGCGGCGAAGGCGAGCGCCACCCAGGGGCTCTCCTGGATGCGCGAGATGACCTGCGAGACGACGGTGATCCAGATCAGCACCTCGACGAAGCCGAGCAGCACCGCCGCCTTCAGCCGCCCGCTGACGATCGCCAGCGTCCGCACCGTACCGAGCGAGACGTCGACGACCCGCAAGCCGAAGATGAACAGCGCGAGCGCCCAGAGCGGCAACGCGGCGATGAAGCTCATCGGCGGACGACCGGCCTCGCCTCAGTCGGCGTCCCAGGCGATGGTCAGCATCGTCTTGCCCTTGTCCTCCTGCTTGATCACCGTCACGGCGACCTCGAGCCCCTTCTGCTTCGCCGTCAGGGTCACCATCGCCCCGGCGCCCATCTGGTGCTCGGTGCGCTGCACCTTGGCGAGTCCCTTGTCGGCCAACGCCTGGGCGTAGAAGTCGGCCACCGCCTTCGGCGCGCCATCGACCTCGGCGACCAGGTGATAGACCGGCGCCTTGCCGGTGGTCGAGCTCGAGCTGGTCACCACCTTGGCGCCATCGATGAGCGGCAGCGGGAAACCCTCGGGGATCTTGGCGCCGCCGATCTCGGTCACGCCCTTGTCGCTGACCACGCGCAGCGAGCCGTCCTTGCCGCTGATGGTCGCCGTCTCGCCCTTCTCGTCGGTGATCGTCAGCGAGCCCTGCGCCTCGTTGCCTTGCACGACCACGGTCTTGCCGTCCTCCCCCTTGACGGTGATCTTCCCCTCCTTGATGTCCACCTGTCCACCGGTGGCCGCCTCGAGGATCATATCCTGAGGGCTCTTGCAACCGACCGCGGCCAACAGGACGAGAAAAGCGCAGCGACGCATGGCTCCTCCTCTTCAGGTTGGCTGAACCATCGACCAGGCACGGGGCGCGGTCAAGCACTTGGCCGGCCGGCGCCGGGCTGATAGAAGCCGCGCGCCGTCGCAAAGGCGAGGGAGTGCGACTTGTCATTGACGCTGTCAGGCTCGACCTACGCCATCCTGACCGCGATCTCCTGGGGCGCGGCGGTGGTCCTCTTCCGTCGCAGCGGCGAGAGCATGCCGCCGGCGGCGCTCAACCTGTTCAAGAACCTGATCGGCCTGGCGCTCCTGGTCCTCACCTTCCCGCTCCTCGGCGAGCCGCTCTTCCCGGCCGCGCCGCGCGAGGACCTGCTGCTCCTGCTCGTCAGCGGCGGCCTGGGCATCGGCATCGCCGACACCCTCCTGTTCGAGAGCCTCAACATCCTCGGCGCGACCCGCTCGGCGATCGTCTCCTGCCTCTACAGCCCGTGCATCGTCCTGGTCGCGTTCTTCCTCCTCGACGAACGACTCGACGGACTCGGTTGGCTCGGCACCCTTTTGGTCGTGCTCGCGATCCTGCTCGCTGGCCTGCGCCGCCGCGGCCCGCAGCTGCCGGTCCCCCGCCTGCTCGAGGGGGTCGCCCTCGGCGCGTTGGCGACGCTGCTGATGGGCCTGGCCATCGTGATGGTCAAGCCGGTGCTCGAGGGCCACTCGGTGCTCTGGTCGACCACCGTACGCATGCTCGGCGGCGTGCTCGTGCTCGTCGTCGTCGGCGTCGCCTCGCGCACCGTGCGCGCGCAGCTCCTCGGCGCGCTGCGACCAAACCCTGGCTGGCGCTTCGCCCTACCCGGCGCGGTCCTCGGCACCTACGTCGCGCTGCTCTTCTGGATCGCCGGCTTCAAGTACGCGCCGGCCAACGTCGTCTCGGTGCTCAACCAGACCAGCACGCTGTGGACCGTGCTGCTCGCCACCTGGTTCCTGCGCGAGGAGCTCACCCGCCTGCGGCTGGCGGCGGTGCTGGTCGGCTTCGCCGGCAGCGTCCTGGTCTTGCTCTGAGGGCGACGAGCGCGAGGAGCAACAGCCCGACCGCCGGCTCGGCGGCACCGCAGCCGCACCCCTCGCACTGGGGATCGCAGTCGCACTCCGGGTCGCAGGCCAGCGTGTGATCGCACAGGCAGGCGACGCACTCGACGTCGCACTCGCAGCCCTCGTCGCAGCCGTAGGACACATCACAGCCGCAGTAGCAACCCGCGCCGGTGAAGACCACCGCGTTCGACCAGGTGACCCGCTGGTTGTCCGGGTTGACCACCGTGACCGGCACCACCCCCGAGGCGGCGCGGGACGGCACCTGGACCGAGATGCTGGTCGCGGTCAACTGGCTGACCGGCGCCAGGTCGGTGCCGATCTGCACCACCGCCCCGCTGAAGAAGTTCTTGCCGCTGATCACCAGCGTCCCGCCGGCGCAGGTGAGCTCGCTCGGCTGGATCGCGGTGATCTCCGGCGCCGGCAGCGCGCCGGCGGTGAAACTGAAGGCGTAGTTGTAGGTGTAGGTCCGGTTGGTCGCCCGATCGAAGTCCTCGTCCGGGTCATAGGTGGTCAGATAGAGGTGGGTGACCGCCAGCGTGCACGAGTCGCTGTTCATCACCTGCACCTGCCCGCTGGCGCTGCCGCCGGCGTTGACCGCCAGGCTGGTCTCGGAGACCGGCCCGTCGCCGCGGCACAGCACGGTGGCCGCCCAGCGGGTGGTCGGGTCGCCGCCGAAGTCGACGCGCAGCATGCCGGTGCGGCGCTGCTCCATCGGCACACGGATGTAGCTCGAGCCGTGCACATAGAGCGGCTCGCGCACCGTGCCGTTGACCGGCAGGGTCGAGAACGGATGGACGCGGTCGTCGGGCGGCTCGCAGGAGTCGTCGCAGTAGGTGTCCCAGGTACCCGCCTCCTCGAGGTGCGACCCGTCGTCGCGGCTGCCGGTCAGGTAGCGCCAAACCGTCAGCGTGCGCTGGAACTCGTCGAGCCCGTCGCCACCCTGCTCGCGCACCAACGCGTCGATCGCGTCGAGGTAGTCCGGCTCGTAGGAGTTGTAGCTGTTCTGCTCCGACGTCTCCCAGACGCGACGCAAGGTCTTGCCGTCGCCGTCGCCGTACGCCTCGTCGAGGATCATCGCGACGATCATGCCGCCGTACTGGTAGGCGCTGCTGCCGTAGGAGTGGTACTCGAACGGCAGGTGCGGGTTGAGCTGGAAGTCGGGCAGAAACCAGATGTAGTCGTCGAGCGAGTCGTAGGTGACGTCCTGCATGTAGGTCGCCGAGTTCTCCCAGAAGGCGGTCCACTCGGTGCAGTCGTGCGCTCCTTGCAGCACGTGGTTGAACTCGTGCGCCACCGTGCTCATCCACTCGCCCGAGTAGCTCAGCTCGTCGCTGATCATCACCCAGGTGGTGCAGTCGGCCCGCGCGGTCGACGGCCAGTCGTACTCCGGGGCGGTGAAGCCGGCGGCCCCCTGCGCGTCGCCGATGTAGATGTCCAGCGCCCGGCTGCCGCCGAAGGCGCTGCCGCCGTCGTCGCCCAGCGGCGCGCGGAAGCCGACCTCGGTCACCTGCTTGCGCCACGAGGTCTCGGCGTAACCGAGCACGTCGCGCGCCCGGTTGCTCTGCGACGCGTCGGTGTAGTGGACACGCAGCGCGTAGGTGCCGGAGTCGACGTAACCAGCGCTCGCCGGCCGATCGCTGGCCTGCTTGACCTGCTCGGCCGCCCAGGGCGACAGCCGCCCGTCGCGCCGCGCCGCGAAGGCGCGGGCGAACAGCTCGGTGGCGCACGGGGTCCGCGCCGCCGGCAACGCGGTGAGCTCGGCCGGCAGCCGGCTCGGGTCGCGCACCGACCAGAGGCGATAGACCAACGCCTCCTCGGCGTTGAGCTGACCGGCGGCCTCGAGCTCGGCGATGACGAGCTCGCGGTCGCGCGCCCCGGCGGCCAGCGGCAGCGAGACGACCAGAACGGCCCAGGCGAACGAGCGAACGGCGCGGTGGAGCATCTGCCTTCCCTATCTGTCCCCGTACGGACGATAGGGTCGCGCCAGGCCAAAAGCAACGCTCAAGCGCTCAAGCGCGCGCCGGCCAGCGCACCCCGACGAGCGCCGCCTCGCTGACCAGGCC
>JBFYZW010000645.1:0-16322 GCA_041309305.1 Deltaproteobacteria bacterium | reverse complement strand
AGGTCATCGCCGCGCGCCCGCCGGCCGGCCTCGGCCCGGGCCTCGTGGTCACCAACCCGCCCTACGGCGAGCGGCTGGGCGAGAAGGTCGATCTGCAGGGGCTCTACGCCGCGCTCGGCGGGCAGCTGCGCGCCGCCTTCGCCGGCTGGACCGCCTTCGTGCTCACCGCCGACGACGACCTCGGCCGGCGGCTCGGCCTGCGCGCGACCCGGCGCTGGCGCCTGTACAACGGCCCGATCGCCGTCCGGCTGCTCGAGCTGCCGATCGGGGTGCGGACTCAGGCCGGCGCGCCCGGCGACGCTCCCGACGCGGTCGATGACCCCGGCCGGCTCGCCTTCGCCAACCGGCTGCGCAAGAACCAGAAGCGGCTGCGCCGCTGGGCCGAGCGGGAGCGGATCGAGGCCTTTCGCCTCTACGACGCGGACCTGCCCGAGTACGCGGTCGCCGTCGATCGCTACGGCGAGTGGGCCGTGGTGCAGGAGTACCAGGCGCCGGCCGACGTCCCGCCGGCCAAGGCCGCGCGACGGCTGCAGGATGTGCTCGCGGTCGTACCGGAGGTGCTCGGCGTGTCCCGCGAGCACCTGGTGGTCAAGGTGCGGCGCCGGCAGCGCGGCGAGGCCGGCTACGTCAAGCTGGCCGAGCACGGCCGGTTCCTGCCCGTGCGTGAGGGGGAGTGCCTGTTCGAGGTCAACTTGACCGACTACCTCGACACCGGGCTGTTCCTCGACGGGCGCGGCGTGCGCCGGCTGGTCGCCGCGCTCGCCCCCGAGCGACGGTTTTTGAACCTGTTCTGCTACACCGGCACGGCCAGCGTCTGGGCGGCGAAGGCCGGGGCGCGGAGCACCACCAGCGTCGATCGGTCGGCGACCTACCTCGACTGGGCGGAGCGCAACCTGACGCGCAACGGCCTGTGGAGCTCCCGGCAGCGGCTCGTCCGCGCGGATGTTCTCGACTGGCTGGTCAACTGCCGCGAGCAGTTCGACCTGGTGCTGCTCGATCCGCCGACCTACTCGAACTCGAAGGCGCTGCGTCACGACTTCGAGCTCGAGCGTGACCAGGTGCAGCTGTTCGGCGAGGCGCTGCGCGTCCTCGCCCCCAGCGGCCAGGTGCTGTTCGTCAACCACCAACGGCGCTTCAAGCCGCGCTTCACCGAGGTCACGGGCCTGCGAGTCGAGGAGGTCACCGCCCGGACGCTCGACCCGGACTTCCCCCGCCGTCCGCCGCCGCACCGCGCCTGGCTGTTCGAGCACGCCTGACGACGGTCGAATCCGGTTGTGTCGGCCGGGTCCTCTGCCTATCTTGTGCCCCGAGACGCGCCCATCCTCGCGCGTTGATGGGAGAACAACGTGGCCACGATCGAGTTGACCCAGGACAACCTGGAGCAGGTGATCAACGAGAACAAGCTGGTGTTCATCGACTTCTGGGCGCCGTGGTGCGGGCCCTGCCGCGCCTTCGGGCCGGTCTACGAGGCTGCCTCCGAGAAGCACAGCGACGCGGTGTTCGGCAAGGTCAACACCGAGGAGCAGGGCGAGCTGGCCGGGATGTTCGGCATCCAGTCGATCCCGACGCTGATGGTCTTCCGCGAGCAGATCGGCGTCTTCGCCCAGCCGGGGGCGCTGCCGGCCAACGTCTTCGACGACCTGATCTCCCAGGTCAAGGCGCTCGACATGGACGAGGTGCGCAAGAAGATCGCCGAGCACGAGAAGGCGCACGCCCACGGCCACTGCGAGGGCTGCGGGCACGATCACGGCCACGATCACGATCACGGCGACGGGCACGGCCACAGCCATTGACGCGCCGCGGTTGTCTCGGCCTCGTCCGCCTGTTATGGGCGACTCGACCTAGGGGGAAGTGACGGTTGGAGGCGGGATGGTGTCGGGGCCAGGGGTCCTCTTCGCGCTCCTTGCGGTCGCGGCGGCGCCCGAGGTGCCAATCGACCTGCAGGCGGCGGTGTTCACCAAGGCGCTGCGCTACGACCGTACGATCAGCGAGAGCGGCAAGACGGCGCTCGCGCTCGTCGTTGCCGCCGCGGATCCGACCGACGCGCGGGCGCGCCGCCTCGCCGAAGCCTTCCGGCAGCTCGGCCTCACCGTCCGCGTGGCCGGCCCCGGGGAGCTCGAGGGGGCGCGCGGCGACGCGGTGGCGGTCTATGTCTTCGCCGGCGGGCCGGTCGACGAGGTCGCGCGGGTCTGTCGGGCCAATCGACTGCTCTCGCTCACCGGGCATGTGCCGTGGGTCGAGGGGGGACAGGTCGCTGTCGGACTCGAGGTCAGCGACGCGGGCAAGGCGAAGATCGTCATTCACCGCCAGCGGCTCGAGGCCGAGGGGCACCGCTTTCCGGCCACCTTGTTGACCATCGCGCGGATCGTCGGCGGCGAATAGTGGTTGTGCGACAGAGGGGCACTCTCACCTGACAGGGGGCATATCGATGCAGCTTCGGGGTCGTTCGGTCCTGGTCGCGGGTGTGTGGACGTTGGCGTGCGGCTGGGCGGCGGTCGCGCGGGCCGAGGCGCCCGACGCCGCGCCCGTCGCGGAGCCGGCCGGGGAGGTCGCCGACGAAGCGGCGGCGGCCAAGAGCCTGGCCGAGATGGCCGAGATGGATCTGTTCGATCTGCTCGACGTCGACATCGAGGTCGCCTCGACCAAGGCCGACAAGCTGTCGACCGCGCCGTCGACCGTGACGGTCATCGATCGGGCGATGCTCGAGCGCTTCCAGTTCGCCACCGTGGTCGAGGCGCTCAACCACGTCGCCGGCGTCTCGGTGGTGCGCACCTACCTGAAGCGGAACGTCCCGACGATCCGCGGCATCCTCCAGGATCACTACGCCAACAAGGTGCTGGTGTTGATCGACGGCGTCCCGGCCTGGAACGCGGTCACCGGCGAGGGGTACCTCGAGCGGATCAGCATCAACGACGTCGAGCGGATCGAGGTGCTGCGCGGGCCGGCCTCGGTGCTCTACGGCACCAACGCCTACTCGGGGGCGATCAACATCGTGCTGCGTGACCCCGACGCCACCGCCGGCCGCCTCGATCTGCGCGTCGGCAGTGAGCGCCACATCCAGGGCGGCGCGCACTACGGGCTGCGCGAGGGGGACTTCCGTCTGTTCATCGCCGCGAACGCCAGCGACGAGCAGGGCAACAACCGCATCTTCGTCGACGAGCGCAACGTGCGCGGCCGGGTCCGCGAGTACCTGCGTGGCTCCGACTTCACGCTGCGCAGTCAGTATCGCGGCCACTCGCTGCTCTTCAACGCCTTCTCGGCGCACGAGAGCTACCTCGGGGTCGTGCCGACCTTCGCCAGCGGCGCGGGCAAGGACCACTGGACCCGCGGCTACCTGGCCAACTACACCTTCGACCACCAGCTCGGCGAGCGGGTCGGCGTCAACGCCGGCGCCACCTTCGACTGGAGCCACCGCAACCTGTCGCGCACCGCCGACGACACCGTGCGCGCCAACATCAAGGGCTGGCGCGGGCAGGCCTTCCTCAAGAGCCGCCTGACGCTCGACGAGGCGCTCTCCTTCGACGTCGGCGCCAACTTCGACTACCGCTACTCCTACCGCTACGCCAACTACGAGGTGCTCAACCAGGTGGTCCAGGCCGAGAACAACATGCACGACCGCTCGGTCTACGAGTACTCCGCCTTCGCGCAGGGCAACGCCCGGCTCGACCCGGTGCAGCTGGTGCTCGGCGTGCGCTGGACCAACAACGAGCTGTTCGCGTCCAATCTGGCCTTCCGCGGCAGCGCGGTCGCCAGCCTCGCCTCGCACTCGACCGTGAAGCTGGTCGCCGGGCAATCGTTCCGCGCCCCGACGTTGTTCGAGCTCTACTTCGAGACGCCGCAGGCGACGACCTTCGGCAACGTCGACCTCGACCCCGAGACGAGCAACTCGGTCGAGCTGGCCTACATCTTCTCCGCCGCCGGCTTCTTCGTCCAGGCGCTCGGCTACTGGGCGCAGTACGACAACAAAATCTTCCGCGTGCGGCGGCTGCCCAACGATCCGACCGACACCTCGACGATCTACGTCAACGGCGGCCGCTTCTCCGCCATCGGCGCCGAGCTCGAGGCGCGCTACCACAACCCCCGCTGGGTCGACGCGTTCGTCACCTACTACTACGTGCACGGCGACAACGGCGACGAGTACCAGGACGACGGCCACTACAACTTCAAGTACGTGCCCGAGCACACCGCGTCGCTCGGCCTGTCGAAGTCGCTGCACGGCTTCTTCCTCTCCGCGGTCGGTCACCTGGTCACCGAGCGCCACGGTCGGCTGCGGCCGCTCGGCGAGCAGGTCGTGCTCGACGCGTCGCTCGGCTACGAGCGCGGCGCGATGCGCCACTCGCTGTCGGCGAAGAACATCCTGGACGAGAACGTGCGCGTCCCCGAGTACGTGCGCGACCGGCTGAACGCCTACCCGCTCGCGTTCGGTCGCCGGGTCTTCTACCGCTTCGAGCTCGCCTTCTGACCCTCAGCCCTTGATCACGCCGAGCGGGCGCAGGCGCGCCACCGTGCCGACCACGCCGGCGTCGACCAGGGTCTCGACCACCTCGGCGACGTCCTTATAGGCCTCGCTCGCCTCCTCGCCGAGCGTGCGGCGCGCGCGCGCGGCGATGGCGATCCCCTTGGCGCGCAACTCCTCGTCGATGCGGCGGCCGCGGGTGCGCTTGAGCGCTTCGTGGCGGGAGAGCAGCCGGCCGGCGCCGTGGCAGGCGGTGCCGAAGGTCGTGCGCATCGCCTCGGGCAGACCGACCAGCACGTACGAGGAGCGGCCCATGTCGCCGGGGACCAGCACCGGCTGGCCGAACTCGCGGTAGTCGGCCGGCAGGTTGGCGTCGCCGGCGGCGAAGGCGCGGGTCGCGCCCTTGCGGTGCACCAGCACCCGTCGCCGCGTCCCGTCGACGACGTGCTCCTCCACCTTGGCGACGTTGTGGCAGACGTCGTAGACCAGCCGCGCGCCGAGCTGGTCGGGGGCGACGCCGAGCGCCTGCTCCAGCGCCCGCGCGGCCAGGACCATCATCACCTGCCGGTTGGCCCAGGCGAAGTTGGCCGCCGCCTGCATCGCGCCGAGGTAGCGTCGCCCCTCGTCGCTGCGGATCGGCGCGCAGGCGAGCTGGCGGTCGGGGAGGCGGGCGTAGTCGTCGCCGAAGCGGCCCATCGCCCGGGTCAACACCGCCAGCGTGTCGTCGCACACCTGGTGGCCCAGGCCGCGCGACCCGGAGTGGATCTGCACGACCAGCTGGCCGGGCCAGAGCCCGAACGCCCGCGCCGTCGCGTCGTCGTACACTTCTTCGACCAGGTCGAGCTCGACGAAGTGGTTGCCCGAGCCGAGCGTGCCGACCTGGTCCGCGCCGCGCTCCAGCGCGGTGGCCGAGACCGCGTCCGGGTCGGCGCCGGCGAGGGCGCCGCCCTCCTCACAGTGGCTGAGGTCGGTGTCGGCGAGGCGAAACCCCTCCGCGACCGCCCAGGCGGCCCCGCGGGTGAGCACCCGGCGCAGCTCCTTCGCCCCGAGCGCGCGGATGGCGCGGCTCGCCCCGACGCCGGTCGGGATGCGGCGGAAGAGCTCCTGGACCACCTCCGGCAGACGGGCGCGTAGCGGCTCGACCTCGAGGTCGGTGGCCATCAACCGCACGCCGCAGTTGATGTCGTAGCCGACCCCGCCCGGGGAGACCGCGCCGTCGGCGAGATCGGTCGCCGCGACGCCGCCGATCGGGAAGCCGTAGCCCCAGTGGATGTCGGGCATCGCCAACGCGAAGCCGAGGATGCCGGGCAGGTGCGCGACGCCGCACAGCTGCGCAACCGCCTGGTCGCGGTGCAGCTCGTGCGCGCGCGAGGCGGGCCAGTAGACGCGGGCCGGGACCTTCATGCCGCCCTCGCGCGGCAGCTCCCACAGGTGCGGGCCGAGCTGTCTCAGCTTCATCGCTCGCCTCCCTCAGACATCGAAGATCACCTGCGCGACCCAGCCGTCTCCCTCCGGCGCGAAGACGGCGGCGTGGTAGGTCACCGCCTTCAGCTCCAGCCCCTCGGCGTGGCGCACCTCGTCGTAGGCGCCGCACCCGAGCCGCAGCGCGACCGCCGCGTCGTCGAACCGCTCGACCGTCACGCAGCCGACGAGCAGCCGCCGGCGGTCGAACAGCCCTTGCGCCGCGCGCAGCGCGTCGACCGCGAGCAGCGGCAGCTCGTCGTACGCGAGGTCGAGCTCGACCTCGGTCTCCACTGGCACCGGCGCCCCACCGCCGAGCACCTGCCCATGGGCGAGCAGCAAGCGCGCGAGCGCCTCCTCGCGGCTCGCGCCGCGCACCCGCACGCCGAGGTCCGCGGTGTGGTCGACCACGTCGTACGGCTCGGGGGTCAGGACTCTACACTTGACATCGTCGCCCATCGGCCGCTCGCAGTCCGGGTGAACCGGCAGCATAGCCGCGAGCGCTCAGGATGTGGAGCCTGGGACCAGCCGCCTGTCGGGGACAGTTCCCCTTCGCGTTGAGCGGTACCATAATAGAGCGATGTGTGGCCGGTTCAGCCTGAGCGCGCCGAGCGAGGAGATCGGCGCGTTGTTCGGCCTCGAGGCGCTCGCGGCGCGCGCCCCGCGCTACAACATCGCGCCGACGCAGACCGTCGCGGCGGTGCGGCAGGAGGGCGGCGCGCGGCGGCTGGTCGAGCTGCGCTGGGGCCTCGTCCCCGGCTGGGCCAAGGACGACGCGATCGGCGCCCGGCTGATCAACGCCCGCGCCGAGACGCTGAGCGAGAAGCCCTCGTTTCGCGGCGCGTTCAAGGCGCGGCGCTGCCTGATCCCGGCCGACGGCTTCTACGAGTGGCAGAAGACCGGCAAGGGGAGGGCCAAGCAGCCGTTTCACCTGCGCCGACCGGATGGGAAGCCGTTCGCCTTCGCCGGCCTGTGGGAGCGCTGGACGCGCGGGGCCGAGCCGCTCGAGAGCTGTGCGATCATCACCACCGAGGCCAACGGCCTGCTCCGGCCGATCCACGACCGGATGCCGGTGATCCTCGGCCCCGAATCGTTCGACACCTGGCTGGGCGAACCCGCCCCGGACCCTGCGGCGCTCGCTGCGCTGCTCCGACCGTGCCCCGACGACCTCCTCACCGCCGTCCCCGTCTCGACCGCGGTGAACAACCCGCGCTTCGACGGCCCCGTCTAGTCTAGGGGGTCAGGACTCTACACTTTACATATTCTCACGGGGAGGCGCCGAAACCGGAGTGTCCTGATTTATCGAGGTTTAATATGTAATATGTAGAGTCCTGACCCCCTATCCGATGACGGTGACGGCGTAGCGGCGCGAGCGTGGTTTGTTGTCGAAGTCGACCAGGACGATCTGCTGCCAGGTGCCGAGCAGGGGCGCGCCGGCTTGCACCGGGACGGTCAGCGACGGGCCGAGGAGAGCGGCGCGGACGTGCGAGTGGCCGTTGCCGTCGTGCCAGGCCCGCTCGTGGGCGTAGTCGAGGCTCTCGGGCGCGAGGCGGTCGAAGCAGGCCACGAGGTCGTGGACGACGCCCGGCTCGTGCTCGATCGTCGTCAGCCCGGCGGTGGAGCCGGGGACGAAGACCGTGCACAGGCCGTCGCGCACGCCGGCCTCGGCGACGCAGGCGAGCACCTCGGCGGTCAGGTCGTGGATCTGGCCGTCGCCACGGCTCGTTACGGTGCGGTTGAAGTGGTGTGCGCGCATGATTGTCCCTCGTCGCGGCAGTATACTGTCCACCTGGCGACGAGAGGAGCCTCATGATGCGCCGACCGGGGTGGTGGTGTGCCGTCTTCCCTCGGGCATTGAACGGGGGTGCGCGATTCGCGCACCCCCCGTTTGCGGTTCTTCCTCGAGCGAGGCCGCTCTTTCGTGATCGGGAATCGTGACTGTTTGTCTAGCGGCGGGAGCGGCGGCGCAGCAGCCACGCGGCGCCGAGCACGGCCACCGGAGAGCCGCCGGCGGTCCGGCAGCCGAACGGGAAGAGGAGCATGTCGTCCTCGGCGAAGCGCACGTCGTCGCCCATCGGCATCGGCGGTCCGTCGTGCCAGATCGGCTCACCGACGTCGCCGCCGAGGTTGCGGGCGAAGGCGTTGATGAGCTCCGTTCGGTCGGCGGCGATCTCGGGGTCGGCGAGCACCTGGTTCGCGTCGTCGACGTAGGCGGCGAGCGCCTCGATCTGGTCGAGCGCGAGGGCGACGGCGCCCTCGTGGTGGTAGGCGTCTGAGGCGGCGACAAAGCTCTGGACCATGTTCCACAGCACCAGGCTCTTGCGGGCGGTGGGGTGCAAG
Organism: Deltaproteobacteria bacterium; assembly: GCA_041309305.1. Taxonomy (GTDB): domain Bacteria; phylum Myxococcota; class XYA12-FULL-58-9; order XYA12-FULL-58-9; family XYA12-FULL-58-9; genus JBFYZW01. The sequence goes on along the minus strand of JBFYZW010000645.1, from coordinate 8,065 downwards.
AAGGCGCGGCCTTGCTCATCGAGCGCCGGCAGTGCGGCCTCGGTCACCTGCTCGACCCGCTCCGTGACGCTGCCGTCGGCGGCGATCGGGGCGTAGCCGTAGGCGATGGTGACCAGCGGCGCGCCCGCCGACTCGACCGCGAGCGGGTCGGGGGTCAGGCGCAACAGGATGGCGCCGCCGCGCCGGGAGGCGAATACGGTCGGGACGTGGACCTGGGCGCGGCCGAGCTCGTCTGTCGTGTAGGCCAGCCCGTAGGTCTCCGCGAGGGTGTAGCCGGCGCCGAGGGTGAGCAGGAGGTCGAGGTCGTGGGCCAGCGGCGTGACCAGGACGTCGAGCTCCTCCTGGAAGACGGTGGTCAGCTTCTCGGGATCCTCGATGAAGTAGAAGTTGCCGCCGCCCTGCTCGGCGAGCTCGCGCATCAGCTCGTGGTTGAAGTCGAGGCCGACGCCGACCGTGGTGATGCCCAGGCCCTGCGCGCCGTACTCGGCGCTCTTGGCCAGGATGGCGGCGCTGTCGGAGACGCCGGTGTTGGCGAGGCCGTCGGAGAGGAGCATCACCCGGGAGAGCATCCCCTCGTCCTGACCGGGGAGGAGCTGCTCGTAGCCGAGCACCATCCCGTCGTAGAGGTTGGTCGAGCCGCTCGGGCTCAAGGCCTGGATCGCCTCGACGAAGACCGCCGGGTTGGTCACCGGCTGCGACGGGATGACCACCCGCGCGCTGCTGCTGTAGGTGACCAGCGCCAGCCGGTCCTCCGGGCCGAGCTCGCCGACCATCAGGATCAAGCCCTGCTTGACGTAGCCGAGCCGGTCGTCGGCGGTCATGCTGCCGGAGACGTCGACGACGGCTGCCAGGCTCACCGGCGCGCGCGGGCGCTCGGCCAGGTTCACGTTGCTGGCCATCGCCAGCTGGACGAACGTGGCCATCGTCCCCTCGGCGACCGCGTGGTCGCGGGCGACGAGCGCCGAGAGGCAGAGCACCTGGTCGCAGCTCTCGTCGGTGTAGGGGAGATCGTGCTCGGCGAGGAAGCCTTCGAGCGTCAGGTCGTCGGCCGTCGGGACCTGGCCGGCGCGGAGCAGGCCGCGGAAGTAGCCGGCGTCCTGGCTGCCGTCGCGGCCGGCCCCGCCGAAGTCGGCGTTCGGCATCCCACCGGTCGACATGGCGTCGGCACCGCAACCAGAGAGGACGAACAGGGACAGGGAAACCACCAGGAGCTTTCTCGACATCGCCAACCTCGTGGGTGAGTGGTTGGGATCATGGACAGCACGATCCCTGCCAACCAGGCCAGACGAAACAGCAGATATTAATTAAAATATATCAAGTGACTAAGGAGAAAGCTTGGCTTGGGGTGTGTCTGGAAATCAAGACTGCTTCGGCGGGATGTGGCTCATTGCGTGCTCCGCAAGAGCGGTGATGGTGAGCGACGGGTTGACGCCGAGGTTGGCGGGGATCATCGATCCGTCGATGACGTACAGCCCCTCGTGGCCGTAGACGCGGCCCTCGCCGTCGATGACGCCGGTCTCGGGCGTCGGGCCGATGGGGCAGCCGCCGAGGATGTGGGCGGTGGTGCCGACGTCGAGCAGGACCTCGTTGATGGCGTTGCGCGGGTCGCCGCCCGACCTCTTCGCGACGGCGAGGGTCACGTCCTGCGCCTGCTGGATGTAGGCCGGAACGCGCGGCCGGTTGTCCTCGGGCGTCGAGACCAAGGCCTTGGTGAACGGCCACCACCAGCGTCGCCGCCAGAAGACCCGGACGCTGTTGTCGAGCGTCTGCATCACCAGCAGGATGATCGACCGGCGGGCCCAGCCGACCGGGATCGCGTGGCGCAGCGCGACCAGCGGCTGGGCGGCGAGGGCGAGGAGCCACTTGAGCGGCCGCAGCCAACGGCCCCCCGGGCCGGTGAAGACCGTGGTCAGCGCCCCCATCAGGTCCGAGCCCCTGGGGTAGCGCACCGGCTCGACGTGGGTGACCTCGTCCGGGTAGATGCTCGAGGTGATCGCGATCCCCTTGTCGTAGTCGACCCGGTCGTCGCGGGCGGTGACACCGGTCAGCGCCTCGCTGTTGGTGCGCACACGCGCGCCGAGCATCGGCGAGAGGCGCGGCAGCCACCCGCGCTCGCGGCAGCGGAAGAGCAACGGCAGCGTGCCGAGCACGCCAGCGGCGAGGATGAGCTGCCGGCAGGCGAACTGGCGCCGGCCACTCCGGCTCCACCAGCCGGTGCTGCGCCGGGTGTCGACCAGGTAGCCGCCGCCGTCGCGCTCGCGGACGGCGGTCGCCTCGGTCTCGGCGAAGACCGCGACGCCGCGTTTCTCCGCCAGGTAGAGGTAGTTCTTGTCCAGCGTGTTCTTCGCGTCGTAGCGGCAGCCGACCAGACAGCCGCCGCACAGTCGGCAGCCGGTGCGCGCCGGCCCCTCGCCGCCGAAGTAGGGGTCCGGGACCGTGACCTCGGGCTCGCCGAAGTAGACGCCGACGTCCTGGGCCTTGAAGGTGTGGCCGCGGCCGAGCTCCTCGGCGACCTCGCGCAGCAGGTGGTCGGCCGGGTAGAGCTGGCGGTTGCGGGTCACGCCGAGCATCCGCTTCGCGGTGGCGTAGTGCGGCGCCAGCGCCGCCTTCCAGTCGCGCATCCCGGCCCACTGAGGATCGCGGTAGAAGGCGTCCGGGGGCTCGAGCAGCGTGTTCGCGTAGCCGAGGCTGCCGCCGCCGACGCCGGTGCCGCTCAGGACCAGGACGTCCGAGAGCAGGGTCAGGCGCAGGATGCCGAAGCAGCGCAGCCGCGGCGCCCAGAGGTACTTGTGCACCTGCCAGTTGGTGGTCGCGAAGTCTTCGGTCCGGTAGCGTTTGCCCGCCTCGAGCACCGCGACCCGGTAGCCCTTCTCGCTGAGCCGCAGGGCGCTGACGCTCCCGCCGAAACCCGAGCCGATGATCACGAAGTCGTAGAGCTGCTCGTCCGCCATTCCTCCTCCCGAGCTGGGAGTGTACCGCGGCGGCGCCGGCCGAGCGAGGGATGAATCAGAAGGTCGCGCTGTCGCCCGGCTTCATCAACCGGAGGCGCTTGTCGCCCGCGAACGCCGCCCTGACCGCGTCCTCGCCGACGAGCACCGGGAAGGTGCCGAAGTGCATCGGCACGATCACCTCGGGCGTGAAGTACTTCTTGACCGCCAGCGCCGCGGTGGCGGGATCCTGGGTGTAGGGCCCGCCGCCCATGGCCAACAGGAGGATGGTCGGGCGGTAGATCTCCTGGATCAGGGCCATGTCGCCGAAGATCCACGTGTCGCCCGAGTGGTAGAGGCTGCGCCCATCGGCGAAGGTGAGCACGAAGCCCATCGGCCGGCCGTTCGGCTCGCTCGAGTGCATCGCCGGCACGAGGGCGATCTTGACGTCGCCGATCGTGAACGTGCCGCCGACGTTGCCGCCCAGGCTCTGCTTCTCGGGCAGCTTCTGGGCCGCGACCCACTCGTAGCTCGAGATCACCGGCGCGCCCGAGCTTTTGGCGATTGGCACCGCGTCGGCCGAGTGGTCGCCGTGCGAGTGGGTGACCAGGATCGCCGCCGGCTTGTACCGCTCGAGCTTCTTGAACGGTGCCGGGGTCGCCGGGTTGCCGCTCACGAACGGGTCGATGAGCAGCGTCGTTCCGCCGGGCGAGACCACCTCGAAGGTGGCGTGGCCGAGCCAGGTGACCTTGATCGGCTGGGCCTTGGCGTGGCCGAGCAACGGGACGAACAGGACGCTAAGCAGCGTGATGGCGCGCATCGGATCCCTCCTTGAAGCGGAGACGATAGGCATTCCGCGACGCGCGCGCCAGCGTTACCTTGGTCGAGCGAGGTGGGCGATGCCCGAACCGACGATGAAAGCGATCCGCATCCCCGCGCCCGGCGAACCGGCGGTCCTGGCGCTGGCCGAGGTGCCACGGCCTGCTCCGGGGGCGAGCGAGGTCCTGGTCCGCGTCGCCGGCAGCGGCGTCAACCGGGCCGACCTGCTCCAGCGGCGGGGCCTCTACCCGGCCCCGCCGGACGCGCCGCCGGACATCCCCGGGCTGGAGTTCGCCGGTCGAGTGGTGGGCTGCGGCGCCGGCGCGACGATGTGGCGCGCCGGCGAGGCGGTGATGGGGATCGTCGGCGGTGGCGGCTACGCGGAGTACGTCGTCGTGCACGAGCGGACCCTGGTGCGCGCGCCGACGACGGTGTCGCTGGTCGAGGCGGCGGCGATCCCCGAGGTCTTCGCCACCGCCTACGACGCGCTCTATCACCAGCTGCGCGTCGCGCCCTACGCGACCTTGCTCGTGCACGCGGTCGGCAGCGGTGTCGGCAGCGCGGCGGTGCAGCTCGGGCGCCTGGCCTCGCTGGTCGTCTTCGGCACCAGCCGGACCGCCGCGAAGCTCGAGCGCGCGCAGGCGCTGGGCCTCGGCTTCGGCGTGCTCGGCGCGCCCGGCTGGGAGGAGCAGGTCCTCGCGCTGACCGGGGGTCGCGGTGTCGACGCGATCCTCGATCTCATCGGCGGCGCGACGCTGGCGGCGAGCCTGAAGGCGCTGGCGCCGCGCGGCCGGCTGGCGCTGGTGGGGCTGACCGCCGGCCGGCGGGCCGAGGTGGATCTCGGCCTGCTGCTCGGCAAGCGGTTGACGCTGGTCGGCACCGCGCTGCGCTCCCGGCCGCTCGAGGAGAAGGCGGCGCTGATGCGCGAGCTGGAGCTCCGGGTCGTGCCGCTGTTCGACGCCGGTCAGCTGCGACCGGTCATCGACCGGGTGCTGCCGGCGCGCGAGGCGCGCGCGGCACACGAGCGCCTCGAGAGCAACGACAGCTACGGGAAGATCGTTTTGAGCTGGGAGGAGTGAGCGGAGCGGCGCTGCCCGGGTCGCCCCGCGCAGCGCCGCGGCGAGACCCTAGAGGTCGTACGGACGAACGGTGGCCCGACCATTCTTCTTGGCGCGGTTGACCGCCGCCTCGAGGATGTCGTGCACCTTCTCGGAGAGCGCCTCGACCAAGTCGCCAGAGCTCTGGCACCCCTGGCCCTTGATCGCTTCCTTCGCCTTCGACGCAATGATCACGATCTCACGCTTCTTGGCCATAAGTGGCTCCTTGCAGGATTTGAGGTGGGCCGATTCTAGGCAGCTCTGACTAAAATACAAGCACCCCCTGCGCTTTTTTCCTCTCAGACGATCGTCTGGCCCCAGGCGACGGTCGGACAGGCCGGCGGGCCGAGGTGGCGGCCCATCTCAGCCCGCAGCCACTCGACCTGGCGCGCCAGCGTCTCCGCCGGGTGATCGGCCGGGGCGAAGATCACCGCCACGAGCGACGTCGTCCGCTCGTCGACCGAGGCGCGCAGCGAGTCGGACGTCGGGTTGCCGAACGCGCCGCGCGCGTCGGCGAGCGCCAGCCGCCCGTCGAGGTGGACCTCGTCCTTGCGGATGCCCTCGTAGCGCTCCCCGGCGCGCCCGCGGCGCAGCGTCACCGGTGGCGTCAGCTTGCCGAGGTCGTAGAGCCCCAGCGAGAGCCAGAAGCGCAGCGCCGCCAGGTTGATGAGGTCGACCGCGTTGTTCACCTCGGGGAACGGCTTGTCCTTGAGCACGCGGCGGAGCAACGCCTCGGACGATGGGCGGGTGCGCGTCGGGTCGACGCCGAAGGCGCGGTAGAGCCGCCGGGCGCCCTGCAGCTCGGGGATGTCGCCCGGCGCCTTGCCGGCGTGCGCGGCGCGCAGCTCGGCCGAGGTGTCGGCGATCGCCCGGCGGAGCGGCTCGGCCGCCGGCGCGATGCACACCGGCGCGGCGCACACCCAGCCGACGCGGACCAGCGCGCCGATCTCCGGCGCGACCGTCAACGGGAAGCTCTCACCCGGGTTCATCGCCGCCTCCTCGATGCGGCCAGCTCTACCACCTGCGGCCTCACGCCGCGAACCAGAAGCTCTCGCCCTCGACGAAGCCGAGGGCCTCGAGCCGGGCGCGGATGAGCGGCCTGGCGCCGCGGGCGCCGACCACCGCGACGACCGGCAGCTCGCGGTGGCTGGCCAGCCAGTCGCTCGGGACGACCGGCGCGCCGCGCGTGCGGCGTCCGAGCTTGCGCGGGTCGATGTCGACGAACGCCGCGGTCGTTACGCCCTCGGCCGCGAGGGCGCGCGCCAGGCGGCGGCCGAAGGGACCCGCACCCCAGAGCACGACGCGCCCGCCGCGCAGTGGGCCGCGGCCGAGGTAGTGAGCCTTGCAGCGGCGCACCGCCTCGTCCCGGTAGCGCGGGTGGGTGCGGGTCAGACGCCCGGCGCTGTCTCGCCAGCGCAGCAGCACCTCGGGCACCTTCGCGAAGCGCGCGCCCACCTCGGCCAGGCGCAGGACCAGGTCGTAGTCCTCCGGCCAGCCGCGCTCCTGGTAGCCGCCGAGGGCGAGGACCGCGGCGCGACGGAAGACCAGCGACGGGTGGACCAGCGGGCTGTCGACGTACAGCTCGCGGACGATCGCCGCGTGGTCGACCAGTCGGTTGATCCAGGTCTGGTAGCGCGAGAACCCGGCGCGCAGCTGGAGGGCGAAGCACTCGACCAGGCAGCCGACCGCGGTCAGCGACCGATCGGCGTCGAGGAGCGCGAGCTGGCGGGCGAGGCGGTGGGGCAGGGCGACGTCGTCGGCGTCCAGCCGAGCGACCAGCGGCGCGCGGCACTCGGCGAGGCCGAGGTTGTGCGCAGCGATGAGGCCCACGCGGCCGGGGCGGAGCAGACGGAGGCGCGGATCCTCGCTCGCCGCCGCGGCGGCGATGGTCGCCGAGTCGTCGGCGCTGCCGTCGTCGATGAGCAGCAGCTCGAGGTCGGCGAACGTCTGGGCGCGGATGCTGGCGATCGCCTCGCCGAGCGTCGCCGCCGCGTCGCGAAAGGGCATCAGCACCGAGACCGCCGGCATCGACCGAGCAAACACCCACCGAGCCCGCCAGGACAAGGGCGCTTGTCGCTGGCGGCGTCGGCGTGTCAGACTGCCGCGCTGGAGGGTGAGATGGCCAAGCACGAGGTACAGGTGAAGAAGCCCGCGCCGGGCGAGTTGGAGCAGCTCGGCGTGCCGTCCTGGCCGATCTGGACCAAGGAGGTCTCGGTCTTCGATTGGCACTACGACGAGCAGGAGGTCTGCTACTTCCTCGCCGGGCAGGTCGAGGTGCGAACAGCGCAGGGCACGGTTCGCTTCGGCGAGGGTGACCTGGTCACCTTCCCGGCCGGGCTGTCGTGCACCTGGGACGTACGCCAGCCGGTGCGCAAGCACTACCGCTTCGGCTGAGCCGCGTCAGGGCGGCCCCAGTCGACCACCGGCCAGCCGCGCCGCCGGGCGACGCGGCGGAGCCGGGCATCGGGGTTGACCGCCACCGGCTGGCCGACTGCCTCGAGCATCGGCAGGTCGGCGAGCGAGTCGGCGTAGTAGGCGCACGCGGTCAGCGCGACGCCGGCGCGCTCCGCGATCGCCCGCGCGTGGTGCACCTTGCCGGCCCCGAAGCAGAGCGGCTCGATCGCCGCGCCGGTGAACCGACCATCGTCGCCGACCGCGAAGCGCGTGCAGGCGACCTCGTCGAGCCCGAGCTCGGCCACGACCGCGGCGGACAGGTAGGCGGAGCTCGAGGTGAGCAACACCAGCCGGTCGCCGGCGGCGCGGTGCGCGCCGAGGGCCTGGCGCGCGCCCGGGCGATATCGGCCGGCCACGTGGGCGCGGTAGAAGGCGGCGGTGCGCTCGGCGATCGCCGCCTCGGGCGTGCCGCGCAGGCTGGCGATCGAGTCGCGGATGGCGCGGTCGATGTCGGCGAGACCCAGCTGGTAGCGGACGATCCACCAGGCGGCCCGCGCCGCCTGCCAGCGGCTCATGTGTCCGCCCGCGACCTCGGCGCGGACCCACCGCCCGGCCGAGTTGTACGGCAGGAGCGTCTTATCGAGATCGAAGAAGGCGATCGCCACGCCCCGGCTCTATCGCGAGCCGGGGCGCGACGCGAGGGGTGGGTGGCGCGCGGCGGGGGGCCGTGCCATCATGCCGGCGATGCGCTTCGCCTCGCTGGTGCTCGTGACGACCCTCCTGGCGCCTGGGTGCTCGGCGGCCGAGGCCGAGACCGCGCGCGCGCCG
>JBFYZW010000644.1:0-2894 GCA_041309305.1 Deltaproteobacteria bacterium | reverse complement strand
AAGCGCTTCGGGTCGAACTTGTCGACCGCGGCCTTGACGTCGCCGACCAGCCGGCGGGCGTAGCGCAGATCCAGCTTGCTGTCCGCGGGCTTGGCCATGAGCATGATCATCGGCTTGTCGGGGTCGAAGTAGTAGGTCTCGCCCAGCTGGGCCTGGACCCACTGCCGGTCGCCGCGCGCGTCGACGTTCTGCTGCAGATCGGCGAAGTCGATCGGCGGCGGCTCCTCCTCCTCGAGATCGATCACCAGCGGGTTGGCGGCCCGCTTCTCGTAGGCCTCGCGCGCCTCGAGCTGGCGGCGCATCTCCTCGAGGTCCTCGACCTCGAGGAAGTAGAGGACGTGCTCCTCGAGGAAGGTGGTCGGGCGGGTGTAGTCGACGTAGCGGACGGTCGGCAGCGCCTCGAGCACCGGCGCCAGCTCCTCGGCCATCGCCTTGAGCTTCTCGCCGTCGCCGCCCCAGATCGCCACCACCGCGTAGCCGATACTGCCGAAGCGCTTCTCCAAGAGGTGCAGCGCCTGCACGCTGGAGAAGGTCTCGGGCAACAGCTCCGACATATCGGAGTTGACCGTCAGCGTCCGCGCCTGCCACAGCGAGGCGCCGGTCACCAGCGCCACCAGCGCCAGGGTGCGCCACGGGCGCGCGAAGCTCGCTACCGCGGTCGCGGCGAGCAAGCCCTCGACCCTCGCTCCGAGTCCACCTCGTGCTGTCGTCATCAGTTGGTCTCCGCGCCCGCTCCCCGGTTCGCCCGAGCAGAACTAAGCACAGTCAGGCGTCCGGTCAACAGGTGAACGCGGCGCGGCGCGTCGTGCGTCACTTCCACGGCCTGCGCGTGACTGCAGGATCGGCGAACCCGAGAAGCCGGTTGACGGGCGGTCCGTTGCGTGGTGATCGTCATGCGGCCGACGCGTGGCCGCAAGACCAGGGGGGCGACCGAGGGTTCGGGACCGATGCACTGGTGGTCGGAACAGATCGTCAACCGCGGCGTCGCCTGGACGGTGATCGGCGCGGTGGCGCTGCTCGGCGGTTTGGCGCTGTGGAGCACGCGGGAGCTCCAGCACACCGACGACATCCTCGCCTTTTTGCCCCAGGACAACGCCGAGGTCGAGCTGTTCAACGGCCTGAACCGCGAGTTCGGCACCACCGAGGTGGCGCTGGTCGGCATCGAGGTCGACAACCCCTTCGACCCGGTGTTCTTGCGCACGCTGCAGCGCCTGACCCGCAACCTCGCCGACGCGGGCATGCTCAACCACGTCGCGTCGTTGACCAACCAGATCGACTTCGTCCCCGATCCGGTGCGCGGCGGCATCGTCAACTCGACGCTCGTCGACGCGCTGCCCGAGAGCGCGGCCGAGGAGGCGGCGCTGCGCGCCAAGGTGATGTCGCGCGACTTCGTGGTCGGCAACTTCATCGCGGCCGACGCCCGAGCGGTGCTGATCTACTGCTACCCGGCCTTCGGCACTGATCCGCGCCAGGTCGCACAGCGCATCCAGGCGCTGGTCCGCGAGCAACTCCCCGAGCACACCATCTACTGGGGCGGCGGGCCGTTCGTCTCGACCTACATCTACGACGTCACGCGCGAGGACCTGCGCCGCCTGACGCCCTGGGCGGTGCTGGCGATCGTGCTGCTGATGATGCTCGCCTTCCGCGACCTGGTCGGCTGCGGGCTGGTGCTCGTCTCGACGGCGATAGGCACCGCGATGGCGATCGGCCTGATGGCGGCGGTCGACGTGCCGTTCAACATCGTGCTCAGCGCCATGCCGGTGGTCCTGTTCGCCACCGCGACCGCCTACGGGGTGCACCTCCTCGCCCGTTACTACGAGCACACGGCCAGCCTGCCGCCCGACCGCGCGCTCCGCCTGGCGCTCAACGAGACCGGGCCGGTGATCCTGGTCTCTGGGCTGACCACCGCGGCCAGCCTCGGCTCCTTCTTGGCCATGGACATCGCGCCGATCCGCACCTTCGGGCTGTTCACCGCGATCGGCATCCTCGCCAGCATGGCGTTGGCGCTCACCTTCGTGCCGGCGGTGATCGTGCTCGCGCGGCTGCGCCCGCGGCGCGCCGGCGCCGAGCGGCGGGCGAGGCTCTTTGGGCGGGTCACCGCCTGGGCGACGACCCACCGCGCGACAGCCCTCGGCCTGCTTGCGCTGGCGGTGCTGCCGCCGGCGCTGGCGATTTCCCGCGTCGACACCTCGGTCGACTACGCCTCGTTCTTCGGCCGCGGCAGCCCGCCGCAGCGCGCCGAGAGCTTCCTGCGCGACCGGTTCAACGGCAGTCAGTTCCTGCAGATCCTGGTCACCGGCAACCTGACCGACCCGCACGTGCTGCGCGAGGTGCGCCGGGTCGCCGACCGGTTGCGTCTGCTCCCGGAGGTGGCCAACGTCATCCACCTCGGCGACGCGGTGGCGCGCTCGAACGAGGCGATGACCGGCCAGGCGCGCATCCCGGACACCGCGGCGCAGGTCGCGGCGCTGTTGGCGCTGATCGACGACCCGTCGCTCGAGCAGTTGGTCAACCGCGAGCAGTCGCGCGGCCTCATCCTCGTGCGCCTGCGCGTCGATCGCGCCGCGGAGGTGGAGCGCGCCCTCACCAGGATCGAGGAGCTGCTCGCGCGCGAGGCGCTACGCGACTTCCGCGTCGCCTACGCCGGCGACCCGGCCGCCGCGCAGGCGCTGCGCGAGCTGGTCGCGGCTCGCCTCCTCGCGCTCGCCGCCGAGCTCGGCGCCGACGCGCCTTCGGACCCGGCCGTCGTGGCGCGGACGCTGGCGCTGGACCCCGGCCCGCTCGACGCGACGGCGGTCGCCGACGCGGTCACGCGTTTCCTGCGCTCGGAGGAGAACCCCATCCCGTTGCCCGATCGCGCCACCGAGGAGGCGACCGCCGCCGCGCTGGCCGCC
>JBFYZW010000643.1:0-7109 GCA_041309305.1 Deltaproteobacteria bacterium | reverse complement strand
CAGCGGCGGAGGAGGACGGCACGTTGGCGCACGTCGGCAGCGTCTACTCGGAGGCCGACGACGCGATCCGCGAGAACCTCAGCCTGGCCGGGCCGCGGGTGGTGACCTTCAACAACGTGCTCAAGTGGGGCAGCGTGCCGCTCGGGCCGGTGCTGGTCGACGTGCTGCGCGCGCTGCGCGCCGGCATGGGCTGCGCGCTGGAGCTCGAGTTCGCCGTCGACCTGGGCGACGCCGACGCGGTCGGGCGGGAGCGGCCACGCAGCCCGACCCTGTACCTGCTGCAGATCCGCCCGATGCCGACCCACTTCCTCAACCAGCAGATCGACCCGATCGCTTTCTCGGCCGAGCAGCTGCTCGGCCAGACCGATCGGGCGCTGGGCAACGGCGTCTACGACGACCTCTACGACGTCGTCTACGTCAAGGAGGAGGCGCTCGGCGAGGTCGACACGCGCACCGTGGCCCGTCAGGTCGGGGAGATCAACCGGGTGTTGCAGCGAGAGCAGCGGCCGTTCCTGCTCATCGGCCCGGGGCGGTGGGGGTCGTCCGATCCGGCGCTGGGCATCCCGGTCGAGTGGAAGCAGATCGCCGGCGCGCGGGTGATCGCCGAGACGAAGATGCGCGGCCGCGAGGTCGACCCGTCGCAGGGGACGCACTTCTTCCAGAACATCACCTCGCTCGGGGTCGGCTACCTCACGGTCTCCGCCACCGGGCGGGAGCCGGACGCGGCTGGCGGGTTCATCGATCTCGCCTGGCTCGCGCGCCAGCCGGCTTGCACCGAGACGACCGCGGTGCGGCACGTGCGCTTCAGCGCTCCGCTCGCGGCGCACCTCGACGGGCGGAACGGCACGGGTACGATCCTCAAGCCATCCGGCCGTTGAAGGTTGGGGCGACGGCGCCGACCTGTTATCAACGGTGGTGAGGAGTGAGCGATGGGCAACGGAAAGCGGGTGCTGCTGGTCGACGATGAGGTCCTGGTCACCCGGATGCTCGAGGCCGCGTTCAAGCAGGCCGGCTGGACCGCGCACTCTGCCAACTCGTATTCAGAGGCGGCGCGGCTGGTCGCCAGCGAGCCGTTCGACGCCTTCGTGATCGACAAGAACCTGCCGGACGGCAGCGGCGTCGATCTGGTGCGCCAGGTACGCGAGCGGACCGCGCGGGCGGTGTGCGTCCTGATCACCGCCTACGCCTCGCCCGAGAGCGCGCGCGAAACGTTGCGGCTCGAGATCGACGCCTACGTCGAGAAGCCGTTCGACGACATCAATCAGCTCGCCGCCAAGGTCGAGGCGCTGTGCGCGGCGCGGCGCGGCGGAGCGGTCGAGCCACGCACCGTCGATCGACCATTGAAGGTGGTGATCGCCACGCCGGACGAGGCGGCCAGGGCCTGGCTCAGCGCGCGCTTCTCCCACTACGGCGACGAGGTCTGGGCGGTGAGCACCGGCGCTGACGCGCTGGCCCGGGCGCGTGAGCTGACGCCGGACCTCCTGATCGCCGACTCGGCGCTCAGCGACCCGGACGTCACCCGGCTGCTCTCCTGGAGCAACTGCCGCGCGGTGGCGGTGTTGACCACCAACGCGCCGATCGTACGCGAGGTGATCAGCTACATCGAGCTCAGGGTCAAAGCGGTGCTCGAGCGGCCGCTCGACGACGACAACTTCGACCTGAACATGGCCGGCCTGCTCTGGCGCTTGCGCAGCCGGCGCGACTGATCAGACGATCGGGAACTGGTGCATGAACAGGGTCGCGAACAGGCCCTGGAACAGGGCCAGCGCGACGACCGTCGGGGTGGCGAGCGCCGGGCGGGCGGCGAGCCAGGCGCCGAGCGGCAGGAAGGCCGGCCAGCAGGCGGCCGAGTAGCGGCCGAGCGCCTCGGCGCCGAATGCCCAGGTGACCAGCCACAGCGGCACCGCCAGGGCCGCGAGCTCCCAGTGGCGCCGGTCACGCAGGAGCAGCAGCGCGCCGACGCCGGGCAGCAGCGAGAAGGCGGCGTAGGCGACCAGCTTCGCCTGCGGCGCGTGCCACAGCGCCGCAGGGACGCTGCGCCAGGCCTCGGGGCCCCAACCGGCGGCCCGCGCCTCGAGGAAGGCGAGGCCGTTGCCCAGGCGGAGGTGGAGGAAGAGCGCCCAACCGGCCAGCGCGACGAACGGCAACAGCAGGCCGACCAGCGCCGTCGAGGCGAAGAAGCCGCGGAGCGTCGGCCGCTCGCGCAGCTGGCGGACGAGGAGGCTCAGGCCAGCGAGGGCCGTCAGGTGACGGGCGAGCAGGCCGAGGGCGACGACGGCGCCGGCGGTCTGGTGCCGGCCGCGCAACGTCAGCGCGATCGCCCCGGCCGAGGCGAGCACCATCAGCGACTCGGGGTAGCCGGCCGCCTGGAAGAAGGCGAACGGGTAGGCGGCGAAGAGCGTGAGCCCCGTGCGGGCGGCCCGCTCGTCACCGAGCTCGCGGAAGAGCCAGAAGATGACCAGGAAGCTGGCCAGCGACGCGGCCGAGGCGATGAGCAGGGCGGCGATGTGCGGGGGCAGGAAGGTCAGCGTCGAGACCAGGCGGATGAGCAGCGGGTACGCCGGCCAGATGTTGGCGTCGAGGAATTGCTGGTAGCCCTGCTCGGCGACCTTCAGGTACAGGCCGCAGTCCCAGCGGCACAGCCCGTCGAGGCTGGGGAACGCCTCGAGGAAGGCCTGGCGCCGCTCGGGGTACTTGAACAGCCCAGGCCACAGGCGCATCGACACGGCCGAGAGGCCGACCAACGCGACGCGGGTGAACAGGAACAGGCTGACCGGGTAGGCGGCCCAGCCCAGGCGATCGCGCCAGCGCGCGGGGGCGTCGTCCACGGCCATCTGCGTCCGCTCCTACTCGGCGGCGGCCACCGGGTTGCGCAGCACCCCGACGCCCGGGATCTCGACCTCGACGACGTCGCCGGCGCGCAGCGGCCCGACGCCGGCCGGGGTGCCGGTGGCGACCAGGTCCCCTGGCTCGAGCGTCATGATCCGGGAGATGTAGGCGAGCAGCTCGCCGATCGGGAAGTGCAGCTCGGCGATCTGGCCGCGCTGGCGCTCGGCGCCGTTGACCCGGCCGAGGATCGTCACCTCGTCGAGCGGGCCGAGCGCCGCGAGCGGGACGACGCGCGGGCCGACCGGGCAGAAGGTGTCGAAGCCCTTGGCGCGCGTCCACTGCCCGTCCTTCTTCTGCAGGTCGCGGGCGGTGACGTCGTTGACGCAGGTCAGCCCGGCGACGCTCGCCAGCGCCTGCGCCGGCTGCGCGAAGCGCAGCCGGGCGCCGATCACGACGCCGACCTCGGCCTCGTGCTCGACCTGGGCCGACTCGACCGGCAGGCGGATCGCCTCGCCGTCAAGGATCACCGCCGAGGGGGGCTTGAGGAACAAGAGCGGCTCGGCCGGCATCGGGTTGCCGAGCTCACGGGCGTGGGCGACGTAGTTCCGCCCGACGCAGACGATCTTCCCCGGCCGATGCACCCGAGCGCTCAGGCGGTGACGGTGACCGCCGGCTCGCCGACGCCGGCGGCGGCGAGCGCCTCGCGGTGCTCGGCGGCCAGCGCGCGCACCGCGGTCATGTCACCGGTGTAGTTGTGCCGCTCCTCGCACTTGAGCACCTGGCTCTCGAAGCTGGAGAAGTCGACGCTGTCGGGGATGCCGTAGATGCGCTTGAGCCCGTTGAACACCGGCGCGTCGCGCCAACCCTGGTCGTAGACCAGGGACGAGGCGGCGAACAGGAGCGCCATGGTCAGCGCCTCGACCGGCTTGTCGCGCAGCGTGTCGTGCTTCTGGGCGTAGAACTTGGCCGCCTCGAAGTAGAGCACGGCGCGCATCGTCTCCATGGTCATGGTCGACAGCGCCGAGCTGAGCTGGACGTAGGTCTTGCCGCCGCTGCCGGCGCTGATCTTGACGTAGGTGTTCGGCTCGTCGAGCCCGTCGAACCACATCCCCTGCGGGTGGGGGACCAGCTTGCGCTGCGAGTTCAGCTCATCGAGCTCGGTGTTGTAGTTGGTGGCGGTGTTGACGAACTGCAAGGCCTGGAAGGCGCGGCCGGCGCCGAGCTCGGCGGCCGCTACGCCGGGCACCTTGAGCTGGAACTCCTTGCTCGTGCTCTCCTGCACGGCGGTGGCGTTGACGCCGGGCATCACGTCGAAGACGTTGGGGATGCCGTCCTCGTCGTCGTCGCGGGCGCCGTCACGGCGCGCGTCGCCCGGGTACATCCAGTTGTTGTCCGAGTCGTGGCCCCACCAGTTGGCCTCCTGCTTCAGGTCAGCGCCGATCTGCTTCCAGCTCTTTTTGGCCAGAACGCCCCGGGTGATGGCCATCAGCATGTGGTAGCCCTCGGAGTCGTTGGCGTACTTGCCCATCTCCTGGTCGGTGGTGGTGCGGAAGTAGCTCGAGTTGATCGAGGTGACGCTGTTGTTCGAGCCGTCGGGGAACAGGCGCGCCTCGGCGTTGGTGGTGTCGATGCCGCAGCACAGATCGCGCGCGATCACCTTCTCGCCCACCTGCTGCGGCGCGTTCTTCAGCGACGCGAGTGTGTTGCCGCCGAAGTTCGAGTGCCCGCCGTAGGAGACGATGTCGACGTTGGCGTCGGCCATCGCCTTGTACATGTCGTTGCGGAAGTTGCGCACGTTGATCTCGACCGTCATCTCGCGACCCCACTTGTTCAGCGGGTCGTCGGCGGCGATGGTCACGCGCAAGAGCGCCGGGCCGTACTTGACGTCGCCCTGCACCAGCTCGAAGTCGTAGGTCGACCCGGCGGTGCCGTTGCGATCGAGGCCGCGCTTCTGCAGCTGCTTGACGAAGCCGAACAGGAAGCCCTCGCCCTCACCGCAGGCGTGGTCGATGCGGATGACCGACTTCTGGTTGGCGTCCCAGGTGTCGTAGTCGAACGGCCGCTCCGGGTGGTCGGCGCGGTAGAGCTCGGCGAGCGTGCTCTTCTGGCCCGGCTCGAGCAGCTTCTGCACGCTGTCGGCCTTGTGGAGGTAGCCGACCAGCGCCCGGCGGATGCGCACGTTCATCCGCGCGTGCTTCACCGTGTCGACCAGGGTCGCGAAGATTTCGGCGCGCAGCGCCCGGTCCTGCTCTCCTTGGCCGCTGGGCACGAGCGGCGGGGTCTGCACCGACTTGAACAGCTCGGCGAGCACCGCGCCGGTGGCGCCGAGGTGCTGGTCGACCTGCTGGTGGTTGAGCTCGTCGAGGTTGGTGGCGACGGCGTCCTTGATCTGCGCCAGCACCGCGCGCTTGCCGGCCGGGTCGAGCGCCGCCCGGCTGAACAGGTTGTCGTTCGAGCCGAAGCTGCCCTGGATCCACTCGCCGGCCCGGTAGAGCGCGGCGCACAGCTCGAGCTGGCTCGCCGGGGCGGCGCCGGTGGCGTCGGCGGCGAAGCCCGCCCCCTTGGTCAGGTGCACCTCCTGGCCGCGCTTGGGCGGCAGGACGATGACCTCACCCGCCGGCGGCGGGGTCACGGTCTGCAAGAGCGACGGGATCTGGGCCAGGATCTTCTCGAGCAGCTCCTTCGCGCCCTTCGAGAGGTTGGCCTCCTTGAGATCCTCGAACAGCTTCGCCTCGCCCGCCGTCAGCGGCTTGCCGGCCGGCTCGCCGGCCTCGGGCTTCTGCGCCTCGGTCCAGGCCTTCTGCAGCTCGGCCTTCCACAGGCGTGTGCCCCCGGCAGAGTCGGCGCTGAGGGAGGTGTTGAGGATCGCGCGAACGCTGGTCTCTGACATGGTGAACTCTCCCCAATAGAGTGAGGTGCGAGGATTATCGCGCCGGGCCGCCCGAAGGGTGCGTCGCCTCGACCCGGCGCGTGACAGTTGTCAGACCCGCGGACAAAAAGCAACTCTTTCGATGAGTTAGCGCTTGCGCTGGAGGTGCTCGGCGAGCCAGTCGAGCACCGTCTCGTGCCATTGGATGCTGTTGTGGGGCTTTAAGACCCAGTGGTTCTCATCCGGGAAGTAGAGCAGCTGCGAGCGGATGCCGCGCCGTTGCAGCGCGTTGAAGGTGCCCAGCCCCTGCGTCTCGACGACGCGGAAGTCCCGGGCGCCGTGGATGACCAGCATCGGCGTCTTCCAGTGCTTCACCAGGTTGACCGGGTTGTGCTTCTCGTAGCCCTCCGGGTTGTCCCAGGGCGTGCCCAGGTGATCGCGCTCCGGGAACCAGAGCTCCTCGGTCTGGAAGTAGGCGGCGCGCTCGTCGAGGTTGCCGTCGTGGCTGACCAGGCAGTTGAACCGATCCGGCCAGGCGCCGGCGATCCAGTTGACCAGATAGCCGCCGTACGAGGCGCCGAGGGGGCAGACCCGCTTCGGGTCCATCCAGGGGTTGGCGCCGAGCGCCTGCTCGAGCCCGCGCTGCAGGTCGACGAGCGGCTTGCCGCCCCAGTCGCCCTGGATCGAGTCGGTGAACGCCTGGCCGTAGCCGGTCGAGCCGTGGAAGTCAACCATCACCACGCCGTAGCCGGCGGCGGCGTAGATCTGCGGGTTCCAGCGGTAGTGAAAGTTGTTCGCGAACGAGCCCTGCGGTCCGCCGTGGATCAACATCACCACCGGCGCGCGGCCCTTCGTTCCCCGCGCTGGCTCGACGATCCAGCCGTGCACGGTCTCGTCGTTCCAGCCCTTGAAGGTGAACTGACGCGGCTCGCCCATCTGCACCGCCGCCAGCCGCGCGGCGTTCAACTGGGTCAACGGGCGCAGGCCGCCGCCGTCGAGCGCGGCGGTGAACAGCTCGGCCGGCCCGCGCAGCGTGTCGAGCGTGAAGTAGAGCGCGGCCTGGCCGGCCACCGGGCCGCGCACCGTGCCGTCGGTCACCAGCGCCCGCGCCGCGCCGCTGCGCGCGTCGATGGCGAACAGCGCGTGCTGGCCGAGGTGGTCGGCGGTGGCGAGGAGGCTCTTGCCGTCCGCGGTCCAGGCGAGGTTGTGCGGCGAGCGATCCCAGCCCTCGGTGAGCGCCCGCGGCGTCGCCTTGCCGACCGGCCAGGGCAAGGTCGTGACCCGGAACCTGTCCGACTCGTAGCCGGGCACCGCCATCGCCAGGTAGGCGAGCGTCTTGCCGTCGGGGGAGAAGACCGGGTGGGTGTCCCAGGCCGGGTTGCCGGCCGTCAGCCGCCGGGGCGCGCCCTTG
>JBFYZW010000642.1:0-7278 GCA_041309305.1 Deltaproteobacteria bacterium | reverse complement strand
CGGGGCGGCCGCGGCGCGTGGCTTCTCCTTGCCCTTCTTCTTCTCCTGACGCGCGGGCTCGGGCGCCGGGGGCTTCGCGGCGGGCGTCTCCGAGGCCGAGGCGTCCGCCCGGGCCTGCGGCGTGACCGGTTCGGCCGGCGCCTCGGCGGCCGTGGCCTCCTCCGGCGTCTCGGCCGGCTCGTCGCCGCCGAGCGGCTCGCCGAGCTCCTCCTCCGCCTCGCCGGGGTGGGTGGCCAGGTGGACGATGCTGGCCATGTCGGCGTCGAGCGAGGCGACCGGCACCATGTGGGTGAACGCGAAGTAGGTGGCGGCGTCGGCCTTCGGGGTGAGGACCCCGTCGCACTGGGCGCAGCTGAACCAGAGGTCGTCGGCGGTGACCGGCTGGTCGACCGGGATGGTCGCCTCGGTCGCGCGGTCACAGTGCTCGCAGTGGAGCGCGGTGCGCACCGAGACGATCTCGCCGCGGCCGAGAAAGCCCGGATCGGCGTTCAGGCGGTCGACGACCGCCGGCGAGCATTCGATGGCGAGCAGGCGCACCATCTTGGCGCTGGCGGCGGCCATCATCGCGAACCAGGCGTCGTGGCCGTCGTCGGCGACGCGCGCGACACCGCGCAGATCGAGCACCACGGTCGGCTCGCGGATCACCTCGGCGAGCAGGTGCTCCGGGACCGCTCGGTCGGCCTCGCCCTCGAGCTTGACGTAGGTGATTCCGTTGCCGTGGAGGCTCTCGACGCGCAGCATGGGATCTCGGTGACGCCTTTCTCCCCCGAGGCGAGACTCTATCAGGGATCGCGCTCGAATGCGCCGATCGAATAGGGCGCGGTGCGCGGCGTGCCGTCGATGTCGTCGGTGATCGCGACGATGGTGTTGCCGCCCTCGGTGACCGCCTCGGGGCTCGAGGCGGTCAGCGCGTAGTCCGTGTCCAGCGCCGGGTTGGCGTCGGTGTTGCTGGTCGCAGCCGGCGTGGTCAGCGCCGTGCCGCCGCTGCAGTTGGTGCTGATCGTGCCGCTGCAGACGAACGCGAAGTCGGTGCCGCCGCTGTCGTGGTAGACGAAGCTGCCACAGTCGTAGAAGTCGTTGTAGCGCACCGCGGTCGGGCTGGTCGAGCCGGCCCCCTCGTAGATGCAGACGCCGCCGGCGGTCAGCGAGCCGAGGAAGATGTTGTTCTCGACCAGCGGACCGCCCAGGATGATCTCAAGGCCGCGGTGGGAGAAGACGATCGTGTTGTTCTGAATCGGTGGGGCGGCATTGGTGCCGACGCGGATCCCCACCGATCCGGTGGTCGAAAAGGCGGCGACGACGTTGTTGCGCACCGGGCTGGCGTTGTCGACCTGGATGCCGATCGCGCTGGTGCTGCCGGTGACGAGGATGTCGTTCCGTTGCACGGCGCAGGTCGCGGTGCCGCTGACCGCGATCCCAGCGGTGCTCACGTCGGTGTCGACGTCGATCTGGTTGTGCGTGATGGTGCAGCCGGTGCCGGCGTTGTTGGCGACCGCGATCGCGGGCCCGGCGGTGACGAACGTGTTATCGGCGATCGTGCCGGTCAGGTTGGTGGCGGTGACGCCGGTGGTGTTGTCGTCGCTGGTGATGATCTGGTTGTTGGTCACGCGGGCGTTGCCTTCCGCGCCGATCGCCTCGGCGCCGAAGCCGGTCGTCGCCTGAACGGTGAAGCCGTCAAACACCGCCGGGTTGCTGCCGCCGCCGCCCATGCTGCCGACGACCACCGGCGCCTGGAACGTGCCGCCGCCCGAGCCCGTGCCGGCGATGGTCGAGACGTGGGTCGCGGGATCGCGGCCGCTCCAGTCGGTCGCGTAGCCACCCAGGACCCGTCGGCCGCCGGGGACGGTGACCGGGGTGTTGAGGTTGACGTTGTAGGTGCCGGCCGCAACGCGGACCTCGGTGTTTGTGGTGGCGACGGCGGGTGGAATGGCGCAGAACGGCGTCGTGCGCGTCCCGGGGCCGGCGGCGACGCAGTTCGTCGTGCGCACGTGGACGACGCCGACGTCGTAGGTCAGCACGACGGTGGCCGCCCCGTTGCCGGCCAGGTCGGCGACGTCGACCACCAGCGTCTGACCGACCTCGACGTTCCAGCCGCCCGCCGCAGGGGAGATGCGCAGCCGGTCGTTCGGGGC
Organism: Deltaproteobacteria bacterium; assembly: GCA_041309305.1. Taxonomy (GTDB): domain Bacteria; phylum Myxococcota; class XYA12-FULL-58-9; order XYA12-FULL-58-9; family XYA12-FULL-58-9; genus JBFYZW01. The sequence goes on along the minus strand of JBFYZW010000642.1, from coordinate 5,146 downwards.
CGAGGATTGCAGGAAGGTGGTCGTGTAGCTGGCGGCGAGCAGCGTCCCGCCGAGGCTGAGGCTAGTCGTGTCGAGGCTCTCCGAGAAGGTGAGCTGGAGCACGGTGTTGGTCGGGATGATCGCGCCGTCCGGCGACGAGACGCTGAGCAGGGTCGGGCCGGTGGCGTCGACGTCGTAGGTCAGGCTCAACGTCGCCAGCTCGTTGCCCGCCAGGTCGGTGGCGTCGATGGTCAAGGTCGCGCCGGTGGCGGTGGTCCAGCTCGTCTCGGGGGCGATGACCAGGGTGTCGGCGTCGCTCCAGGTGCCGCCGTCGCTCTCCAGCTCGAGGCTTCCGCCCAGCACCAGCGAGGCCGGGAGAATCGCCTCGCTGAACTGGATGGTGATCGTCGCGTCGCCGGCGAGCAGCCCGCCGTTCGTTGGCGTCGCGGTCGCGGTCGGCGCGGTCCCGTCGACGGTGTAGCTCAGGCTGAGCGTCGCCATCGCGTTGCCGGCCAGGTCCGCCGCGTTGACGATGAGCGTCCCGGCGCCCTCCGGCCAGATCATCATCGGGTGGAGGGTCAGCACCGTGTTGCTGACGTTCCAGGTGGCGCTGGAGACGCCGCCCAGGGTGCCGGTGACCGTGAGCGAGCCGGGGTTCATCGCCTCGTCGAAGGTGACGACGACGGCCGTGCCCGGGGTCATGAACGAGCCGGTCGCCGGGGCGGCGACGCCGGTGGGCGGCACCGCGTCGATCACCGTCGCGCCGGCGTCGATCGTGTAGGTGACCAGGAGCGAGGCGAGCGGGTTGCCGGCCAGATCGGTCGCGGCGACCGAGAGCGTCCGGTTGCCCTCGGGCCAGGCGGTGGTCGGCGCGATGGTCAGCCGGTCGTTGGCGGCCAGCGCCTGCGACCAGGTGCCGCCGTCGGCCTGCGGCGCGAGCGAGCCACCGAGGACGAGCGAGGCGGTAGCCATGCTCTCGGAGAAGGTGACGACGATCGGCTGGGCGGTGGCGATCGTCGCGGCGTCGGCGGGGAGGATGGTCGCCGTCGGCGCCGTCGCGTCGAGCGTGTCGTCGACGGTGTAGGTGAGGGTGAGCTGCGCGAGCGCGTTGCCGGCGGTGTCCACGGCGTCGACGGTCAACGTCCGGCTCGCCCCGGCCGCCCAGGCGGTGGTCGGCGTGAGCTCGAGCGTTGTGCGTGTCGGCCAGGTGGCGGTGATGCCGTCGCCGTTCATCGCGCCACCGAGCGCGAGCGAGGCGTCGCGCATCGCCTCACTGAAGACGACGCGGATGGCGCGGGCGACGCTGATCGTCGCGCCGCTCGGCGGCAGCACCTCGACCACGGTCGGCGGCGTGCGGTCGGTCACCGGCGGCGCCGGTGGCGTCTCCTCGTCGCCGCAGGCGGCGAAGGCGAGAGAAGCGATCGCGAAGAGCGCGCCCAGGAGCCAGCGAGATGCAAACATTGTTGCCCCCTGTGAAGTCGTCGTGTGCCAAGCTCATAGCACATCGTCGGGGGTTTGACGCTACGGCGTCCGCGGCCTCAGCGCGGCCGGTCCTGGCCGTAGCGGGCCAGGTAGTCGCGCAGGCGCCACTTGCGGCGCGAGCTCTCGCTGCTCATGTAGCGCACGGTGCCGAAGACCGGGCGGACCGGCCCCCAGGCGCGGTCGAACCGGCCGAGGCACCAGCCAAGGCCGGTGATCGAGTTCGGATCGCGCCCGTCGAGCGCGTAGCGATCGTTGAGCTCGAGGAGCGCCGCCCAGGCGGCGCGCGGGCTCGCGGACCACTCGAGGATCTTCTTGCCCCAGAGCATGCGCAGCGCGTTGTGGATCCTCCCCTCGCCGACGAGCTGGCGCTGCGCCGCGTTCCAGAGCGGATCGTGGGTCTCGGCGCGGGTGAGCTGCTCGAGCGAGTAGAGGGCTGGGCGCGGATCGTCGGCGTGCTCGGCGAGGGTCCGCCGGGCCCAAGGTGGCAGGCTCTCGTAGGTCGCGTGCTCGGGGGTGAAGGCGCAGAAGTTGAAGCCGAGCTCGCGCCAGGTGACCAGCTGATCGACGAACGCCTCAGCGGAGCGAGACAGGCCCCAGAACCCGGTGCGCGCTCCGTCGGCGACCGGTGCGACCCGCTCGGGGGTCCAGCCCTCGTGCTCGGCGACGGCGGTGAACACCTCGTGGCTGGCGAGGTGACCGAAGTGGAGGTACGGGGACAACCCGGTGGTCGCGTCCGCGTCCGGGTGGTTGCGGGCCTCGTCGTAGTCGGCGAGGCGGTCGGTGACGAACGCGGCGAGGCGGCGGCGGGCCGCGCGCGCGCCGCCGGATGCGAACCCCGGCCCGAGGCGATGGTCGATCGGCAGGTCGGCCAGGAGGGTCTCCGGGCGCGCCAGCGCCGCGGTCGGGGTCGGGCGCCAGCGGGCGGTGACGGCGCGGGGCAGGCGCGCCGGCGGCAGCCCGTGCCTGACCAACGGGTTCTCGCGTGGGAAGGCGATCAGGTGAGGGCGGAGGGTCGTTTGGAGGAAACGGCGGAAGAGGTAGGCGGAGACGAAGGTCCGGCCGGCCGCGCGCATCGGCGCCAGGCCGTTCGCGTCGATTGCCTCGGCGCGCACCGGCAGGCGCGCCCCGGCGGCGGCGATCATCCGCGGCACGAAGAAGGTCGGGAAGTCGTCGGTGACCACCAGCGCCGCCTGCGCGGCGAGCGCGGCGAGCAGCCCGCGGCCGGCGCCGCGGCTCGGCTCGAGGTAGGGGTAGTAGGTGACACCGGCGCGGGCGAAGGCCGCGGCGTTGTCGTGCATCCCCTCGATGATGAAGCGGTGCAGCCGCTCCGAGGCGTAGGGGTAGTCGCAGCGCAGCGGCTCGAAGACGAGCAGCGGTCGGTTGAGCTCGCGGGCCCAGGCGAGGGCGCGCTCGAGCGCGACGTTGTAACGCGCGCGGCGGGCGGCGGTCATCCAGTAGAGCACGAAGGCGCCGCGCGGGTTGGGTGGTGCGTCGTTGAGCTGGCGCACACGGCTCTCAGGGATCGACGGGACCATGGCCAGAGGATGCGCGTCAGCGGGGAGTGTGGCAAGGTGTTGACACCTCGTGGAGGCGGCGATGATCACCAGCCTGTGCCTCTCCGTCCTGCTCGCCCAACCGTCGCCCGTGGCGATCGAGAAGCTGGCGCTGCCGCTCCGCCTGGCGCTGCAACGGGAAGCGCTGACCGGCAAGGCGGCGCCGGGCGAGCGGCTGGTCGTCGCGCAGCTTGCGGCGCAGCTCGACGAGGAGGGGCTTGCGGAGCTCGAGCGGCGCGGGGTGCGCTTCGAGCGCTGGCAGGGGCGGGTGCTCCGCAGCGGGGTCTTCTACGGCGCGTGGACCGACGCTGGTGGCTTGGCGGCGCTGGCCGAGGCGCCGGCGGTCGTGCGGCTGCTCCCGGGCGCGCCGCCCAAGACCTGGCCCTGGATTCTGCCCGGGCCCCTCGGTGGAGTGCACGCGTTGACCGGCGCGCCGGCGGTCTGGGCGCGGCGGGATGCGCTCGGCCGGCGGTTGACCGGCGCCGGGGTCGTCATCGCCGACATGGACAGCGGCATCGATCACTTCCACCCGCTGTTCTTCCGCGCCGACGGCGGCCTGTTCGCCTGGCTCGACCTCGACAGCGACCAGCGGTTCACGCCCGGTGCCGACGCGGTGGACCTGAACCGCAACGGTCGGCTGGACGCCGGTGAGGTCCTGCAGGTGCTCGGCGGCCGGGTCTTCTGGTACGCCACGCTCGAGAGCCTGCCGAGCGGGGAGTTCGAGCTCGGCCGGCACTGGTTGTTCGCCGACAGCAACGGCAACGGCGCGCGCGACTACGGCGTCGCGGCTGGCTTCAGCGAGTACTCGCCGGCCTACGGTGAGCCGCTGTTCGTCGCCGACGACGTCGACCGGGACGGGCAGCTCGATCCGGGCGAGCGGCTGCTGCGCCTGTCGAGCAGCAAGGTGCGCGCGGTGATCCGCGCCTACTCGGGCGAGGTGTTCGAGCGCGGGGTGAACCTGATCCTCGCGCCGGTGCACGAGCAGGCGAGCCACGGCACCGGCGCCGGCGGCATTCTGGTCGGCGGGGTCTACGGTGCGACCCAGGTGCAGGGGGTAGCGCCCGACGCCGAGCTGATCATGATCGACCAGGCCCCGGCGCCCGGCGATCCGACCGAGCCGCAGCTGAGCGACGTCGCGCAGGCGGCGCTGGCGCGCGAGCTCGGCGCCGAGATCCTGGTCCACGAGTACGGCACGCACGTCTTTACCTTCGGCGACGGTGCCGATCCGTGGGAGGAGCACCTCGACGCATTGAGCGCCGCCGGGATGGTGCAAGTGACCGCGACGCACAACTTCGCCTCCCCCGGGAGCAAGGCGCTGGTCGCGCTCGGCGCCGGCGAGGTCCAAGAGCTGGCCTGGGAGGTCCTGCCGGCGGCACGGATCGGCTGGGCCCCGACGACAGTCTACCTGACGTTGCGCTGGCGCGGCGTCGCGGGCGAGGTCAGCGCGGCGGTGACCGGGCCCGCGGGGCAAGAGTTGGCGCTCGACGGCTTGCGCGACAGCGGCGATCTGTGGGCCTCGAGCGACACCGACACCTCGACGCGCGGCACCGCGATGCTCGGCGCGCAGCTGTTCCGCTGGGACGGGGTCGGCTACCCGCCGCTGCCGGCCGGCGCCTGGTCGTTGCGCCTGACCAACACCGGCGCTACCGCCCGCGAGGTCCACGTCAGCATCGGCGACGACACCGGCTACGCCTACGCCGTGGCGCTGCTCGAGCAGCTGAGCAGCGTCGGGACGATGGCCTTCCCGTCCACCGCCGACAGCGCGATCAGCGTCGGCGCCTCGGCGGGGAACGTGCCGGAGGTGGGAGAGGCGCGCGGCGCGCTCAAGGGCTACAGCGGGCGCGGGCCGCGCATCGATGGGCCGCTGGGCATCGACGTCGTCGCGCCGGAGGACCACTACACCGCGGTGCCGGCGCAGGACGCCGCGCACGGCGACTTCCAGCGCTTCGCCGGGACGAGCGGCGCGCTGCCGCAGGTCGCCGGCGCGGTGGCGTTGCTCCGGCAGGCCGAGCCGGCGATTTCGCCGGCCGAGGTCAGCGTGCGCCTCGCGGCCGCGGCGGCGGTGGACGCGCAGACCGGCGCGGCGCCGAACCCGGACTGGGGGCACGGCAAGCTCGACACGCAGGCGTTGC
>JBFYZW010000641.1:0-9459 GCA_041309305.1 Deltaproteobacteria bacterium | reverse complement strand
CCGATCTTGGCGCTCGTCGCCGCGTTCCTCTTCTCGGCGGTCGCCGCGCACATGGCCGGCCTGGTCGGCTCGGCGAACAACCCGATCTCCGGGATCAGCGTCGCGACGGTGCTGCTCGCCGCGGTGCTCTTTGCCGCGCTCGGCGCCGATCGGGTCGGCCCGACCGCGGTGATCCTGGTCGCCGCGGTGGTCAGCTGCGCCGCGGCGATCGGCTCGGACAACATGCAGGACCTCAAGGCCGGCGCCCTGCTCGGCGCCGCGCCACACCGCCAGCAGGTGATGCAGCTCACCGGCGTCGTCGCCGGCGCGCTGGTGCTCGCGCCCACCTTGTCACTGTTGCAGGCTGCCTACGGCATCGGCGTCACCAGCGCCGCCCACCCGCACCCGCTCGAGGCGCCGCAGGCGACCCTGATCGCCGAGCTGACCGGCGCGGTCTTCGCCGGCCACGTGCGCTGGGGGATGATCGGCCTCGGCGCGCTCTTCGCGCTCTGCGTCGCCGGGATCGACCTCATGCTCGAGCGGCGGCGGTCGACCTGGCGAGCGCCGGTCCTGGCGGTGGCGGTCGGCCTCTACCTGCCGCTCGATCTGTCGGCGACCATCTTCGCTGGCGGCCTGGTCGGTGCGCTGCTCGCGCGCCGGAGCGACGAGGCCGGCGGGCGACGCGGGATGCTCGCCGCCGCGGGGCTCATCACCGGCGAGGCGGTGGTCGGTGTGGTGGTGGCGATCCCGGTGGTGCTCTTCGGCGACGCGCGGGTGCTGGCCCTCTCCGGCGCGGCGCCGAGCGCGGCGCTCGGCCTTTGCGGCTTCGCGGTCGTCGTCGCGCTCTTCTGGTGGCTGTCGGGCGCGCGCGCGCCGGGAGGTGGACGTGGCTAAGAAGAAGGACGAACGCAGCCAGCTGCTCGACCTGCTCCTGCACGTCGCCGCCGAGCTGGGCGCGAAGGCGGACCGGGAGGTGGCCGAGCTGGCCGAGGTCAGCGCCGACAACGTCGCCAACTGGCGCGACGGCTCGGTCAAGGAGCTCAAGACCCAGACCCTCCTGGCCTTCAAGCGCAACCTGGCCACCCGGCTGGCCTTCTTGCGCCAGCAGGTCGAGCACGCCGAGGTCGCGGTCGGCGAGGGGTTGGTGCCGATCGAGATCGAGGAGAACTCCGGGCCGTCGGCGCTGCAGCGCCAGTTCATCGACCGGATGGTCTACGACTACCTCGGCCACCGCTTCCTCTACTTCGAGCCGCAAGGCGCCCTCGCCTGGGAGGGGCTGATCAAGGGCGGCTACGAGCAGGACTGCTGGCTCGCGGGGGTGCGCGCCTGCGTCCAGGACTGGCTGGACCCGCGCCGCGATGCCGGCGGCTGGTGCAAGGGCCCGCTCGCCGAGAGCCTCGGCTGGGACCGGCGCGCCGCGCCGCGCGGCCTCGACGTCGTCAGCCTCGGCCCGGGTGAAGGGGGCAAGGAGGTGATCGTCCTCGGTGAGATCCTGCGCCGCCAGGGCGAGCTCGGCCAGCGCCTGCGCTGGCTGACGCTGGCGCTGGTCGACGTCTCGATCCCGCTGCTCTTGACCGCCACCCGCGACGCCCGGGCGCTGGTGCGCGGCCTCGGCCAGGCCGAGGCGACGCCGGTGGGCGTGCTCCCCTTCTGCGCCGACTTCGAGGAGGGGCAGCTCAGCTTCGTGCAGCGCCTGCCGAGCGAGGCCGCCGAAGGGCGGGCCGGGCTGCGCCTGGTGATGGTGCTCGGCAACGTCTTCGGCAACGTGCGCGACGAGGAGAGCTTCCTGCAGCAGAAGGTGCGCCGGCTGCTGCGCCCCGGCGACCTGCTGTGGATCGACGTCGGCATCCGCCCGGAGCGGATCGAGCACGATCCGCTCTTCCGCATGACCGACCCGGAGCAGGCGGCGACCGCGGCGTTCTCCGGCCGCCGGCTCCTGCTCGAGGGCCCCTACCGCCGCTGGGAGGCGGCGATCGGCCGGCCGCCGAGCGAGCTCGAGACCCGCGTCTGGCTGCGCGAGGGGGACGACTCGAGCCGCGTGCCCGGCTCGGTCAACTTCTGCCACGACCTGGTGATCAAGAACGAGCGTCGGGTGTGCACGATGCTCTACTCGCGCCGCTACGACCCCACCGCCCTCGGTCGCTGGCTCGAGGAGCGCGGCTTCGAGCTCTTGCGCACCTCGTTCGTCCACGACTCACAGCGGCGCCAGCGGGTCGTCCACCTGCTCGCCCGCTGTCGATGACCGGCGACGCCCGTCCGCCCTGCCCGGCCGCCGTTCACCGCGTCCCGAGCAGCGTGACGATCGGCAGCATCCGGTCCGCAAGCTCGGCGGGGACGTGCACGTCACGCTGGGCCTCGAGGATGTGCCCGAGCGCGCCGTAGACCCCGCGCGCCGCCTGGAGCTGGCCGGCGCGCAGAAGCGCGCAGCCGTGCTCCGCCCGCTGGGTCAACGTCTGGGCGATGCCGGGCGGCATGCCGCCCAGATCGAGCTGCGCGAGCACCTCCGGCATGAAGCAGCCGAGCTGGAGGCAGGCGTTCTCCTCCCCGCTGCCGGCCGACGCCTCGCCGCCGCACGAATCGAGCTCGTCGGCGATGCCGTCGTTGTCGTCGTCGAAGTCGCAGGCGTCGCCGACCGGATCCCGGTCGGCGTTCTCCTGGCCGGGGTTCGGCGTCTCGGGGCAGTTGTCGTGGAGGTCCTCGACCCCGTCCCCGTCGCTGTCGCAGCCGGAGACGGCACAGGCGCCGATCTCCTCGCGGATCCCGGCGCGCAGCTCCTCCATCATCGGCCCTAACCGCGGGTCCGCGCCCCGCTCCGCCGCGAGGTGCTCGCGGGTGGCCAGATACCCGGGGCCGAGCGCGCGCAGCTCGGTGTCCACCAGGTCCTCGAGCGCCGCGACGTCGGCGAGGGTGACGACGCCGTCGCCGTCCATGTCGAGCTCGGCAACATCCGCGCCGCCGGCGCCGCTCCCCGCCGCGATGCGGATCCGCTCCAGGTCGAACGCAAACCGCTCCGACAACCCGCGCCGTGCGCGCTCGACCAGCAGCCGCTCCTGCTCGAGCAGCGACAGGTCGGGTGAGGCGAGCTTCGCCGCCAGCAACGGATCGGCAGCAAACGGGGTGGCGAAGTACCTCTCGTAGCGCAGGCGCAGCTCGGCCACCGGCCGCGCCTTGCCCGCCGCCGCCCCCGAGGCCGCCGCAGCCAGCACGCACGCCATCGCGACGATCGTCTTCGTTCTCATCGGTCACCCCCCGTGGGCGTCGTCATAGGCCTTGACCGCGTTGTAGCCGGAGCATTCGAGCCAGGTGGAGCAGGGCGCATCACTGGGACACGGACCCGTAATGAAGAAGCGGAATGCCCGTATCACGCGCCACGCGAGCATCGGAGAGGGTTGCTCGCCCAGGCAGGCCGCCGTGTAGTCGACCCGCGGGCGGGAGGCCCCACACCAGAAGCTCCAATAGCAGTCCTCCAATTGATACGAGCACCAAGCGCCCGCGACGCAAGGATCCAAAGAGCTGTTGGCGGTCATGCACGCGTCCAAGGTCAGGAACTTGTTGGAGGCCTCGCTCAAAGTGGCCTCGTCTGGACAGATGTCAAAACAGGATTGGCCGCAGGTCCCAGAGCGGCGGTCCTCGCTGAGGTAGCTCAAGTACGACTGGGGCCAATCTCCCGGGCCGAGCGCCATCTTGGCCGAGTAGAGGCAACTGCCGAGGTCTACACATCTCGCCTTGCAGGGATCGAAGTGGGGCATGGCCGGAAACGTCGTGCCCTTGGGCAGACAGTAGCCGGTGTGCCACGGCGCGAACCGGCACGAGTAACCGTCCCGGCAGTCCGCCTTCTTCTTGCAGCGCAGCAACGACAAGATATCCACCTCGCCCTTCGGCTCGACGACCGGCACGCACAAGGCATATGGAAGATCCGAGACACTGGCGTCGTCTGGATCTGGAAACTGCCACAGGACGTTGTACCCATGCTCGTCGCAATCGCACAACCCGGTGCAGTAGCCGTCCGGCCAATCCCGCTTGCAACCCAAACCATTGATATAGCCTTCATCATCTGCGCAGTCAGAGTTGCGGTCACAGGAGTTGCCGACGTACGGCCAAGCCTTCTTGCAGGCTCCGAAGAACCCGGCGGCCGTGAAGCAGAGGCCTGCGGCCATGATCCTCGCCGCGGTCATGGGACCACCTCACAAAGGGGATCCAGTTGCGGGATCATGACCTCGACCTCGCCGGCTTCATTGGTTCTGCGCACCTGGTACTTCTTCACGCGGGTGCACGAATCGCCGCGGCATTGGCACTCGGTACAGCTTGCCTCCACCGGGTCGCCTGGATCATCTGTCGAGTCGTCATCCGGGTCTTTGTCCTCTTTGCCTTCACCCGGGAACTGGCGAGTGTACCCGGGCATGCAATCGACCAAGAACCCGCGGGACGGCGAGGTGTACGGGGCGATGGCGGCGAACCGGTCGCGATCGTCATACCCGCGTGGCCGGTTTTCCAGGCCGTATCCCGGCAGTTCGTAGTCCTCGACCCGGTCGAAATCCTCCAACAACTCCCCGGGCATCAGGTCCGGATGGCAATCGACGACCGGATCGAACGTCGAGTCGCAGAGAACGGCCCGTTCAACGCCGGGCACCGTATCGCCGCCGGTGCAAGCTACGACCCTGGAGGGGTCGTAGTGGTTCCTGTCGATCGCCTGCCGCTCCACGACCCAGCAGCCGGTCACCAGGCCCCGCGGCTCGTAGAGCGGGCCCGGCGTCTGGCCGGTGCCGATGTCCACACGCCGCACCACGACCCGGCCGGGTGTGACCGTGTAGTGACGAAAACCGGCCTCCATTTGGCACGGACATGGTCCGTCTTTGCACTTGCACGAGGCCTTTTGGCGCCAGGCCGGCATGTACGCCGAGCCGTTCGCGCCGAGGTTTCCAGTGTGATTCCACGCGCGTGAGGTCCAATGCCCGCTGGCCAAGAGATCGATGCCGCCGAGGCCGACGAGGTCCGAGAAGCTCTTGCCATCACCGGCATGCCGGTTGAGCACTGTGTCGTTGAATTCGTGCGTCATGCCGGCAATCCAGCTCGCGTTCTCGCGTAGCGCCGGCAGGGTGTCCTCGAGCCACCTCCACTGTGGGGTCGGCCTGCCGAACGCCTCGGGCAAGGGAGACACGGAGACGAGGTTGCCATCCTTGTCGTAGTAGTTCACGACGCGGTAGGTCGGATACAACCAGCCGAAGTTGGCGCGCAAAGACCAGCGCCTCACCCATGGGTGGTCAAACGCGGCCAAGCCTACGGTGCCGTAGTGGAGGGCGTAGTACTTGCTTTCATAGGTGTGGTACCTCACTCGCTCGAGCGTCCACTGGTCGTACGCTTCGTCGTATGCCGGATCGTGCATGGGCAGGTTGAACACGGCGAAGTACTCATCGGAGCTCGTGTCGGGCTTGTCGATGTCGTGGTTCCCCTGAATGGCGAACAGGGGCGCGCCGGCCATCACCGGCTCGAAGTACGGCAGGAAGCGCTCGAAGTAGGTCCACGCCTGATTGTCAGCCTCCGAGAGGTCTCCGGCGGCCGCGAGGAAGTCTATCGCGCCGTGGTAGAAGTAACGCGACAGCACGTTGGCGACTCGCCAGGTCTGGAGCTTATGTTTGGCGGTCTCGCCGCCCGAGTCCGCCGGACATTTCCCCCAGTGCTCCTCCCGCCAGCGGCTGCACCACGCCACGTCGGAAACCACCGCGAAGCTCACCGGGCGCTGTCGCACGGGGCGCGCGGTCGGCGGGTCGGGGGCACGGAACAGCGTCGTGTGGGCGAGCGTGTCCTCGTCCGAGCTCGCGCTCGCCGAGCCGGCGCACAGGATCGAGTACTCGTAGAGATCGCCCGGGGTGAGGAGCGCACCGAAGTCGGGTGTCGTGTATCGGCGGACATCGTCACCCGGATCGAGGTGGAGCTTGGTAGCTGCCGTGCTGAGCCGGAAGCGGGCGATATCTCGCGACGGGATCGCCCCCGGGTCGCGCACGATCGCCAGGCAGTAGACCTTCGCCCGGCTCCAGAAGCTGAGCTGCGCGTGCAACGCCGGTGTCTCGGACGGGGTGTAATAGGTCAGCACCGTCCCGCCGACGTAGTCGTGCTCCGCCGCCGCGAGCGCCGGGGGCAAGGCGCCCTGCCCCTGCCGCGCCAACCAGTCGTGGTATTCGTCCCACGCGATCATCCGGCTGTCGCGCTCCGGCCGCCGGCGCGTCGGGTCCAGGTTCCCCTGGCTGTCGTAGCGCGGCCGCAGCTCCGTCTCGCCCAGATAGAGGACGAGGATCCAGCGGTGCGGCAGCGTGGCGCTGTCGAAGTCGACGCCCGGCCGCAGCTCACCGCTCGGGTCGAAGAAGAGCCCCAGCCCGCCGCCGCTGCGCCGCTCCACGGGGCCGTACGGCTCTTGCGGGTCGGGGAAGGCCTCGGTCAGCTCCTGGGCCACCTCGAGGACCAGGTGATGGCGGGACTGCTCGACGACCGGCAGGCGAACCGGCAACACCACCCCGGGGCGCGCGTGCGCCCTCACCGCCCACACCGGCACGTCGCGGTAGAAGTTGTCGCCGTGCAGCGTCAGGTACTGTTTCCCCAGCGCCGGCGCCACCGGCCTCGCCTGCAGGGCGTTGGGAGAGTGCGCGTCGAGGCGCGGGGGCGGGTACACCGGACGCAGCAGGCGCGCGCCCGACCAGGCGTTCTCCGTCCGCCGCGCGACGCGCAGCTCCACCGGCGCGTCGAACAACGGCGCGCCGCCGGCGCCGTAGCGCGGCACCCGCGCCGTGCCGCTCGTACCGCTGCTGACCGGCATCGGCACGACCGCGAAGCGGTCCCGGTGCAGCGTGTTGACGACCAACAGGTCCATCGTCTCCGGCGCGAACTGGCCGGTGAGCGCCAGTCGCACGGGATCGGCACCGTCGTAGTCGGCGTCGAACGAGCCGGTGATGCCCAGATCTTGGTCGGTGGCCTCCGCGATCCAGTAGGCGTACGGGTGCACCCAGGGCAGCTCGACGCTCGCGGCGAGGGAGGCGCCGTCCGCGGCGCGGTTCATCACCGACAGGGTCAAGGTGCCGGGGTTGGGCGGGGTCGCGGTGGCGAGCAGGGTGTCGACCAACAGCTGCGGCACCGTGACCGTGAGGCGTTCGCCACCGGTGTCCGCGACCGCGGCGAGCGGCCCATGGCCGCCGAGCGTCACGACGCTCTCGGGATAGAAGTACCCGCCGCGCACGACCACGCTCATCGAGCGGTTGTAGCGCGGCAGCACCGGTGGCTCGGTGCCGATGATCGCCGGCCGGTCGCGGTCGATCGGGAGCGACAGGCTGGCGCTCGCCGGCTGGGCGCCGCCGGGCGTCGCGACGACGTTGGTCGCGACCAGCGTCGCGCTCGCGGGGGCCTCGGGCCACGGGAAGCGGTCGCCGGCGATGTCGAGGGCGAGGGTCGCGACCCCGGCGTCGTCGTGGTCGAGGCCGCGCGGCACCAGCACCTCGCCAGCGAGGGTCACCGCGGTTGCGAGGCTAAGGCCTTGGCCGGCGAGCTGCACGCGCCAGGGATCCTGGAAGCGCGAGCGCAGGCGGATGAGCGGCGGCGTCGCCGCCAGCTCGGCCGGCGGCAGCGTGGACACATCGATCGGCGCGGCGACCTGCGCGCGGGCGAGCGCCCAGGTGCGCGCGTCGCGGACCTCGACCAGCGGCCGGTGGCTGCCGGGCCGCGGGAAGTAGCCGGTCCACACCGCGCTCGCGCCGAACGGCGTGTCGAAGATCAGATCTCCCTCGAGGTCGAAGCGATACTCCAAGGGGCCGGCGCCGGGCGCGGGGGCGGAGGCCGAGGCGTCGAGCGTGAAGCGCGTGTCGGTGTCCCCGCTGCCGGGCGTGACCGTGAGGGCGGCCGTGGGCGCCGCCGCCGCCTCGACGCACGAGTCCAGCGCGACGCCGTCGCAGGTGCACGGCAGCTCGCCGCTTTGCCAGGCGTTCGCCCGGCAATGCGGGTGCGAGTCGACGAGGTCGGTGCGGTTGGTGTCGACGCCGGGGACGAACAGCGGCGCGCCGGTGAACGTACCGTCCGGCCGATAGCCCCTGCCCCAGTAGTTGCCCGAGCCGGCGTGCGACAGCTCGAGCGGGCCGAGCGCGCCGAGCTGGTAATCGCCGGCGTCGCCGTTGCTGCAGACGTTGTTGTGGAAGATCCGCGGGCGATCGGCCGCCGGAAGGCTCGACCAATCGCCCATCAGGACCACGCCGCCGTAGGCGAGACCGGCCACCGTCGAGCCGGACAGCTCGAGCCCGGCGGGCGGCGGCTGACGCTCGGCCCAGAACACCGGGCCGTAGCCGCTCCCCTCGAACACCGTCCGCGTCGCGAGCGTCGCCGGCGAGTCGACCGCGAACAGTGTGTAGGCGCCCCCGGTGGGCGGCGCGGCGGTCATGATGACCTCGTCGAGGGTCACCTCGCGCGAGTCGTAGACCAGCGCCACCGCGGCGTTGGTGCTCGTCGTGGTGAACAGCTCCGAGCGGCGCACGACCAACCCGGCAGCGCCGAACAAGGACAGCGCCTGAGCGCCGTTCGCCACCAGGCCTTCGATCTCGCCGCCCGGCCGGCCCGGCGCCGGCGGCGGCCACCCCGGCAGGCCGTCCGGCCAGTCGTCCAGGCGCAGGAGCTGGACGCCGATGGTGAAGCCGTCGACGCGGCACCGGCGCAGCGTCGCGCGCGCCGCGCCCCACCAGGTGACGCCGGCGCCCGAGCCGGTGCCGGTGATCGCGCGGCCGTTGCAGTCGAGCGTCACGCCGTCGAAGAGCTGCACCGCCTCGTCGAGATCGGCGAGCAGCGTGCAGGTCCGTGTGGCCTCGTCCCAGGCCGCTCCGGAGGTCGCGCCGGCACAGGCGCCGTCGATCGTCGCGCCGCCCCGGCAGGAGCAGTCGTCGAAGATGGCGCGCGTCGAGGGGGCCGGCTGCAAGACGAAGCGCGACCCGCCGGCGCCGGTGAACGAGGCGTAACCGCCAACGTCGATCGGGACGGCGACCGCCTCGTGGCTCGGCACCCGGTAGAGCACCCAGCTCTCTCCGGGCGGCAGGCCGGCGACGTGGACCAGGCCCTCGACCGGCGCCCGCGTCGCGACGGTGAGCTGGCCGGGGAGCGCGACGAGCCAGATCCCGCCCGCCCCCGGCGCGGCGACGGTCACGCCGTGGTGCGCCGCCTCGTCGCCCTGGCTTTCGGCGTAGGGCCAGTCGAGCTCGGCAAGGCCGAACGGCGAGAGGTGCGCGGTGACGCCGGCCAGGCGCTCGCCGTCGAGCCGCGGCGGCAGCAGGGGCACCAGGCGGCTGGCCGCCACGGTGAAGACTGCGCGGTGGCGACCCGCGGGCAGGTCTGGTGCGTGGATCGAGATCTCGACCGGCCTGGCGAAGCGCAGGCCATCAGGGCCGACTTCGAACCACGGCGCGAAGGCGCCGGCCGGCGGCGCGCGGCGCCGGGCGGTCAGCTCGACGACGCGCTCGA
>JBFYZW010000640.1:0-3016 GCA_041309305.1 Deltaproteobacteria bacterium | reverse complement strand
GCCTCCGGCAGCAGCGCGCCGGCCGACGCCGGCCCGCAGCCGCCGCCGGCGCCGGAGATGCTGCTCGGGAACCTGTACGGGGAGGCGGCGCCGTTGCCGGACCAGAACTTCCTGGACATGTTGTTGAGCGACCTGGAGCGGGTGCAGAAGCCAGTGGGCGGCAATGTCCATCCGGATTTCGGTGACGTTCGCGAGTATCTGCTCAAGAATCTGGATCGCCTGCTCGCGGTTGTTCCTCTGATGACCGGTGAACAGATGCGGAAGTACCTCTTCCCCGTCCTCGAGCACCTGAGGTCGAACAAGGTGAAGCAGCGGATGATCATGCACATCTTCCGAGCGATGCGGCCGGAGCAGGTGCTGTTCGCCATCGCGCACGGTTGGGAGGAGGAGAAGCTCAAGCTCGAGGATGGAAAGCGCGCCAACTTCATCGAGCTGGCACGCAACGCCGCGACGGCGGTGGCGGCCAGCCTCGGCAGAGGGCTCGACGGCTTCGAGACAATCTACGACCGCGAGCACCAGGCGAAGGCGATCGAGATCACCGGCCCTGAGGCGTGCAGGATCCTCGACGAGGCGAACGCCGAGAACGAGCGCCGGGCGGCCGGGTACCGCGAGGCGATGCAGCGCTACGAGGCCGAGCGGGCGGCGTGGGAGGCGGAGCAGGCGGCGGCGGTGGAGCAGGCGGCGGCGTTGGGGCAGGCCGGCGCCGGTCAGAGCAGCAGCGTGCCGGCGAGCGCCGGGGCGCCGCCGGTGGGCGAGCCGCGGGCGGCGCACACGGTCGAGGCGCTCGAGGGCTACATCGAGGAGCTCGAGGAGAAGCTGGCGACGGTGGGGGAGGACGCGCAGCTGGCCAACGTGGATCTGCAGAACGCGCTGCAGAAGCAGCAGCAGAACCTGCAGCTCTTGTCGAACATCTCCAAGCTGCTGCACGACACCGCGATGGCGATCATCCGCAAGATCGGTGCCTGAACGGGGGTGCGCGATTCGCGCACACCCGTTGTCGGTCTTCCCTCGCGCGAAGCCGCCCGTGGCGACCGGGAATCGTGACCGTCCGTTTAGGGCCGCGGCACGGTGATCGGCGCGATCGAGAAATCGCTTCCGAGCACGTAGACCCAGAGGCCGGTCCCGGCGGTGTCGCTCACCACCAGCGGCCAGCCGAGGGGCGCCGCCTGGGTGTAGACCGACCTGCGCTCATCGGACTTGGCGAGGTTGATGACCCAGATCTTGTGCTCTGGGATGCTGGCCGTGGATGTCGTGTAGGCCAGGAAGTTGCCGTCGATGCTCGGCCGGACCCAGGTGATCCAGTCGCCAGGCGTGTAGTCGCCGTCAGTCGCGACGAAGCCGGACGTCGCCTGGGTCGCGCTCGGGTCGGCGAGGTTGACGGCGACCCAGTGTACCTGTTGTTCCCCGTTCACGGTGTTGAGCCGGGTCCAGGCGACCCAGTGTTCCCCGGCGGCCAGGCCCTCGTAGACGTGGTCGGCGGTGGCGAGTGCCTCCTGCGAGTACCAGACGCCCGGCGGCTCCGCGGCGAACAGCTGGCGAATCGACGCGGCACCGATCTGGCCGCTCTCAGGCGGCTGGGGCTGGTCCATGCGCCAGGCGACCAGGTCGCGGGTGACGCGCAGCTCCTGGACCTTCCAGTCGCGGTTCAGCAAGATCTCGTGCGGCGCCCAGACGATCTTCACCTGCGGGGGCGATGCGTCGCGCACGTCGACCAGCTTGCCCACCCGGATGCTCGCGCGCGGCGTCGTCCCCGGCGTCCGGATCCGGACCAGCGCCAGGTAGCCGTCGCCGATCGCGCCGTGCCGCAGCTCCTCGTTGGGCTCGAGGATCACCTGCACAGCGGTGGCGCAGTTGTCCGGGGCGGTCACGCCGAAGACGCGGGCCGTGACGATGCGCCACGCGCCGTTGCCATTGGCGCAAACGCCGGTGGTGGCCCCCGGCGGACAGGTGGCCACCAGGCGGACGACGCGCCCGGTGCCGCTCCACTCACCGGCGCCGATCTGGACGTTGGCGGGCAGCTGGCCACACGGGGTCTCGACCGAGCTCAAGATCTTGGAGGTGGGCGTCGGGGACGTCTGGTTCACCGCGATCAAGGTGCCGCCGGCGCCGTTGGCGACGTGCATGGACGGGCCGTTCGGATTGACTCCCGAGAAATACTGTCCCCACGGGCCCGACGTCGTCGCCGGCAAGGTGGCGGTGGAAAACCAGGTCGGCGTGGAGAGCGAGTCGGGTTCGTAGCGTCCGAGCCCCGGCACGCAGACCTCGGTGGTCGTGCCGAGCGGCGGCGCGGTGCTGCCGCGCTCGAACAACGTCGCGCAGCTCTCGCCGGGCAGGCAGGGCAGCTCATCCTGGCTGCACCACGGCCGACATTGGTCGCCGCCGCCGGGCATGCGGACGCAGCGGCTCATCGGATCGCCGCACGTACCGGTGCACGCTTCGCCGAAGGTCGGCTCGTGGACGCAGACGTTGGTTGTGCCGGAGCCCGGAAACAGAGCGAGGGAGCGCGCCACCGCCGGCGAGCTGCAGGACGGGGACGGATTCTGCAGGCAGACCCCGAATGGCTGCGCCTCGAGGGTCGCCGGCGCCCGCGGCGAGAAGACGCAGCTCGAGCCGCCAGGACAATTCGCCGTCGAGGTGCAGGCGTTCATCACCGAGGCCGTGCTCTCGAGCGTCCGATCGGCGTAGACGCACAGCGCGCCGGCGAGGTCGGGGCAGTCGGGCGGCAACGCGCACGCGTTGACCCAGCGCAGCCCGTCGCGGCTGAGCTGCGGCAGGCAGGGCCCGTTGTTGAAGCAGGTGGTGATCCCGGGCTCACAGGACGGACGGCAGACGCCTTCGCCCTGGTAGTCGGTGACGCACCGGCCGGGACCGCAGTCTGAGTCGCGGGCGCAGTTAGGCTGGGCGCAGCAGTCGGGGACGGAGGCGAACGGCGTGAAGACGCAGGTCGGCTCGCCGCACGCGGCGGTGCAGGCGTCGACCATGCAGAGGTAGGCCGGATCGCCGTTCGGCTGCTCAG
>JBFYZW010000639.1:0-3959 GCA_041309305.1 Deltaproteobacteria bacterium | reverse complement strand
CGGGACGCGGCGGCCGACCGCGGCGTAGTCGTCGGCGACGATCAGCGCGCCGGCCTGGTCGAGCGTCGCGAGCAGCCCGGCCGGCTCGGGCACGTAGCCGGTGATCATCAGCGGCAGGCCGCCGTCGCGCGGCGCGCCGAGGCGGGCGACCGCCTGCTCGAGCTCGGCGAGGTGATCCTCGGGCCAGAGGTACTCGCCCCGGCGCAACAGCGCGTACAGCTCGACGTTGCTGCCCGGGAAGCGGCGGCGCTCGTCGAGCAGCTGCCGGCGCAGCGCGTCGATGCGGCGGTGCAGCCCGAGCGCCCAGGCGAGGCGTTCGGGGTCGTAGGGCTTGCCACTCACCTCGGTGAGGCCGGCGGCGAGCGCCTGAAGCTCGGCGCGCAAGAAGGCCCGGGCGCTCGGCCGGGGCTCGCCCTTGGGGTGCAAGAAGCGCAGCGCCGGCTTGCTCCAACCGCCCAGGTCCGGCGCCAGGCTTGCCAGCCCCTGGATCGCGTCGCAGGTGTGCGGGAAGAGCACCGCGTCGCACAGCTCCGCCCCGCCGGCGGCGAGGAAGGCGAGGGCGTTGCGCACCACGGCGCAGACATAGGCCTGCAGCCGCCCGGCGTCGGGCCCGCGCGGCGGCCCGGGCGGCCCCCACAGCTCGACGGCGAGCAGGTCGAACGCGGTGAGCAGCGGCTTCGGGTAGTGCACCGGCAGGACCGCGACGGCGCGGCGGCCGTGGTCGCGGCGCTGGGCCTCGAGGGTGGCGCGGCGGCTCATGCGGCGGTGCTCCTCATCGCCCGACCGAGCCTACCACCGGGCGCGTGATCGGCGCCACCACGTCTGGCCGCCTCGTCGCGGCAGGCCTATCTTGTCCTGATGCGCGCCCGCACGCTCGCGGTCCTGCTCGTCTGCTGCGCCGGCTGTAGCCGCGTCGAGCTGGCCTACCCCTGGCTCGACTGGGCGCTCGAGCGCGAGGCGGTGCGCTATCTCCGTCTGACCGGGGAGCAACGCGCGGCGCTCGCGAACCGGATCGACGACTACCACGCCTGGCATCGGGCGACGATGCTGCCCCGCTACGCGGCCTTCTTGCGCGCACAGGCGGCGGCGAGCGCGCGCGGGCCGATCACCGCCGCGCAGCTCGCCGCGATCGACGCGTCGGTCGCCGAGCTGTTCCGCCAGACGCTCACGCCGCTGGTCGCGCAGACCGCCGAGCTCTTGGCCGGTCAAAGCCTCGGGCAGATCGATCACCTCGCCGAGCGGCTCGCCGAGCGGCACCGCGAGCTCATCGACGAGGCGACCGCGCCGCCGGCCGAGCGGTTCGCCGAGCTCGCCGAGGACTACGAGGAGCTGGCGGCGGAGTGGGTCGGCCAGCTCTCGGAGGCGCAACGGGCGGCGCTCCTCGCGCGCGTGCGGGCGCTGCACGCCGATCCGGGGCCGTGGCTCGCCGAGCGCGAGCGGCGCAACGCGGCGTTGATCCTCGCCCTACGGCGCGGGGCAACGCGCGCCGATATCGCCACGCTGCTCGCACCGTGGTGGCTCGGCGGTGCGGACCCGGGGGCGCCGCCTGCCTACGCCGCCTACCAGGCGCGCTTCGCCGAGGGGATGCGCGGGCTCTGGCACGGCCTGGCGCTCTCGCTCGACGCCGACCAGCGCGCGCACCTCGCCCGGCGGCTCGGCAGCTGGGCCGAAGGCTTCTCCGCGGCCGCGGGGGTGGCGCAGCGCTGAGCCGGGCTCAGAGCGGGGCGCCGGGCGTCAGGCGCAGCTCGAGGTCGAGCAGTTGTACAGGTAGATCCAGCCGTTCGGCGTGCACAGGCGCTCCGAGCGCGTGCACTGGGTGCCGCAGGCCTGCCCGCTGCTGGCCTGGTTGACGTTGGTCTGGAAGACGAAGCAGGTGCCGCACGAGCAGCTCAGCTTGGCGTTGGTGACCGCGCCGGCGGCGAGCTGGGCGGTGGAGACCGCCCCGTCGGCCAGATCGGCGCCGAGGATCGTGCCGTCGGCGATGTCCTGGCTCGCGACGCCGCCGTCGGCGAGCTCGGCCGACGCGACGCAGCCGCTGCAGGCGAAGTCGCCGCTCACCTGGAGGGCACCGCGCCGGTCGACGCGCAGCGCCTCCTGGCCGCCGCCGTCGACCAGGCGCAGGATGTCCGCGAGGACGAAGGCCTGGGCGTCGACGAAGCCCTCGCTGGTGCCGCCGGTCAAGGTCAGGTGGGTGTCGCTGTCGACCGTGGCGACCGTGTAGGTGGTGGCGCCGACGACGATCGTATCGCCCGGGGCGAGCTCGCTCTGGAACGCGGTCCCGCTGCCGTTGATCTCGGTCCAGCCGCTGCCGGCGGTGACCAGGCCGGTCAGCGCGACGCGGCCGGTGGGGTGGACCTCGAGGCCGGCGGCCGGCGCGTCGGTGCCGACGCCGACGCTCGCCTGGACGATCAGCTCGCCGGTCATCGTGTCCCCCTCGGCGTTGACGTAGCGCAGGTCGCCGGCGGCGGGCGACAGGGTGCGGACGATCGACAGGCCCGGGTCGTTGGTGAGCGCGTCGTTGATGCTGGCGACGATCTGCGCCCCCGAGGCCTCCAGGCTGCCCGGCTCCCCCTTGAGGATCTCGAGGTCGGCGTTGCACTGGCCCGACTGGTTCTGGGCCGACAGGACGAAACGCCCGCCGACGGCGAGCGCTGGCAGGGCGAGCTCGACCTGGAGGTCGGTGCCCGGCGCACAACGGGCGAGCGCGTACAGCGGCGTCACCGGCGCGGTGCCGCGCAGGGTGAACTCGGCGTCGGCGAGGTACTCGCCGGTGACGACGACGCGGTCGCGTAGCCGGTGGGCCGCATATCCCGGCTGGGCGTCCGGCGTGCCGGTCCCGTCGACCCGCGTGATCAGCGGCGGCTCGCCGGAGCCCTGACAGGGCAGGCAGACACCCTCGCGGCAGCAGGTGCCCGGGGCGGTGCAGACGTCGACGCAGACCTCGGCGCACCTCCCCTCGAACCAGACCTCGCCCGCCCGACAGTCCGCTGACGAGGGGCCGTTCGAGCAGGCCAGCGAGAGGATCGCCACCACCAACGACGCGCGAGTGATCAGCATGGCCACGCTCCTGCCCGCCGTCGGGGCGGGCTCCCGGTCATGCATAACGCAAGGCTCCTGGCTTGGCTATCCCTCGCGCCGGCGTGCTCAGAGCGGGGCGAGGCGGCCGGCGGTGATCAGCGCCTCGAGCTCGCTGCCTCCCGGGAGGATCCAGGCGGCGCCGGTCGGATCGAGGCCGGTGGCCCAGGCGACGAACGCGGCCGTGAGGGCGCGGACCAGCGCCTGGCGCTCGGCGTTCGCCGAGCCGCACAAGAGGGTGCAGCCGTAATCGGTCGGATCCTCGAAGTCGCAGTGCCCGCCGTCGATGAGCCGGTAGACCCAACCCTGTGCGGCGCTGGCGTAGATCGGCAGGCCGTTGTTCGACGAGTTGCAACTGTTGCTCTTGCCCGCCAAGCCGAAGACCGGCAGGTCGAGCCCGCCGGCCGCGTCCTGGGCGAGGGTGCCGCTGTCGACCGCGTCGAGGCCCATCGCGCCGACCGCCGCGTCGTCGTGGACCGCGGCGACGATCGCCGAGGCCCCGCCGGCCGAGTAGCCGACCTGCACCGTCGCGGCGCCGCCGCGCAGGTGGGCGGCCAGCGCCGCGGCGTCGAGGCCGTTCTGTTCGTGGTCCGCGTCGGCCAAGCTGGAGTGGCAGTAGCCCGGCGTGACCACCCGCGCGCCGTGGCTCGCGACGTGCTCGGCGATCGCCGCCATCCGCGCCCTCCCGCGCGAGAAGCCGTGGCCGAGGACGACCAGCGGCGCGCTCGCGCCGCCGGCGGGGGTGTAGAGGTCGTAGGCGAGCGCGCAGCCGTTGACCGAGTAGGTGTCGCTGGTCTTGCTGACCGCGCGCGGCCCGGCGGCGGCGAAGTCGGTCGCCGGGCCCAGATCGCCGACGGCGTGGGGGTCCGCCGGCCCCGGCTCAT
>JBFYZW010000638.1:0-12099 GCA_041309305.1 Deltaproteobacteria bacterium | reverse complement strand
GGCGCCGCCCGCGGAAGGGCCGCTCGCCGAGCTTCACCGCCAGCTCGGCGACGAACCGTTCGGTTTGGTCAACGTCGGCGCGCGGCTGCCCGAGAAGACCCTCTCGGCCGAGGTCTACGCTGCGCTCGCCGCCGAGCTCGCCCGAGCCGGCCTGGTCCCGGTCTTGACCTACGGCCCGCGCGAACAGGCCCTGGCCGAGGCGGCGGCCCGCGGCTGCCCGACGGCCCGCTGCGCACCGCCGACGACGCTGGTCGAGCTGGCGATCCTGATCTCCCGCGCCCGCCGCGTCGTCACCTGCGACACCGGCCCGATGCACCTGGCGGTGGCGGTCGGCACGCCGACCTGCGGCCTGTTCGTCGCCACGCCGCCCGAGCGCTACGGCCACGGCGCCGCGCCGCACCGGATCGTCGACGCGCGCTCCCGCGCCCCGGCCTGCTGGATCGACGAGGTCCGCGCCTGGCTCCAACCGCCGCTCAGCGACGGGCCGCGTTGAGCTCGGCCACGCCCCCGGCGTGGTCGACGGTCAAGCGGAAGCGCGACAGGAAGCTCAGGCCGAGCAGGCCGTCGAGCTCGCCGATCGGCTCGGGGACGATCACCGCCGGTACCTGCTTGCTCTCGAGCCCATCGATGGCCACCTGCTCGAGCGTCGCCAGCTGGCCGTGCACGACGCCGGTGGCGGTCTGGAGCATCACCTCGACGCCGGCGCGCGGCACGACGCCGGCGCGCGTGGCCAACGCCTGGTGGAGGACGACGTAGCTCGCGCCGGTGTCGAGCAGGAACTGGCCGGTCTGCCCGTTGATCGCCGCCCGGGTGGTGATCTGCGCCGCGGCCGGCGAGAAGCGGATCACCGCCTTGCCCCGCCCCTGCATCGGCGCACACTCCGGCCGGCCGTACAGCCGCGCCAGCCGCTGGGCGACGTTCGGGTTCTCGCGCGCCTCCGGGTGGTAGTAGAGGTACTGCTCGATCGGCACGATCCCGGCGCACGGGTCTTTCAGCCGCTCGTAGACGTCGGCAAGGTTGAACGGGATGCCGTTCAGCCGCGGCTCGACCAGGATCGCCTGGCGATAGTCGGCCGCCGCCTTCTCGAGCTCGCCGCTGGTCTCGTAGACCACGCCGCGCCACCACCAGTAGTCCTTGTCGTGCGGGTCGCTGTCGATGAGCACGCTCGCCTCGCGCGCGGCCAGCGCGTGCTCGGAGAGGCGCTTGTGCGCCGAGTAGGTCACCCAGCGCAAGCGCAGGTGCTCGCCGCAGCGGTCGAAGAAGGCGTAGGCGCGAGCCAGCGCGCCGCGCGGGTCGCCGGCGTCGCGCATCAGCTCGGTCAGCGCGATGATCGTCTCCCGGTCACACGGTTCGCGATCGAGCTGGGCGGCGAGCCGGCGCACCTCGGCGGTGTCCTTGCCGTAGTCGAAAGACGGCTCGCGGGTGACCAGCCACCAGGCGGCCGCCCCGACACCCGCGGCGACCAGCGCCGCGACGACGATGCGGGTCAACGCCTGGCGCCCGAGCGCCTGCTGGGCGCAGGTCGGGCAGTAGGAGATCGGCCCGACCAACGTCGTGCACACCCGGCAGATCGGCTTCAGGCAGCCGGCGCAGGTGCTGTCGGCCTCGATCCCCGGGTGGCGAAAACAGGTGGCGCGCTCTTCCATGCACGGCTCGCGGCGAGAGGTGATGGCGGCAATCTACTGGAGGACGTAGGGGAAGACCACGGTCACCGGCTCACCGTTGAAGCGCGGGAACTGCCAGTTGCGGATCCGGCGCCCGGCGCAGGCGCCGACCACCGAGCCGGCGAAGCGCGGCGTCTCGACGCGCGTCTCGATCACCCGACCGTCGGCGGCGACGGTGAGGCTCATCTCCATACGGCCGGTGAGCGTCTCCCCCTTGCGCGCCGCCTCGGCGACGCACAGGCTCATCGAGCTCGAGTTGTCGGCGATCACCTTGGCGATCACCTCCTGGCTCAAGCCGTCCGGCATGTTCGGCGCCGGCGCCTCCTCGCTCGGCGCCAGCGTCAACGCCGCCTCCTTCTTCTGCTGGTCGGCGAACACGTCCTGGACCAGCGCCCGCTCAGCCGCCGGCAGGTCCGCGGTATCGACCACGCCCTCGGTCGGCACCGCCTCCTCGCCCTCGGCGGCCGACTCGCCCTCCGCCGCGGCGCGCTGTTGCGCGGCGAGCAGCCGCGCGACCAACGCCGCGCGCTCCTCGGCGTCGAGGTCGACCGCGCCGAGCTTCTGTTCGACCCGCGCCACCTCGCGGCCGGCGTTCGGATCCTCGATCCCGGCCGCGTCGTAGACCGCGCCCATGCCCGGGATGACCAGGACCCCGGTCAGGTCGAGCAACGCGAGCAAGCCGAGCAGCCCCGCCACCGCCACGGCGATCACCGCCGCCCGGCGGTTGGCCCGCTCGCGCTCGTAGAGGCCGGCGACGCCGATCGCCAACCTGGTGCTGTCACCGACCGGTCCCTGGCCGAGCGGTTGTTCACCCATCGCCGTCCTCCACGATCACCGACCCCCACCCAGTCCCAGCTCGCGGGCGCGGCGCTCGAACTCCGCCTTCAGGCCTTGCTCGCGCTTGACCTCGTCCCAGTAGCGCACCAGCTCGTCCCGCAGGCGATCGGCGAGCGGGATCAAGCCACGCGCCAGGCCGCCCTTGAGGTGTTTGGCCAGCGGCCAGGTGGCCTGGATCCCGGAGATGAGCATGCCGCCGTGGGTGAGCTGGATGTCCTCGGGCTCGACGCAGTTGACCTCGCCGTCGAAGTTGATCGGAAAGCCGTCGGCGAGCACCGTGACGCGCTTGCCGCCGGCGAGCTCGTAGCGCGCGCTCGGCGGGTGCAGATCGTCGACCTCTACCCGGCGCAGCCGCCCGTTGTCGGCGGTGGCCCGGTCGTCCAGCTCGAGCATGTCGATCTCGACCAGCTTCGACGAGGTCGAGGCGAACAGGCAGCCGTCGGCCACCGCGTCGAACGCCTCGGCGCCGATCGAGGTGTGGCCGGTGTTGCCGACCACCAGCGTCGCGTTCGCGAACGCCGCCTTTGCCTCCGGCACCGCGACCAGGTCGAGGCCGAGCCGTTTGGCGTCCGCGGTGACCTTCTTCAGCTTGGCGGGGTCGAGGTCGAAGACGCGCACCGTCGCGCCCATCTCGGCGAGCATGCGCGCCACCCCGGCGCCGATGACGCCGTAGCCGACCACGGTCACGGTCTGGCCGGCGAGGTTCTTTCCCTGCCGCTCGAGCCGGGTCACCAGCCGGTCGAAGACCACCTGGCCGATCATCGTGCCCTCGAGCTCCTTGACCACGTCGCGGGCGAAGTTGATCAGCGGCACCTGCAGGTCGTACTTGCTCGCCACGGTGATGCCGCGGGTGGTCTGCTCGACGATGCGGAAACGCTCGCGCACCTTCTCCGCCCACGGCCGGGTGTGCAGGATCTTGGCCACCAGGCCCCCGTCGTCGAAGACGACGATGTCCTTGCCGTTCTCCTCCGAGCGCAGCGCCGCGCGGTAGAGCACATCCTCGAGCTGCCGCTCCCAGGTCGCGAGGTGGAGCGGCGGCGTGACCAGGTGGTAGCCCTCGTCGCGCATCGTCCGCGCGACCACGGGGCTGGTCGAGTAGGGGATGCCGACGGTGAAGATGTCCTCCTTCGCCGCGCCCATCCGGTGCTCGGCCTCGATGAAGCGCCAGTTGCTGCCCAGGAGGTGCTGGACGTTGACGATGTTGAACTCGCGAAAGGCGTTCGGGTAGGCGTCGATCAGCTTGTCGAGCAGCGGCAGCCGTTGCGGGATCTTGGCGATCTGCGCCAGCGTCCGCTGGAGCTTCTCGGTCTCGCGGGCCGGGAACTCGGACGCGGGCCGGCCCTGCCCGGTCGCGGTGATCGGACCGTACGCGCCGAGCGCCCTCAACCAGGCCGGGACGCCCCGCTCGGGATCGCGCAGCCAGGCGTTCCAGCCGGGCAGCACCTCGTCGCAGAAGCGTTTGAGCGAGATGGGGAATTGGGCAAACTCATCGCGCAGGCCGGCGTAGATCTCCTCGATCGGCGTGCCGAGCGGGGCGCTGAACAACCGCGCGGCGAGCAAGCGCGAGAAGAGCTCGTCGTTGTGCGCCGAGAGGGTCGGCACCAGCTCGGGGAACTTCTGCCGCGCGGTCTTCAGGGTCTTGGCGCTCACCGCCATCTCGGGCGGCAAGAGGCCCGCCGCCTCGATCAGCGCCGGCTCCTCGGCGGGCGTTGTCCCCAGCGGCATCGTCTTGATGATCGCGCCGATCACGTGAGCCACGTGCTCGGTGACCGGGAAGCGCCGCTTGGCGACCGGGAAGAACGCCGGGAAGCGGCCGACCAGCGCGGTGACGACGCTCTGCGGCACCTTCTCGCCCGCCGCCAGCGCCGCGGTGTCCAACCGCCCAGCCGGCCCGCCGCTCCGGCGGTGGCGCCAGACCAACGCCGCCGCCAGCGCCCGCATCGCCGCGACGTCGCGCTCGACCAACTCGGCGGGCAGCGCCTCGGGGAAGCGCTTGCCGAGCAGCTGCGCCAACCGGGCGTCGAGGCGCAGCCCGGGATCGGCCTTCGTCGCCTCCTCGCACGCGGCACCCAGCGGCCAGCCGCGCGGCATCGCGGAGAGCGCCGCCGCCACCCGCCGCGCGTGAGCCGCGGTGACCAGCTCGCGCGGCACCGGCTTCGCCCCGAGCTGCAGCTGGCCGAGCGAGCCGAAAAGCGGCGCCAGCGCCGGGTAGAGCTCGGGGTTCGCCTCGAGCTCCGGCACCCAGAACTGCTGGAAGGCCGCGAACGAGGGGAAGGTCGGCCAGCGCTCGCGCAGTCGCTTGAACACCCGGGCCGGCGGCTCGTCGGTCTCGGCCAGCGCCTCGGCGAGCACCTCGCTGACGCGGATGCGCTGCAGCTCCCGCCAGTCGCGGGCCTCGGGGAACTCCTCGCGCAGGAGCTGGCGCAGCTTCTTGTCGTGGAGCTTGAGCTCCGCTCGCTCGGCGAAGTAGGGGTCCCGCTCGCACAGCTCGCGCAGCGCCTCGAACTCGATGCCCGGCGGCGCCTGACGCACGATGCGCACGATCGCCGCAACGTCCGTGCGGCTGAGCTCCGCCGCGGGGCGGGTCTTGGCCAGCAGCTGCTCGAGATCCTCACGCAGCCAGCGGTCGTCCTCTACATTCAGCGCCTTGGCGATCGCCTTCGGGGTCAGCTCGGGATCGCGCACCAGCAACCTGGTCATCCGGTGAAGGACGCTCCGCCACCGGCGCGGCGCCTTGCGCTGCTCGGCGAAGACCTCGGGCAGGCCCTCGAGCGCCCGGGCCGACGCCTCGGGGTCGTCGAGCTCCATCGCGCCGACGACCCGCCGTGCCGTCGGGCCGAGCTCACTCCCGAGGGCCGCGAGCCGCTCGCGGACCGCCACCTCCCCGGCGCTCGGGCCCGCGAGCACCGCCGGCAGCTGGCGGCCGCGCCCGTTCCAGACGATCGCGCCGTCAGCGTCGCACAGGTGCGCGACCTCAGGGTAGAGCTCCGGGTGCTTCGCCCAGTGATGCTGCAGGCTGTCGGTCAGCCGCCCGAACGTCGGTCGCGGCCCCTCGGTCTGTTCGAGCTCGGCGAGCACCTCGGCCAACGAGGCGCCGCGCGGCGCGGTGAGCACCCCCGCGACCAGCCGCCGGGTGAGCTTCTGCCGCTGCAACGTTTCGAAGTCCACCCGATCCCCGAGGTGTCGGTCGAGATAGGCCGCCAGGGTCTTGGGCTTGATCTCGCCCAGGTAGGCGGCGACCACCGGGTTGGCGGTCAAGCGCTCGGCGAGGTCGGTCTGGCTCGCAAAGGCCGGCAGGTCGAGCATCCCCTTCAGGACGATCGCCTCGACCTCGGGCGTGCTGCGCAGCACGTGGTCCTTCTTCAACCCGACCGGGATGTCGAACTCGTCGCGCAGCCGCCGGGCGTAGTAGGCCGAGAACCCGGCCCGCGCGGCCACCTTGGCCAGGGAAGCGCCGGGCAGCTGGCGCGCCGCGCGAGCGAGGCTGAGCGCGTCCGCGAACAGCTCCTCCCCCTCACTCGCGTCGCGCTCGAGCTTCGGCACCAGCTCGGGGAACTGCTGGCGCAACAGCTCGTAACGGTGCTCGGTGAACTCGGCGAAGCCCTGCGCGCGCATCTGTTGGACGAGCGCCGAGACCGAGAGTTCATCGCCGCACAGCTGCCCGACCAGCTCGGCCTCCCGGCGCGCCTCGGCGGCGGCGGCTTCCTGCTTGAACGCGCGCAGCTTCGGGACCAGCTCGGGGCAGCTCTCCTGCAGCCGGAACAGGCGGTTGGCGTCGAACCCAGGCAGGCGCAGCGCGACGCGCTCGACCACCGCCTCGCGCGTGGCGCCGTCGCCGAGCGCGTCGATCACCTCGGCGACGATCGCCGCCTGGCGCCGGGCCAGGGTCAGCGTGCTGGTCGTCTTCGCGCCGGCGCCCTGCCCGGCCGCCAGCTCGCGCAACAGCGTCGCCGCGACCGTGCCGGTGCGCTTCGCCACCTTGATCAGGTCGATCTTCTCCAGCGCGGCGCGCACCTCGGGCTTGCGTGCGCCGGCCTGCGCCTCGGCCAGGTAGACCCCGACCAACTGGCGCAGCTTCTGGTCGGCCACCTGCGCCGGCACCAACCCCAGCCGCTCGAGCTCCTGGCGCAACCCGTCGACGAACTTGTCCTGGCCGGCCGGCGTCTCGACCAGCGCCTGGCGCACACGGACGAGCGCCTGCGGCTCGACCCGCTCGAGCAAGAGCTCGATCTGCTGCGCGCTGAGGCTGGGGACGGTGTAGACCGGCATGACCTACGCCTTGACCTCCTTCGCTGCCTGCCACAACTCGCGCGCCGGGAACTCGCCCTCGCCACGGCCGAGGCCGAACTCCGGCAGCTCCCCGTTGGCGCCGGCGATAGCTGAAAGCCACGGCGGCGCAGTGCCCTCCGCCAACCACTTGCGCCAGCGGGGATAGACCTCGGCGTTGAAGCGATCCTCACCGATCGGCACCTGCTCGAAGCGCTCCTCGATCAGCTTGAAGATCTGGTGGCGGGAGAAGAACGGGTCGGTGACGAAGAGCATCCGCGCGACGTACTCCTCGAACCGATCCTGGCTCTGCTGCTCGAGCGAGGGGACAAGATCGGGGAACTTGCGCTGCGCGTTGAGAATCGTCGTCTTGGCGATCAGCATGTTGGCCGGAAGACGGCGACAGAACTGCAGCGCGTGGGCCGCCTGCTCGAGGGTCGTACCCATCGGCATGCGCGACAGCTCCTCGCCGATGATCTGCGCCAGGTGCGGCGTCAACGGGTAGCGCTTCTTGTAGAACGGGAAGTAGGCCGGAAAGGCGGCGATCAACTCCTGCGCGCGCGTGTCACCGATGCCGACCGCCTTGGCCGCGGCGCGCACGTCCGGGACGCCGCGCTGCTCCTGCAGGAGCCGGCCGAGGCGATAGGCCTGGTCGCGGGTCTTCTGGTCGTCGTTGGCGTCGGCGATCTTCGGGATGACGCCCGGGAACTTCGCCCGCAGGCCGACGATGTCCTCGAGCAGCAGCCGGCGGCCGAGCGCCTCGACCCGCGGGTCCTCGTTCACCCGCGCGGCGACCAACGGCCAGGTGGCGATCGACGGGGCACTCCGCGCGTGCTCCGCGACCAACTCGGCGAGCTCGCGCGTCAACCCGGCGCGCTTCTCCGGCTCGACGAACAAGAGCGTCCCGCTGGCGCCGACGTAGGGGTGCAGCACCGGCAGGCGCTCGAGGTTGGCGTGCAGGTCGCGCATCGTCCGCCGGGCGAAGGACTGGAACTCGGGGAAGCCCGGGTAGCTCTGGCGCGCAGCCCGGCACAGCTCGCTGACCGAGCGCAGCTCCGGGTGCGCGGTCAGCGTCTCGTGCACCACCTCGGCCACGCGCTGGAGCTGGAACGCCTGCCAGTCGCCGGCCTCGGGCACCAGCTCACCGACGAAGCCGATCACCGTGGCGCGGTCGAGGTCCGGGTGCCGCGCAACGAGCTCCTGGTTCTGCCGCAGGACCTTGACCGCCCAGTCGAGCCCCTCACCCGGGGGCGTACGCCGCACGGTCTCGGCGATCAGGCCGAGCTCGGCGGAGCTGTACGGGGTCGCCGGCTGGCTCCGCCGCACCGCCTTGAGCTTCTGCACCGCCAGCGCGACCTCGGCCGGCTTGCAGCCCAGCGCGGTAGCCACACGGGCGGTGGTGGCGTTCGGCTCGCGGCGCAGCAGCTCGCTGACCTGCTCGTAGAGCTCGGCCGCGCCCGGCGTCGGCGCACCGGCGCCGCCCGAGCCGGGCAACAACGACAGCCCCGGGAAGGCGAGCCGCAGCCGCTCGAGGGTGCCTTGATCGAACCTGGGATCGAACAGGCCGACCAGCATCACCACCTGCTCGGTGGTGCAGCCCTGCGCGAAGTACCAGGCGACCAGCTCGGCGTACGCCCGGTCGTAGACGCCTGGCCGCGCGCTGCCGGGCCCGCTCGCCGGCTCGCCACGCCCGGTCCAATCGATCGCGCCGCTCGCGTCGCGCAGCGCGTTCGCCTCGGGGTAGAGCTCGGGGTGAGCGTTCCAGGCGGAGAGCAGATCCTGGAAGCACCACTCCTTGGCCGGCGCCTTGCCGTAGCGCTCGGCCATCGCCGCGAGCGCCTCGCGCAGCGGCGCGCCGCGCCGCGCGGTGCGCACGTGCTGCACCACCGCGCGGGTCACCTGCTGGCGGCGGAACACGGTCCAGTCGGGGATCTCGCGCCCGAGGACCTCCTTGACGTAGGCCGACAGCATGCCACCGCTCACCTTCCCGAACCGCTCGACGAAGGCCGGCTGGGCGTTGAGCGCGGCGGCGATGTCGGTGAGCATGTCGTTGGGCTTGGCGTCGAAGAAGGCGCGGAGGATGAAGACCCGCTGCAGCGGATCGGCGGTCTTCAGCACCTTCTTGCCGCTCGCCGCCCCGGCGACCTCGAGCCCGGCGTCGGCGAGCACCCGGTTGAGCACCCCGCGGCTGACCCCCACCGCCTCGGCCACCTGGCCCTGGTTCGCCTGCGGGTGCGCGGCGAGGTAGGCGCGCACCCGCGCGGCCAGCGCCGCGTAGTCGTCGGCGCCGCGACGGGTCACCGCCTCCCCGATCAGCTCGGGGAACTTGCGGCGCAGAAAGTCGACCCGGTCCTTGTCGAAGCCGCGAAAGCCGCGCTGCTTCATCGCCGCGATGATCGCCGCCCGCTCGCTGCCCACCTCCTGCATCACCTGCCGGAGGTGCTCGGCCTCGGCGCGGTAGGCGGCGAGCTTGCGGTTGCGCGTCACCGCCTCGGCCGAGGGCAGGATCGACCCGAACTCGCGCCGCAGCTCCTTGAGCCGCGCCCGGTTGAAGCTGCCCAGCTCGCGGCGCGCGGCGCGGATCAACGCCTCGTCGGTGGCGTTGGCGCCGAGCTTGTCGAGCAGGCCCGCCACGGCCAGCGCCGTCTGGCGGCGCGCCTTGGCCTCGCTGGCGCGCGGCGCCACCCGCTCGGCGCGCGGCACGAGGTCCGGGAACTCGAGGCGCAGCCGATCGATGCGCGCGGCGCTGAACTCCCGATAGCCGGCCTCGCGCAGCGCGGCGACGATCGCCGCGCGGTCGCCGTCGTGCGCGCGCCAGGCCTGGGCGACCTTCTCCGCCTCCCGGCGCTTCGCCTCGGTCTGCTGCGCGGCGTTGAGCGCCTGCCGATCGGGCAGGATCGTCTTGAACTTGGCGTGCAGCTTGTTCAGCGTGCTGGCGGTGAATCTCGGGTCGCGCTGCGCCATCGCCGCGACGACCTTCTCGCTCGACGCGGCGCCACCGAGCGCGGCGTAGACCCGGGCGACCTCGCGGGCCAGCCCTTCGTCGAGGGCCAGCTTGCTGCGTAGGAGCTCGGGGAAGCGCCGGCGCAGGTAAGGGATGCGCGATGCGTTGAAGGAGGTGAAGCCGCGCCGCTTCATCGCGCCGACGACCGCCGACGGCTCGCGCCCGACCTCGGCCATGACCTTGGCCAGCGCCTTGGCCTCCGCCGCCTGGCGCGCCTCGACCTGCTTGGCGTTGATGCTCGCCGGATCCGGGACGTCGTTGGGGAACTGGTAGCGCAGGTTGTGCAGCGCGCTGACGGTGAAGCCGGGGTAGAACTCGGCCACCCGGGCGACCACCTTCGGCGAGGTCGCTCCGGCGCCGAGCTCCTCGTAGATCGCGCGCACCCGGAGCGCCAGGTCGCGATCCATCGGCCGGCGTTTGTTCAGCTCGATCGCCCCGCTGCGCCAGCCGTCGTTCACGGCCGCGAGCAGATCCGCGGCCACCTTGCCGAAGCGTTGCCCGACCTTGCCCAGGTCGAGCGACTTGCCCTTGCCCTTGCCGCCGCCGACCGCGAGCTCGGCCTCGATCGCGGCGAGCTGTTTGGCCACCGCCTGGCGCAGCGCCTTGCCGCCAACCGCCGTCCGCTTGCCCCCGCCGACCTCCTCGAGCAGGTCGACCAGGAACGGCTGCTTCGCCTGGCCGAGCTGGTCGGCCACCGGCGCGAGCGCCTTGTCCCCCAGCTGGTCCAGCGCCTGTTCGAGCTGTGGCCGGGTGAACGTCGCGATCGTCGGGGGCTTGATCGGCATCGCCTACCGCCTCACCGATGCGTAGAGGATGTCCATGCCCGAGAGCCCCCCGTCGAGCGCCGCCGCCAACCCCTCGAGCACCGACGCCTCGCCGGCCACCTGCAACGTCTCGGCGGCGAGGGCTTCTCTGACGTCGAGCGTGCCGGCGATGAGCGGCAGCACCAGCTCCTCGGCGATAGCGATGGTCAGGTCGGCGTAGCGGGTCTCGCCCGGGAAGACGGCGGGCGGCCGCTGGGTCAGATCCAGGTAGTAGGCGCGGTCGGTCGGGCCCATCAGGTAGAACTGAATGACCGCGTCGAGCGAGGCGAAGGCCGCCTGCCGGTCGAGCAGCAAGGCCGGGAGCAGGACCTCGAAGAAGCCCGCGGGATCGAACTTCTCTGCCATCGCGCGCTCACTCATCCCATCGCACACACGTGGCGTGCAATCGGAGATTCTAGCGCGAATCCGCCGGATTGGGAACCACGATCGCCCTGGCTTGGGACAAGGGTCGCAAATCGGCGGCCGCGAGCAACCCCGGTCGGGCGTAGCTCACCCGGCCGGCGTAGAAGGTGGCCAGGACCTCGATGTCACTCAGCGCGTCCGCGGCGACCGCGAAGGGGTCGTGCGACAGGATGACCAGGTCGGCCGAGCGCCCGGGCGACAGCGCGCCGGTCACGCGCTCCCAGCCGAGCGCCCGGGCGCTGCCGGTGGTGTAGGCGGCGATCGCCGCCGGCAGGCTGAGGCGCTCCTCGGGGATGAACGGCGGCGGCGCGCCCGGGCCAGCGCGCGCATCGACACGGGTCACCGCCGTCTCGATCCCCTCGAGCGGCACGACCGAGGAGACCGACCAATCGCTACCGAAGGCGAGCGGCACGGTGCGGCCGACGCTGGCCAGCGGGTAGATCCAGCGCGACCGCTCGGGCCCGAGCTTCGGCACCGTCAGCTCGCGGATGTAGCTGTCCTCGCACGCCCACAGCGGCTGGAAGACCGGCACCGCCTCGAGCGCGGCGAAGCGCGGCAGGTCGGCCGGGTCGACCAGCTGCAGGTGCGCGAGCAGCGGCCGCCGCGCGCGCCAGGGGTTGTGCCGGCGCACCGCGGCGAGCACGTCGAGCGGGGTGCGCACCGCGCGGTCGCCGATGACGTGGACGTGCAGATCGAGCCCGGCCCGGTCCAGCGCGATCGCCAGCGGCACGAGCCGCCGGGGCTCCCAGAGCAGCATCCCGCGCTCGCCCGGCCGATCGGCGTACGGCGCCAGCATCGCCGCGGTGTGCGACTCGATCACGCCGTCGAGGAAGAGCTTGACGCTCTTGACCTCGAGGCCCGCGACGCCGTAGCTGCGGCTGAGCGCGACCAGCCGGGCGGTGACCACGTCGGCTGGTTCGTCGGTCGGCGGCTGGCGCATCGAGATGCGCACGCGCGCCGGCAAGAGCCCGCGGCGCGCCGCCTCGGCGTAGGCCTCGAGCGCCGGGAGATCGGCGCTCGCCTCGTGCAGGCCGGTGATCCCGGCGCGGCTCATCAGCGCCACCGCCTCGGCGAGCGCCGTGACCCGCTCGTCGAGGCTCGG
>JBFYZW010000637.1:0-2970 GCA_041309305.1 Deltaproteobacteria bacterium | reverse complement strand
GGAGCCGGTGGCGCTCGAGCGCCGCTTCGGCGGGCGCAGCTCACCGGCGCTCGCGGTCGGCGAGCCGGGCGGTGAGCGCCGCCTCGGGGTGCGGGGCAGCATCGACCGGGTCGATCGGGTCGGGACGGCGGTGCGGGTGGTCGACTACAAGCGCACCCACCGACGGCGCAGCCCCGGTCGGCACTTCCAGCTGCCGATCTACGCGCTGGCGGCGCTGCGCGACCTGCCGCCACCGGTCGAGGCGCTCGACACCGCGTGGGTGACGTTGCGGGACGGCAAGCGCTACCCGGCGAAGGAGCTGCCCAAGCTGCCGGAGGCCTTCGCCGCCCAGCTCGCCGCCGATCTGTGGGCGGCGCTGGCGCCGGTGCTCGACGGTGACGTGACGCCCGCGCCGGACGGCGCCGAGCTGTGTCGTGCCTGTGACTTCCGCTGGCTGTGTCGCTTCGACGCCGCGGCGCGGCTCGGGGGCGAGGGATGAGCGGCGTGAGCACACGCCTGCTGCGCGCCAGCGCCGGCACCGGCAAGACCTACCAGCTGGTGCAGGCCTACCTGGCGGCGGTGCGCGAGCGCGGCCTGCGCCCGAGCCAGATCGTCGCGATCACCTTCACCCGCAAGGCCGCGGCCGAGCTGCGCAGCCGGATCCGCCGCGGGCTGGTGGCCGCGGGCGTCGATCGCGCGCTGCTCGCCGAGCTCAGCGTCGCGCCGATCGCCAACTTTCACGGCCTGGCGCTGCACCTGCTGCGCGGCTTTGGCCTGGCTGGGGAGCTGCCGGAAGGGGTCGAGGTGCTCGGCGAGCACGGCGATGACCACCTGCTGTTCGTCGAGGCCTGCGAGGAGGCCTGGTTCGGCGACAGCGCGCTCGCTGACGCGGTGCGCGCCGTCGCGCCGCACCTGTCGGTAGACCGCGGCCTGCCCGAGGCGCTGTGGTTGGCGTTCAGCAAGGCGCGCGAGGACGGCCTCTCACCGCTCACCGCCGAGCTGTTCGCCGGGGACGACCCGGAGGGTGTGCGCCAGGCGCTCCTCGGCGAGCTGGGCGAGATCATCGCTCGGCTCGGCGCCGCGCGGCCCGAGGTGACCGCGAAGAACCAGGAGAAGATCGCCGCCTTCCTCGGTGCGGTGCCGGACGCCGGGGCGCCGTTCGCTGCCTGGGCCGAGGCCTGGGTTGCGGCGGCGGCGCACCTCGACCGGCGGGGTCAGCTCGGCCGGCTGCTCGAGCCCGAGGATCTCGTGGCGATGCGGGAGCGGGTCTTCGAGCCGGTGGCGGCCGAGCTGTGCGCCCGCCTGGCGCCGGCGCTGTCGTCGCTGGGCGCGGCGGCGTGGCGCGCCTACGAGGCGCGCAAGCGCGCCGAGCGGGTGGTCGACTTCGGCGACCTCGTGGCTCGGGTTGTCGAGCTGCTCGCGACTCGCGCCGAGCTGCACCGCGAGGTGCGCGGTGAGGTGCGCGCCGTGCTGGTCGACGAGGCGCAGGATACCAATCAGCTGCAACGGCGCATGGTCCGCTTGTTGGCCGGGCTCGAGGGGCCGGCCGCCGAGCTCGGCCGTGCCGAGCTGTTCGTCGTCGGCGACCGCAAGCAGGCGATCTACACCTTCCGCGGCGCCGATCCGCGCAGCTTCGAGGTCTTCGCCGAGGACGTGCGCGCGCAGGGCGGCGTCGAGGAGATCTTGACCGGCAGCCGCCGCTCGGCGCCGGAGCTGGTCGAGGGGATCAACCACCTCGGCGCTCAGCTGTTCGGCGCCGCGTACGAGGCGCTGGTGCCGTTGCCGGATCCGCGCGTCGGTCGCGTGGCGCTCGGCCGTCCGGGGATGACCTGGCTCGAGCTCGAGGATCGGGGCGAGCCGGCGCCGGAGCTGCACGCGCGCGAGGCACGGGCGGTCGCCGCCTGGGTGCGTGCCTTCGTCGATCGCGGCCGGAGCCCGGGCGAGGTGACCATCCTGTTCGCCTTCATGAGCCGCGCGCCGTTGGTCGCTCAGGCGTTGACCGAGGTCGGCATCGCGTCGCTGCTCGGCGGCGGCGGGGGGTTCTACGCCCAGGCGGAGGTGGTCGACCTGGTGGCGCTGCTGCACTGGCTCGGCGACGGGACCGATCGCCTCTCCGGCGCGGTGGCGTTGCGCTCGCCGCTCGGCGGCCTCGACGACGCGACCCTCTTCGATCTGCTGCGCGACCAGGGCGCCGGCCTCGCCGCGCTGCGCGCCGGTGCGCTCGTGCCGGTCCCGCCGGCGGACAGTCCGCTCGGGCGCCTGGCGGCGACGCTGCCGGCGCTGGTCGAGGCGGCGGCGGTGATGCCCGCCGAGGAGCTGGTGCGCGCCTGCATCAGCCGGCTCGATGCCCGCGCGATCTACGCCGCGTTGCCGGGCGGGGAGCAGCGGCTGGCGCACCTCGACCGGCTGATCGAGCTGGCGCGGCACCATACGCGCGCCGGCCGGGGCGGCGCCGCCGGGTTCGCGGCGCTGCAGCTCGAGCACGTTCATCGGGGCCACGACGAGCCGGTCGCGAGCCTGCCGGCCGGCGCGCGCCGAGCGGTGACGCTCAGCTCGATTCACCAGGCCAAGGGGCTCGAGTACCCGGTGGTGCTGCTGGCCGATCTCGGCCACCAACCGCGGCGCGACTTCGCCGCGCTGCGCTACGTCAGCGGCGACGGCGTGGTCTTCCGCCCGCACCGATCGGGGGCGGCGCTCGAGTCGCGTCGCTGGCGCACGGCGTCGACCCGCGCCGGCGAGGAGGCGAGCCGCGAGCTGGCGCGGCTGCTCTACGTCGCGGTGACGAGGGCGCGGCAGGAGGTGGTCTTCGTCGGCCCGGCCGTGCCGCGGCGGGCGGTCAGCTTCGCCGGGCTGCTCGGACCGTGGCGCGCCGAGGCGATTGCCGCCGGTGTGTTGGCGGTCCAGCCGGTCGCCGAGGTCGCCCAGGCGGCGCCGGGCGGCGCCGCGGCCCCGACCGAGGTCGAGCGGCAGGAGATCCGCGGCTGGCTCGCG
>JBFYZW010000636.1:0-8757 GCA_041309305.1 Deltaproteobacteria bacterium | reverse complement strand
CGCGGCCGGCCAGCGTGAGGCCGCCCGCCGAGTTCGTGATCGACTCGCCGACGCTCCGGCGTCGAACGCGCCGGCAGCGTTGCGCCTGCGATCCGGCCTCGCCGGCGCGCGGGCCTCGGTGCGCAGTCTCGCCGACGGCGAAGAGCGCGCCTGCCCGGAGCCGCTCGCCGCGGACGGGCAGTGCTACGTGCAGGATCTGCCCGCCGGTCCGGCCACGGTCAGCTTCCAGCTCGACGACCGGACGGTGAGCAAGGAGATCGTCGTGCGCGGCGGCGACCTCGAGCGCCAGCTGCGCCTCGCGGACGGCCGGCTGGGCGCCATGCCCTACGTCATCGGCGCCATCTTCGTCGTCGGCGGCGCGGCGTTGCTCTACGCCGGGCTGAACATGGACGACACCATCGGCCCGGACGGCCAGCCGACCTGGGGCGAGGGGAAGATGATGGCGGTGATCTTCGGCGGCTCGTGCATCGGCTCGGGGTTGATCACGCCGTTCATCATCGTCGCCCAGAACGACGACTACCCGATCTACGACTCGGCGGCGCCGAGCCAACCCGCCGCCACCGCTGCCGCGACGGCGCCCGGCGACCGCGTCGGCCTGTCGATCGCGCCGACCACCGGCGGCGCCGCGGCGGTGGCGACCTGGCGCTTCTAAGCCGTTCCCCGCGGGGAGAGACCGAGGCCCGACGATGACCTACCGCGCTGCTTCGACCCTGATCCTGCTGACTGTCTGTGCCGCCGCGTCGGCCGCGGCCGAGACGCGCACCGCGGTGATGCCGCTGAACGCCAAGCGCGTCCCCGAGGCCACGGTCGACATCCTCGACGACCTGCTGGTCAACGAGGTGGCCGCCAAATCCGGCTCGACCGTGATCGGCAGCCAGGACATCAACGCCATCCTCGGCCTCGACAAGATGAAGGAGGCGCTCGGCTGCGACGACCTGGCCTGCGCGGTGCAGATCGGCGGCGCGCTGGGGGTCGACTTTCTGCTCACCGGCAGCGTCAGCACGCTCGGCGACGAGGTGATCGTCAGTTTGACCCTGATCGACACCAGGGAGTCGATCGCCAAGAAGCGCGCCCAGTCGCGCGCCGAGGACGACGAGCGCTTCTACGCCTACGCCGTCGCCGCGGCGGTCGCCGAGCTCTACGGCCTGCCGGCCCCGCCGGCGCCGTTCACCGCCTCCGCCGCCACACCGCCACCGCGGCCCTCCGGCGCCGGCCTGTGGCTGCGCAGCGAACGCGACGGCGTGAAGGTCTCCCTCCGCACCGCCAACGGCGAAACGATGAGCTGCGCCGAACCGGTGACCGCGGCCAAGCCCTGCTACCTGGCCAACCTGCCGCCGGGCCTGACCACCGTCCTGTTCAGCGCCGGAGACGACAGCTACACCTACGACGTCGCGCTGAGCGACGGAGAGCTCGCTCGGCGCCTGCAGTTCTCCGAAACCCGCTGGCTCGTGCCGATCATCGCCGGCGCGGTGGCCGACGTGGCCGGCGGCATTGCGATGGCGGTCGCGTTGAGCATGGACGAGGTCGAGCTCGACCCGGTCACCAACGAGCCGCGTTGGGGTACCACCAAGGCGGTGATCTTCTCGGCCGGCCTCACCGCCGCGGTGCTCGGCTCGGTCGCCGTGATCGTCGGCCTGGCGCGCGGCCCCTACATCGTCGAGGAGCTGTTCGGCCCCGCCGGCCACCTCGGCGGCGCGCCCCGCCCCGCCAACCTCGGCCTCTCGCTGGTGCCGTTCGCCGACGGCGCCGCGGCGCTCGCCACCTGGCGCTTCTGATGCGCTCGGCCGACGCGCCGCCGCCCTTCCCACCCCCCACGCTCGCGGCGCTCGCCGGCACGGCGCTGTTCGCCCTCTTCGTCAGCGTGCCGCACCTGGTCGGTGAGCACCCCTGGGTCCCGCTGCTCGACAGCTTCAACCTGGCGCTGCACGAAGCCGGCCACCCGCTGGTCGGCCTGCTGAGCGACCGCCTGTCGGTCTACGGCGGGACGCTCTTCCAGCTCCTCTTTCCGGCCCTGGTCATCGGGCACTTCTGGCGTCGCCGCCAACCGGCGAGCCTCGCGGTCGGCGCCGTCTGGCTGGGCGAGAACCTGCTCAACGTCGCGCACTACATGGCCGACGCGCGCGCGCAGCTGTTGCCGCTGGTCGGCGGCGGCGAGCACGACTGGACCGAGATCTTCTCCCGCTGGGGTGTGCTCGAGGCCGACACCCGCGTCGCCCGCTTCACCGCCTTCATCGGCTGGGTCGTGATCGTCGGCGCGCTCGCCTGGCTGGCGACCCGCTGGTGGCGCGGTCGTGACGCCGGCGACGAGCCAACACCCGGCGCGCAGGCGGACAGCCGTGCGCCGCGGGCCCCGCCGCCGTAGTTCACCAAATCGTCTGAGGAAGAAATGGTCGGGGCGATAGGATTTGAACCTACGGCCTCTTGGTCCCGAACCAAGCGCTCTACCAGGCTGAGCTACGCCCCGACGGGAGACGGGTAGCTACCGCAGATCGGCCCGAGCTGTCAATCATGTCCGCGAAGCCGCGGGGGTCAGGGGATGACCTCGTAGTCGTAGCCGACCTGCATGTGGTCCTCGAGCGACAGGCGGCCGGCGACGATGAGCTGCTCGACCTTGGGCGCGACGCGCTCGAGCTCGCGGAACATCTGGCGCGTGGCGCCGCAGACCATCGCGAAGCCGTCCGGGCCCCAGCGCATGCTCTCGGTCGCGTAGATGCACCGCCCGCCGCACAGGCCGAAGTCGCGGCAGCCGGCGCACGACTTCAAAAGGCCCGGGAGGGGTTGGATCTCGGTCGGCCGCAGCGACTGAATCGTCCCGGCGCGGAAATCGGGTGAGGCGCGCAGCACCGGGCAGGCGAAGACCTCGCCGGTGGTGGCGATCGTCCAGGCGTAGCGACCGGCGCCGCACTGCACCCCCTCGACGCGCGTGCCGGTGAGCAGGTTGTACATCGTACAGGCGAACGGGATCACCCGCCGCACCTGCCCGTCCCGCTCCATCATCGCCACCCAGGCGTCGATCAGGCGGGTGATCCCCGGCTTGTAGCTGTGCTGGAACCAGCGCTTGATGTAGGCCCGGTCGCGACGCCACAGGCCGGCGCCGAACAGCACGTTGAGCTGCCAGTAGATCGAGTCGAAGCGGAAGGCGCAGGCGTCGCCGCCTTCGCCGCCAGCGAGGAAGTGACCCACCGCCTCCTCGATCGACACCCCCGGCGAGGTGGTCATGCGCACGTCGAGGTGTCCCTGGTAGCCCCGGGCGCGCAGCGCCTGCGCCTGAGCGACGGCGCGCGCGTAGGTGCCTTCGCCGCGGTAGGCGTCGGTGATCTTCGCCGGCCCGTCGATCGAGACCGCGACGACGTCGATGCGCTCGAGCAGCGCCTCCGGCAGCTGGTCGAGCAGCAGGCCGTTGGTCTGCAGGCAGACGTGCACCGGCGTCGTGCGCTCGAGCACCGCCTGCATCAGGTCGACGCGCAAGAGCGGCTCGCCGCCGTAGAAGTGCAGGTGCAGCTGCGGGTCCTGACGCAGGAAGGCGATCAACTCGTCGAGCGGGTAGGCCCAGTCCTTGACCCGCTCGGCGCGGGCCACGGTCGAGTCGCAGTAGGCGCAGGCGAGGTTACAGCGCTCGGTCAGGTAGAGGATGAAGTACATCGCCGCCGCCCGGGCCGCCGGTCAGACGAGCTCGCCCGGCGGCACGAAGCGGTAGGGGTAGTAGCGCGGCGTCCACATCGCCGAGCGCACCAGCTCGCGCAGGCGCTCGTCGTCGACGCGCATGCCGTAGCCATCCTCGCGCGCCTGCCTGGCCACCGCGAGGGCCACCGCGGCGGAGGCGGCGCGGATGTCGGTGAGCGGCGGCAACAGGCGCCCAGCGGCGAGGTCGTCCGGCGCGACCAGCTCGGAGATCGCAGTAGTCGCGGCGTGGAACATCGCGTGCGTCACCCGCGTCGCGCCGGAGACGATCGCGCCCAGGCCCATCCCCGGGAAGACGTAGAGGTTGTTGCACTGCGAGATGATCCGCCGCCGGCCGTCGGGCAGGACGAACGGGGCGAAGGGGCTGCCGGTGGCCATCAGCGCCCGTCCCTCGGTGGCGCGCATCACCACCTCGGGGGTCGCCTCGCTGCACGAGGTCGGGTTCGACAGCGCGAAGACGATCGGCGTCTTGGTGTGCGGCAGCATGCTGGCGAGCAACGCCTGGTCGAAGATGCCACCTTGCGCCGACAGGCCGACCAACGTCGTGATGCCGGCGTTGGCGACCACCTCG
Source organism: Deltaproteobacteria bacterium (assembly GCA_041309305.1). Lineage (GTDB taxonomy): Bacteria > Myxococcota > XYA12-FULL-58-9 > XYA12-FULL-58-9 > XYA12-FULL-58-9 > JBFYZW01. Next base: position 4,505 of record JBFYZW010000636.1, on the reverse strand, counting down.
CGCAGGTTGGGCAGGCGGCCCTTGTCGATCCGCCAGTCGGCGATCTCGGCCCGCTCGCGCACGAACGGCTGCTGGTTCGGCTCGGCCCGCGCGCCCTCGACCAACAGGCCCTCGATGTCGATCGCCCAGACGCGCCGGCGCGCCTCGGCGAGGGTCAGGCCGGCCTCCTGCTGCAGCATCGTCACCACCGCGTTGGCCACGCCGCTGCCGGCCTGGCCGAAGCCGACGATCGCCAGCCGCTGCTCGGCCAGCGGCCGGTCGGCGACCTTCACCGCGTTGCGCAGCGCCGCGGCGGCGGTCGCGCCGGTGCCCTGGATGTCGTCGTTGAAGCTCGGCAGCCGGGTGCTGTAGCGGTCGAGCAGCGTGAAGGCGTTCTGCTTGCCGAAGTCCTCCCACTGCAACAGCGCGCGCGGAAAGACCCGGCGCACCCCCTGGACGAAGCGCTCGATCACCGCGTGGTAGGCGTCGCCGCGCAGGCGCTTCTGCCGCACGCCGAGGTAGAGCGGATCGGCGAGCAGGCTCTCGTTCTCGGTGCCGACGTCGATGCAGACCGGCAGCGTCGACGCCGGGTGGATGCCGGCGGCGGCGATGTAGAGCGACACCTTGCCGATCGGGATACCCATCCCGTCGGCACCGAGGTCGCCGAAGCCGAGGATGCGCTCGCCGTCGGTGGCGACCAGCAACGAGATGTTGGGCAGCCCGACCGAGCGGAGGATGCGCTCGATCGAGTCGACGTTGTTCGGCGTGACGTAGATGCCACGGTAGCGGCGGATGATGTGCGACAGCTTCAGGCAGGCCTCGCCGACGGTCGGCGTGTAGACCACCGGCAGCATCTCCTCGAGGTGACGGGCGAGCAGGGCGTAGAAGTTGGTCTCGTTGCGGTCGAGCAGCCCGATCAGCGTCACGTAGCGCTCGAGGCTCGAGGCCTTCATCCGGTAGATCTCGTAGGCGCGCTCGACCTGCTCGGCGAGCGTGCCGACCGACTCGGTCATCAGGCCGACCAGGCCGAGCTCCTGCCGCTCGCTCTGGCTGAAGGCGTGCCCCTTGTTGAGCAGCGGATCCTGCATCAGCCCGAAGCCCCGGGTCGGCACCGCGTAGTAGACCTCCTGGGTCAACGGATCGACGCGCATCTCGAATCGGTTCATCAACGCGGCCCCTTTGTCCGCTCGCGGCGGTCAGCCCGGCGAGCGCGCCTACAGTAGTGCGCGCCGGCCGGGCCAGCAAGCGGCCGGCTTGCGGCCGTTGGCCGAACATAATAACTCTCGCCCGAGTCGCGGAGGCAGTCATGGGCAAGTTGGTCGAATGCGTCCCCAATTTCAGCGAAGGTCGCGACCGGCGGGTGATCGACGAGATCACCGCCGCGATCCGCGCCGTCCCCGGTGTCACGCTGCTCGACGCCGACCCGGGCGCCGACACCAACCGGACCGTGGTCACCTTGATCGGCGCCCCCGAGGCCGCGGCGGAGGCCGCCTTCGCCGCGATCCGCACCGCCAGCGCCCTCATCGACATGCGCGCCCACCACGGCGCCCACCCGCGCATGGGCGCGACCGACGTCGTCCCGTTCGTGCCGATCAGCGACGTGACCATGGAGGAGTGCGTCGCGCTGGCCCGCGAGCTCGGCCGCCGCGTCGGCGACGAGCTCGGCATCCCGGTCTACCTCTACGAGGCGGCCGCGTCGCGCCCCGAGCGTCGCTCGCTGGCTGACATTCGGGCCGGGGAGTACGAGGGCCTGGCCGAGAAGCTCAAGGACCCGGCCTGGAAGCCCGACTTCGGCCCGGCGAGCTTCAACCCGCGCGCCGGCGCGACGGTGATCGGCGCGCGCGAGTTCCTGGTCGCCTTCAACGTCAACCTGAACACCCGCAACCACCGCAAGGCCAACGCCGTGGCCTTCGACGTACGCTCGAAGGGCCGGGTGAAGCGCGACGCCGAGGGCAACGAGCTGCGCGATCAGGCCGGCCAGCCGATCTACGAGCCCGGCAGCCTCGACGAGGTGCGCGCCATCGGCTGGTATATCGACGCCTACCAGTGCGCGCAGATCTCGATGAACCTGACCAACTACAAGGTCACGCCGGTGCACGAGGCGATCGAGGAGGTGCGTGACAAGGCGCGCGCACGCGGCCTGGTGGTCACCGGCTCGGAGCTGGTCGGCCTGGTCCCGCGCCAGGCGCTGCTCGACGCCGGGCGCTACTACCTCGAGCGCGCCGGCTCGTCGCCCGGCCAACCCGAGGAGGAGCGCGTCCGCCTCGCGGTCCAGTCGATGGGCCTCGGCGAGCTCAAGCCCTTCGATCCACGCGAGAAGGTGGTCGAGTACCGGGCCGGGATGCAGCTCGCTGGTCCGCTGATGCGCCTCGGCTGCCGCGAGTTCCTCAACGAGCTGTCCACCGACTCGCCGGCGCCGGGCGGCGGCTCGGTCGCGGCGCTGGCCGGCTCGCTCGCCGCCAGCCTGGCGTGCATGGTCGCCAACCTGACGACGCGCAACAAGAAGTACGCGCCGGTCAAAGAGAAGATGGGCCGCCTGGCGCTGCAGGCCCAAGGGGTCAAGGACCGCCTCTGCCGCCTGGTCGACGAGGACACCGAGGCGTTCAACCAGCTGCTCGCCGCGCTGCGCCTGCCGGCGACCACGCCTGAGGAGGAGCGGGCCAAGAAGGCGGCCAACGATCAGGCGTGCAAGAACGCGACGTTGATCCCGTTCACGGTGATGGAGCAGTCGCTCGAGGCGCTGGAGATGGCGCGCCAGGTCGCCGGCGAGGGGATGGCCAGCTCCGCCTCGGACGCCGGCGTCGCGGCGCTGATGGCCCGCGCCGCGGTCGAGGGCGCCTACTTGAACGTGCGCATCAACCTGCCGCGTATCGACGACGCGGCCTGGGTCACCGATCTGCGCGGCCGCGCCGAGGCGCTGCTCGCCCGCGCCCGCACCGGCGTCGACCAGGTGCTCGCGCTCGTCGCCAAGAACCTCGACGGCTGAGCCGCTGATGCTGGTGCCCGTGTCCCGCGCCGCCAGCGCTTTGCTCCCCGGCTCCGCCGGCCGGGTGGTCGGCGCGCTCGCCAACGGCGAGGCGGCCGACGAGCTGGCGCGCGCGCTGCTCGAGGCCGAACAGCGCGCCGCCGACGACGACACGCTGCTCACCCACGCCGACCTCGACACGGCCCGCTCGACCGACGAGCGCGCGCAGACCCGGGCGGAGAAGCGGGCGGCGTTGGCGACGCGGCGACTCAAGCGCTTCGTGCTGCGCGTGCCGACCTCGGCCGGCGAGCGGATCGTCAAGATCGAAGCCATCCGCGGCCTCGGCAACCACCTCTCCGGCCTGTGGACCTCGGTCGGTCGGCGCGAGCACCACGCCCACGCCCGCGCCCAGGCGCTCGGCCTGGCGGCGGCGCGGACGCTGGGCTTCCTCGAGTGGCGCGTCGGCCCGCGGCTGCGCCGCTCCTGCCAGGTGCAGACGGTGCTCGACGCGGACCTGCCGAGCCTCGACGCCCTTCTGCGCGCCGAGCTCGCCGCCCACGGCGACGCGGCGCTCGAACCGTTCGCCCGCGAGCTGGCCCGCCAGCACGCGCTGCCGTTCTTCCACGCCGACCTGAAGGGCTTCCACGCCTTCGCCGCCGAGCGCGCGCCGCGGGCCGACGGACCGGACGACTACCGGCTACGCTGGATCGATCTGGCGCGTGTCTCGTTCTACATGACGCCGCGCAAGCGGCTGATCAACCTCTACCAGGCGCTGCGCTTCGTCGTCCCGCGCCGCCCCGAGGCCGAAGAGCGCTTCGTGCACGCCTACTGCGCCGCCGCTGGCTGGTACGCCGACGCGCCCGAACGGATCGTGACGCGCGTGCGGCGCTTCTTGGCCTACAAGCTCCGCACCCACCCGAACCCATGACCCTCCTGCCCCGCCTACGCGCGGCCTGCGCCGCACACCCGCTGGTCGCCCCGCTCTTGGCCGGCGCGCTGGCCCGCGTCGTCGCGGCGGTGGTCGGCGTCGGCTTCCACGCCCGCGACGACTACTTCCACGTGCTCGAGCCGGCGCTGCGCTGGGCCGCCGACCCGAGCTTCGACTGGGACAGCTCCGACGTCCCCGGCGCGGGGATCCGCTCACACCTGGTGCCGCGCCTGGTCTGGCTGCTCCTCCGCGCCGCCGACGGGCTCGGCCTCGACACACCAACCAGCGTGCTGCAGCTCGTCTACCTGGTCGTCGGCGCCTACTCGTTGACGCTCATCCCCTTCGCCTGGCTCGCCGCCCGGCGTCTTTGCGACGAGCGTGCCGCGCTCCTCGCCGCCTGGTTGATGGCGCTGCACTTTGCGCTGCCGTACGCCGGCACCAAGCTGCTGATCGAGGCGATGGCGATGCCGCCGTTGCTCGCCGGCGTGTGGCTGGCGACGTTCCCGACCTTCCGCCGCCAGCTCGCCGCCGGGCTGGCGATCGGGCTCGCGGTCTGGCTGCGTTTTCAGGTCGGCGTCGCCGCGCTCGCCATCGCCGCGGTGGTCGGCTGGCAGGCCTGGCGCGCGGCCGGCC
>JBFYZW010000635.1:0-3897 GCA_041309305.1 Deltaproteobacteria bacterium | reverse complement strand
TGCGCTGGTCGGTGGGTCTGAGCGCGGCGCTCGACTTCGCGCCGGTCGAGCGGCTCGACCACCGGCTGCGCCTGGCGCCCGAGCTGTGGCTCAAGACCCACGGCTACGCGCTCGTGCTGGTCGGGTATCTCGGCCTGTGCGACGAGGTCGCCGGCACCGACGTCTTCGTCCCCGGGATGGCCGGCGCGATGATCTCCGGCAGCTACCTCTTCGCCCAGCGCTACGAGATCGGGCTGCGCTACACCACGGTGCGGCTGTTCGCCGCGCTGCGCGACGACGCGCGCGCCGACGCCGACGCGCGTATCGCCGACGAGAGCGGCGACGCGGCGGTGGAGCTGGCGACCCGGCTGCAGGGCATCGGTGAGCTGATCGCCGAGCACGAGGCCAACGTCGGGCTCAACGTCTACCTGTTCGGGACGACGTTGAAATGGCAGACCGACCTCGGCCTCCTCCTACACCAGCGGCGCAGCAGCAACCGCTACGACCTGGTCGCACGGACGCAGCTGGCGCTGGCCTTCTGAGCGGCGTGGGCACGCGACGCCGCCACGCGATGCCCTTCGGCGCGACCCCGCTGGCGGAGGGCGGGGTGCGCTTCCGGCTGTGGGCGCCGGAGGTAGCCGGCGTCGAGCTGGTGCTGGCCGATCGTGGTCCAGCGGTGTCGCTCACGGCCGCCGGGGACGGCTGGTTCGAAGCCGTCGTCCGCGAGGCCGGCGCCGGGACACGCTACCGGTTTCGCGTCGGCGGGGATCTCCTCGTCCCCGACCCGGCCTCCCGCTACCAGCCGTTCGACGTGCACGGCCCGAGCGAGGTCGTCGATCCGACCGCCTACGTCTGGCAGGACGAGGGCTGGCGCGGCCGGCCTTGGGCGGAGGCGGTGCTCTACGAGCTGCACGTCGGCACCTTCACGCCGGCCGGGAGCTTCGCCGGCGTCGCCGAGCACCTCGATCACCTGGTCGAGCTCGGCGTCACCGCCATCGAGTTGATGCCGGTGGCGGACTTCCCCGGCCGCTGGGGTTGGGGCTACGACGGGGTGCTCTGGTACGCGCCGGCCAGCCGGTACGGACGGCCCGATGAGCTCAAGGCGTTGATCGATGCCGCGCACCAGCGCGGCTTGATGGTCCTGCTCGACGTCGTCTACAACCACTTCGGCCCGGACGGGAACTACCTGCACGTCTACGCCCGCCGGATGTTCCACCGCCGCCGGCAGACCCCGTGGGGCGCAGCGCTCGACGTCGATGGACCGGCGAGCCGCGTCGTGCGCGACTTGATCATCCACAACGCGCTCTACTGGCTCGAGGAGTTCCACCTCGACGGCCTGCGGCTCGACGCCGTCGATGCGATCAGCGACGCGGGCTCACCGCACCTGCTCGAGGAGCTGGCCGCGGCGGTGCATAGCGGGCCGGGGGCGGACCGCCAGGTGCACCTGGTGCTCGAGAACGACGACAACAGCGCGCGTTACCTGCGGCGCGAGGGGCACGGTCGCCCAGCGGCGTTCACCGCCCAGTGGAACGACGACTTCCACCACGCGGCGCAGTCGGCGTGCACTGGCGACCGCGCGCTCTACTACGTCGACTACGCAACCCGCCCGATCTGGCACCTGGCGCGGGCCGTCGCCGAGGGGTTCAGCTACCAGGGGGAGCCGTCGGCCTATCGGGGCGGGGCCGCGCGCGGCGAGCCCTCGGCGGCGCTCGGCCCGCTCGCCTTCGTCAACTACCTGCAGACCCACGATCAAGCCGGCAACCGGCCGTTCGGCGAGCGCCTGGCGGCGCTGGCCCCCGAGCCGGCGGTGCGGGCCGCGACCGCGCTCCTCTTGCTCGCGCCGTCGCCGCCCCTCCTGTTCATGGGGCAGGAGTGGGCCTCGCGCCAGCCGTTCCTCTTCTTCGCCGATCTCCCGGCGCGACTCGGCGAGGCCCTCCGGCGTGGTCGGACGGAGCTGCTCTCCAGCTTCCCAGGCTTCAACGCCGCGGTCGCCTCGCGCCACCCCGACCCGACCGACGCGTTGAGCGTCGAGCGCTCACGGCTCGACTGGCAGAGCGCAGAGACGCCGGCCGGCCGCGCGTGGCTCGAGCTCCATCGCCAGCTGCTCGCGGTTCGCCGCCGTGAGCTCATGCCGCTGCTCGCCGCCGGCGCGCTCGGCGCGGCGACCTACGCCGCCGCTGGCTGCGGCTTCTGGGTCCGCTGGCCGCTCGCCGACGGCGGTGAGCTCCAGCTGGCCGCCAACCTCGGCGACCAACCCGCCGCCCTCGGCACCAAGCTCCGCGGTCGTCAGCTCGCCCTGCTCCAGTGCCCCGACGCCCGCGCCGCCCGCCACGGCCACCTCCCCCCCTGGTCCGTCGGCCTCTGGCGGCGGATGGGGGTCAGGACTCTACACTTTACATATTCTGGAAAACAAAACCCTTCTAAAACAATCAGTTGCCATTGTTAAATATGTCAAGTGTAGAGTCCTGACCCCGTAGGAGGTTGAGCTCGGTGACGAGCCAGGAGACGCGCACCTGCGCGGCGCTGTCGGCGGCGAGGGGGCGGCAGGCGTCGAGGGGAAGGGGGGAGCCGGAGGGCCAGGAGAGGCAGGCGCCGCCGTCGGGGACCTGGCAACCGGTGGCGACGAAGAAGCGGTCTTGCGCCAGCGCCGAGCCGTCGATCCGGGCGGCGAAGCCGGCGCGCTCGGGCAGCAATGGTCGGCCCAGGAACGAGGGCGGGACAGGCTCGCCGAGCAGGTGGAGGATGGTCGGGCCGATGTCGAGGTGCCCGCCGACCGTGTCGATCTCGCCGCGCAGCTCGCCGCCGGGCAGGCGCAGGAACAAGGGCACGAAGTCGAGCCGTGGGTCACGGCTGCCGAGCTGCGCCAGCCGCTCGGGCGGCCAGGCGAACGCCTCGGCCGCCAGCGCGATCGCCTCGGGTGTGAGCTGCAGGCGCGCGTCGTGGTCGCCGAAGACGACCACCAGCGTGCCCTCGAGCCGCCCGGCGGCGTCGAGTTGGTCGAGGAACGCGCCGAGGCTCCGATCCACCTCGTGCATCAGCTGCAGATAGGCGCCGAGCATCGTCTCGTCGAGCGCGCCGAGCTGTAGCCGGCGTCGGTCGGCGGGGAAGAAGGTGTACGGGTGGTGAGCCATCAGGGTGATGAGATAGGCGACGAACGGCGACTCGAGGGCCAGCAACTCCGGCGTGACGCGGGCGTAGAACTCGGCGTCGGAGCTGCCCCAGCCGACGCGGTCCTGTTCGGCGCCGAACTCCTCGCGGAAGAGCGAGCGGTCGAAGCCGTAGCGCGGGTGGACGACGGCGCGGTTCCAGAAGCCACGGTCCCACGGGTGAGCGGAGAAGGTTCGCCAGCCGGCTGCCTTCAGCTGCGCCGGCCAGGTGACGAAGTCGTTCTCCGGTCGGCGGAAGACCACCGCGCCGTGGCGCATCGGCTGCTGCGAGTTGAACACCGAGTACTCGGCGTCGGCGGTGTTCGCCTCGCCGGTTTGATCGACGATCGAGCGATAGAACGCGCCGCGCTCGCGCCAGCGGTTCAAGAAGGGCGTGACCTCCTGACCGGCGACGGTAAGGCCGACGACGAACTGTTGCAGCGACTCGACCTGGATGACCAGCACGTTGGCGCCGCGCGCGACGCCGAACAACGGCCCGTCCTGCGGCGCCGGCGGCTGGCTGCGGTAGTAGGCGACGACCTGCTCGCGTTGCTCAGGGGTCAGTTGGCCGCGCCCGAGCGCCTCGCGCAACAGGCGCGCCGCGTCGACGACGTGGGTGCCGAACAACCCGAGGCTGCGCATCATCCGCGGGTGCGAGAGCACCTTGCGCGCCCGCCAGTGGTCGACGTTGTGGATGGTCATCGCCAGGCCGGGCAGCGCGCACCCGAACGCCAGGCCGGCGAGCGCCAGCCGGCCGCGCCGCGAGGTGCGG
>JBFYZW010000634.1:0-3660 GCA_041309305.1 Deltaproteobacteria bacterium | reverse complement strand
GGCGACCGCGTTGCGACGAGGCGCCGCGCTCGAGCTCCTCGGCGACGCCTACGAGGTCGCGGATCACCTCGTTCATTTTATGGTGCCGGTCGGCCCGGTTGGGCGCCAGCGCCCGCTGGATGACCCGCTCCAGCGCTGGCGGCGCGCCGGGCGCGAGGACGTGCGCCGGGATCGGCTGGGCGCGCAGGATGTCGGCGAGCACCGCCTCGCTGTTGGCGCCCGAGAAGGGCCGCTTCCCGGTGGTCATCTCGTAGAGCAGCACCCCGTAGGAGAAGACGTCCGAGCGCGGATCGAGCGGCTCGCCGCGCACCTGCTCCGGGCTCATGTACTGCGGCGCACCGAAGAGCACCGGCGCACCCTCGTGGCCGAGCCCGAGGTCGGCCATCGCATCCAGCCCGCTGTCGAGCAGCTGCACGTTGCCCGTCGTGTCGACGACGATGTTCGAGGGTTTGAGGTCGCGGTACAACCCACCCCGGTCGTGCACCGCGGCGAGCGTCCGCGCCAGCTCCAGGGCCCAGTGGACCACCGTGCCGGGCGGCAACGGCTGGCCACGCAGGATCCGGCTGAGGGGCTGACCGTCGGGCCGCGTCATCGCGGCGCGAGTATAGGGAAATCGACCCGCGGTGCCAATGGCATCCCGCGGCTCAACCGCCGGCCAACCCGAGCGCGGCGGCTTCAGCGCGCAGAGCCTTGATCACCTCGGCGATCAGCCAGTCGCGCTCGACGCCGAGCATCGCCGCGCCGCGCTCGATCAACGATCGATCGACGCCGGCGGCGAACTGCTTCTCCTTCCATTTCTTGGCCACGCTCTTCGGCTCGAGGTCGAGCACCGACCGGGAGGGGCGGACCAGCGCGCAGGCGGCGACCAGGCCGGTCAGCTCGTCGATCGCGAAGAGCGTCTTCTCCATCCGGGTCTGGGGCTCGACGTCGGAGCAGACGCCGAAGCCGTGCGAGACCGCGGCGCGGATGAGCGGCTCCGGCCAGCCGTGCTCGCGCAGCAGCACGGCGGTGCGCGTGCAGTGCTCGGCCGGGAACTGCTCGAAGTCGAGGTCGTGGACGAGGCCGACCAGGCCCCAGCTCTCCTCGTCCTCGCCGGCGAGGCGGGCGAAGTGGCGCATCGCCGCCTCGACCGCGAGCGCGTGGCGGCGCGCCTTGTCGGTCGCGTTGTAGCGGCAGAGCAGCTCCCAGGCCGCGGTCCGGGACGGGGGAACCTCGCTCATCCTCGCCTCCTCGGCCTGCCACCTTCGCAGAGCCGGGTCGGACGAGGCAAGGGGCGACGAAAGGCGCGCCGGGGGCGGCCCAACGCCGATAATCGACCTCGTGGTCGAACCGCGCCCCCTCATCTTGTGGTGCATCCTGGCGGCCGGTTGCACGGTCAGCGGCCCGCCGGTCGGCGACGGTGATCGCCCCGGGGGTGACCAGCCACCGGCGCAGGGCGACCTCGACGGCGATCCGCGCGCGCTCGCCGATCCGCCGGCTGGTGATGGCAACGGCACCGACCCGGGGCCCGGGGACGGGAGCGCGGCCGACCCCGGTCCCGGCGACCCGACGCCGGGGGACGCGAGCCCCGGCGACGCCGGCGGCACCACGCTCGCCGCCTACCTGGTCGCCTTCGCGGTCCCGTGGGAGCTCGAGGGTCGGGCCGCCGACGGCGGCGACGTCTGGGTCGACATCCAGATCGTCGACTCCAGCGCCCTCGGCTCGAGCTGGCGGTTGATGGCGGCGACCTACACCTACGTCAACGAGCAGCTGCACGGCAGCGAGCTGCCGTGGACCCTGGCCGACGGTGATCTGCTGCGCTTCCACGGTCCGGCCTACAGCGGCGGCAACGACGTGCAGCGCGGCGACAACAACGCCGATCGGTGGGATGTGCGCGGCAGCGAGAGCTTCGGGCTGAACATCAAGCACGGCTTCATCTGGCTCGAGGACCCGAGCGGGCGGATGCTCGACGGCGTGGTCTACGAGACCGGCCGCAACGACGGCGACTGGCTCGGCGGTGTCGCCGCCGCGGCGCTCGGCGGCGGGGTGGCCAACGGCCTGTGGGACAGCACCTCCCGCGCCGGCGCCTTCTTCCTCCCCGACGCGGACGTCGAGTACGGCCGCCTGCGCGATCCGGCCCGCGACGGAGGACGCGCCCCCGACTGGGAGGCACGCGGCAGCGCGTTGGTCGACTACTGGGCCGACGCCTACGGCAAGACCGGCGACGAGCTGAAGGCGGCGCTGAACATGACGATCAAGGGGCACCAGGTGGTGCCCTACGCCGATTTGACCTCGGCCTTCCGTGTCACCGACCGGGACCCCGACGACCCGACGCGGGTGATCCAGTTCTACACCGGCGACTCCACCCTCAACGACTTCAACCGCGAGCACGTCTGGGCCAAGTCACACGGCGGTTTCGACGCCGAGAGCCAGGCCGGTTACTCGGACCTGCACCACATGCGGCCGACCCGCCCCGACGTCAACAGCGCCCGCTGGCACCTCGACTTCGATGAGGGGGGCGAGCTCTATTCGGACACCGACTGCCGGATCCTGGCCGACGTCTCGTTCGAGCCGCGCGACGCGGTCAAGGGGGACGTCGCGCGGATGCTCTTCTACATGGCGGTCCGCTACGAAGGCGGCGACGCGAACATGCCCGATCTGGAGCTGGTCGAGGCCATCCCGTCGCTGCTCGGCGCCGACGGCCAACCGAACAACGACCAGCACATGAGCACCCCGCGCTTCGGCCGGCTCTCGACGCTCCTCAGCTGGCACGTCGACGACCCGCCCGATGACGAGGAGCGGCGGCGCAACGACGTCATCTTCACTCAGTTTCAGGGCAACCGGAACCCGTTCATCGACCACCCGGAGTGGGTGCACGAGATCTGGTAGCACGCGGCTGTCCGCCCGCGTCGCCACCCGACGATGTCCTCGGTAGGACCCTACCGAGGAGGCCTCGATGCACGTCGATCGCGCCCCGTGCGCGTCGCGGTCAGCCGCCGTTCAGGCGCCCGAGCTGCCGCTGGGCGGCAGCCACTGGAGCCTCGAGCTGCGCCTCTACTACGGCGAGGCCTTGCTCGACATCCGGCACTACCGCGCGCCGCTCGCGGTGACGCTCGGCGAAACCGGCCGCAGCTCGGTGTTCGTCACCAGCGAGGAGCTGCCGGCCGACTCCTTCCCGCTGGTGCGCACGCGCGACGAGGCGGTGATCTTGACCTTCGCGCCGGTGATGAGCGGTGAGGTCGAGCTCGGTGGCCGGGTCTTCGCCCTGGCCGAGCTGCCCGGCACGGCGCTGGCGAGCCGCGATTTGGAGCTCCCCGGCTGCTGGCAGGTGGCGCTGCCGCTCGGGGCGCGGGCGCTGGTGCGCTGGGGCGGCTTGACGCTGGCGCTACGCTTCGTCAGCCCCGGGCGCCCGGTCGGGCGAGCGGGGCTCAAGCAGCTCGACACCCGCTTTCTGAACGCGCTCGTCGCCTCGCTGGTGCTGCACGTCACCTTCGTCCTCTCGCTGGTGCTGACTCCGTACGACGCCCAGGCGATCCGACAGGAGCGGTTCGTCGACGTGGTGATCACCCTGCGCCAACAGACCATTCCGCCGACCACCCCGGTCAAGCCGCCCGAGCCGGAGGTCGCACCGGCCACGCCCGACCCGACGCCGGCGGCCGGCCCGACGCGGGGCCCCCCGGC
>JBFYZW010000633.1:0-10164 GCA_041309305.1 Deltaproteobacteria bacterium | reverse complement strand
CAGGCCGCGCGCGCGACGGCTCGACCGGTCGACCAGGGCGACGCAGTGGCGGCCCGGCCGCTGGTGCTGCGCCGCACCCGCTACCCGAGCTTCGCGGTGCTCGAGAGCACGACCGACGCCGACGGCAACGAGGTGCGGCTCAGCGCCGTGCCCCCAGGCCAGCGCTGGGCGGGGGTGATCGGCGTCGACGTCGGCTCGACGAGCACCAAGCTCTGCTTCGTCGACGAGCGGGGGGAGGTCATCGCCGACATCTACCGGCGCACCGCTGGTGAGCCGCTGGTCGCGACCCAGAAGCTGCTCGCGGCGCTGGCGGCGCTCGCCGCCGGCCACGGCGCGGCCCTCGAGGTGCGCGGCTGCGGCACCACCGGGTCGGGGCGCAAGCTGGTCGGCGCCGTGCTCGGCGCCGATCGGGTGATCAACGAGATCACCGCCCACGTCGCCGGCGCCGAGCGGCTGGCGCCCGACGTCGAGACGATCTTCGAGATCGGCGGCCAGGACGCCAAGTACATGCGCGTGCGCGACGGCCGGATTGTCGACGCGAACATGAACTTCGTCTGCGCCGCCGGCACCGGGTCGTTCGTCGAGGAGCAGGCGCGCAAGCTCGGCGTGCCGCTCGAGGAGATCGGCCGCCGGGTGCTCGGCCTGGTGCCGCCGCCGACCAGCGATCGGTGCACCGTGTTCATGGAGCAGGACGTGCACGAGCTGTTGCGCCGCGGTCACACGCCGGATGAGGTGCTGGCCGGGGTGATGCGCTCGGTGGTGCAGAACTACCTGAACAAGGTGGTCGGCCGGCGGCCAATCTCCCGTCGGCGGGTCGTCTTCCAGGGGGCGACGGCGCGCAACCCCGGGCTGGTGGCCGCCTTCGAGACCCTACTCGACCTCGAGCTGGTCGTCTCGCCCTACTGCCACGTGATGGGCGCCTGGGGCGTCGCGCTGCTGGTCCAACGCCAGCTGGCCGAGCGGCGCGCGCCGACCCGCTTCGTCGGCATGGCGATCGCGGAACGTGAGGTGACCCTGCGGCGTGAGCGGTGCCTGGTGTGTCAGAACCGCTGCCTGATCACCTTCGCGCGCGTCGCGGGCGCGACGGAGGAGAGCTCGTGGGGGTATCTGTGCGGCCGGGAGCCGACCGCGACGCGGGTGCGGGCCAACCGCGAGTTTCAGCTCATGCGCCAGCGCCAGCGCTGGTGGGCCGCGGCCGGCGCGACCCCGGCGCGCGCCGGCGGGCCGCGGGTGGTCATCCCCAGGGCGCTGAGCGCCTTCTCGCACCTGCCCTGGTGGCGCCGCCTGCTCGGCGAGCTCGGCGCCGAGGTGCACCTCGCGGAGGAGGGGGGCGACGGGTGCGCCAGCCGCGGCGCGGCGCTGTGCGGCGCGGAGTTCTGCTTTCCGGTCAAGCTGGCGCACGGGCGCGCCGCGCAGGCGCTGACGGCGCCCGGGGACTGGCTCCTGGTCCCGCGCGTGGTCGCCGAGCCCGCCGATGGCTTCTCCGCGAACAGCTACTTCTGCCCCTATGTGCAGGCCTTCCCGGCCGTGCTCGCGGCGGCGCTGGCGCGCGCTTCGGTCGACGGGGCGCGGTTGCTGGCGCCGACGTTGGACCGGCGCAAGTCGCTGGCCGGGCAGGCGAGCGACCTGGCCGCGACGCTCGGGCCGGCGCTCGGCTGCGGCGAGGCGGCGGTCGAGCGGGCGATCTGCGCCGCCGACGCGACCCAGGCCGAGTGGACGCGACAGCTTTGCGAGGCTGGAACACGGGCGCTGGCCGCGGCGAGCAGCGAGCGGCCGGCCTTTCTGCTCATCGGCCGGCCGTACAACCTGTACGACGCGCGCGCCAACCTCGACCTGCCACGCAAGATCGCCGAGCTCGGCGCGCCGGTCATCCCGCTCGACGCGTTGCCCTTCGAGCCCGAGCGACTGCCGGCCGAGTGCCGGACCCTGTTCTGGGCCTACGGCCAGCGCATCCTCTCGGCGCTGCAGGTGGCGCGCGAGCGCCCGCACCTGTTCCCGATCTACCTGACCAACTTCAACTGCGGCCCCGACTCGTTCCTGCTCGGCTACGCCGAGCGGTTGATCGGCGACAAGCCGATGCTCGTCCTCGAGCTCGACGAGCACGGCGCCGACGCCGGCTACCTGACCCGCATCGAGGCCTTCCTCGACGTCGTCGCCCGCTACCGGCCGGCTGCGCCGCGTCGCGCGCCGGCCAGCCACGGGAAGGCCGTGCCGTTGCGCGAGCGGCGCCTATGGATCCCGCCGATGCACCCGGTGACCAAGGAGCTGTTCGCCGCCGCGTTCCGCGGCGCCGGTTACGACGCCCGGCCGTTGCCCGACGAGACCCGGTCCGACCTCGAGCGCGGCAACCAGGTGACGCGCGGCGGCGAGTGCCTGCCGATGCGCGCGACGGTCGGGGTGTTCCTGCGTCAGGTCGAGCAGGATCCGACCCGGCCGCACGCCCTGTTCATGCCCACCAACAAGGGGCCTTGTCGCTTCGGCCAGTACGCGCCGCTCGACCGGGCGGTGTTCGCTCGCCTGGGCCTGGACGTCGAGGTGCTCTCGCCCTCGGCCGACAACACCTACGCCGGGATGTCGGACGCGCTGCGCCGTGGCCTGTGGCGCGCGCTGGTCGGCGGCGACGTCTTGTTCAAGCTGGCTTGTCGCGTGCGGCCGTACGAGCGGCGGCGCGGCGACGCGGATCTCCGCCTGCGCGTCTGGACCGATCGCGCGATCGCGGCGTTGGAGCGGGGCGAGGATCTCCGTCCGGTGCTGCGCCGCGCGGGGATCGAGTTCGCGCGCCTGCCGACCTGCGGCCCGCGCCGGCCGCTGGTCGGCGTCGTCGGCGAGATCTACGTGCGCAACAACGGCTTCGCCAACGAGCAGCTGGTGCGGGTCATCGAGGCGGCCGGTGGCGAGGCGTGGATGACGCCGATCAGCGAGTGGCTGCTGTTCACCGCCTGGGACGACGCGCGGCGCTTCCGCGCCCTGCCGAAGACCTTCAGCGAGGGGTTCGACCAGGCCCGCCGGTTGGTCAAGTCGCGCTGGCTGAGCGCCGACGAGCACGCGATGGTTCTCGCGGCCGGCGATCTGCTCGCCGACCGGCAGGAGCCGCCGGTCTCGGCCACGGTGCAGGCGGCGCAGCCCTACCTGCCGTTCAACATCGGCGGCGAGTCGATCTTGACCATCGGCCGCACCGTGCTGTTCGCGAGGCAGGGGGCGGCGCTGGTGGTCAACGCCTCGCCGTTCGGCTGCATGGCCGGCAACGTCAGCGCCGCGGTGTTCGCCCGCCTGGAGCAGGAGCTGGGCCTGCCGGTGGTGAACCAGTTCTACGACGGCGCCGGCGACGAGAACGCGCGGCTGGTCACCTGCCTCGCCAACCTGACCGGCGCACCGCCGCCGACGCGCCGCCGCCGGTCGTTGGTCGAGCTCACCGGTCTGGCCGCGGACTGAGCCGCGTCAGGGGAGGATCTCGACCCCGATCGCCGCCCAGTCGATCGCCGAGGTGACGGTGCCGCCGAGCGGCGCGGTGGTGCTCGCCGTCTCGACCACCGCGATACCGACCCGGTTGCCGCCGCTGCCGACGTGCTGCTCGTCGATCTCGACCAGGTCGGCGCCGGCGGTGTGGGACTGATCGGCGGCCTCGTGCAGGTTCACCGCCGCGTGCGTCCAGGCGCCGGCCGTGCGGCTGACGGTCACCGCCCAGCTGCCCTGGTTCGTGCCGCCGGTGCAGGCGCCGTCGGCGCCGTTGGCGTTCTGCCGGCCGTCGTCACCCAGCGGGCCGGCCGGGCGGGCGCCGGCGTAGGGGGTGACCACCGCGACCAGGTCGGCCGGCGATCCTCCCATGTCGATGCGCACCTGGAACGAGTTGGCCGGTGAGCCGAAGGCCCACCACAGCTCGAGCCGTCCCTCGCCGCCGCCACAACACTGGGCGGTCACCAGCCGCCACTCGAGGCCGCCGCCGCTCACCGCGCTCACCGGGGTGGTCTGGCGTAGCGCGACGGCGGCGAGGAAGAGCAGGTTGGTGCCTGGCGCCAGGCTGCCGACGTTGAGCACGCTCTGATTCAAGGCGCTGGCGCTGGCGGGGGTCAGGCGCGCGAGCGGTACGTCGGCCGGCGTCGCGCTCGCGGCGTTGTCGCCCTCGACCACCGCGAGGTTCCAGCGCGTGCCGTTGAGACAGAAGACGACGTAGAAGTAGGTGACCCCGTTGCCCACCGTGTCGTCGAAGTAGGTCCGCGCGCCGGTGCCGGTGAAGGTCTCCAGCGGCTCGGTCGTGGTCGGGTTTGTGGGGTAGGCGCCCACGGCGCGGTGCAGCTCGCATTGCGTCAGGGCCGTCGCCGGCATCGTGAACGAGAGGCTGACCGATGCGTCGCCGGCCTCGGCGACGAGGTCGGTCGGGTTGGCCGGCAAGGGATCACGCGGCACGGCGGTGTCGGCGTTTCGAGCGCCGGTGGCGGTCGAGGCCGCGTCGTTCCAGAACTCCCCGTTGTAGCAGAAGACGGCGTAGGCGTAGGTGGTGTCGTTGACCAGGCCGGTATCGGGCTGGGTGACCGGCTGCCCGGGCGTGGTCACCGTCGCGACCGGGAAGGCGCCGGAGTCATCGTGGCCGGTCGGGAAGGTGCTGCCGGTGCGGCGCCGGATGTGACAGCTGACCACCGGCGCGGGCGGCATCGTGAAGGTCAGGGTCGTGCGGCGATCCTGGTCGTCGGCGGCGGCGAAGTCGGTCGGGTTGTCCGGAACGCCGGCGGTCGGCGTGCCGGTCGTGGCGTTGCTGCCGGGGGTCAGCACATCGTTCCAGTTCCCCGAGGTGTCGCGGCAGAAGGCGGCGTAGTAGTAGGTGACCGCGTTCTCGAGGCCGGTGTCCTGCGTGTTGCCGCTGCTGCCGCCCGCCGGGTCGCGGACGGCGAAGGCGCGCACGCCCTGCTCGGCGTTGTTCGGGTAGCCGGCCGCCGAACGCTGCACGACGCACAGACTCAGGTCGGGGTCGTTCGGGTGCCGCCAGCTCAACGTGACGCGCTGGTGGCCGGCGACCGCGACCATCTCGGTGATCGACTGCGGCGGGATGCGGTCCTTGGCCAGGCACGGGCCGCTCCAGTCGCAGCTCGGGCTGCACACCTGGGTGCCGCTGGTCGGGCCAGCGCCGGCGTCACAGTCGCGCAGCTCGCCGAGCTCGCAGGCGAAGGTGTCGTCGACGCCGTCGTTGCAGTCGTCGTCGATGCCGTTGCACAGCTCGGCGGTCGGCTGGCCGGAGCTGCAGCGGCAGGCGAAGATACCTTCGTCGATGATGTCGTTGCAGTTGTTGTCGAGGTTGTCACAGAGCTCCGCGGCGCCCGGGCTGCAGGCGCGGGCGGTGCACATGCTCCAGCCCAGGTCGGGCCCGCAGGTCCGGCAGCACTCGGTGCCGGCGTTGTTGCACGGGATGAACGCGTTGACGCTCGGGCAGGGATCGTTGGTCTTGACGTCATCCGGGCAGTAGGCGGTCGGCGAGCTGCAGTCGACGTTGACGTGCGGGACGCACAGTCCGAGCTCCGGGTGGCAGTCGAAACCGTTCAGGCAGCCCTCTTCACCGCACGGCCGGCCGTCGAGCTCGAGCGGTGCGACAGTGCAAGCGGCCAGGACGGCGCCGAGCGCGGCGGCGACCGCGCCGCGGTGGTGACGGGACGGTGGCTGTCCGAGCATCTCTGCATTGTAGACGGGCGGCGCCGCGCCGCCAAGGACGCGCCGGGGCGTTGCCTCGCCCTTCCGGGTCGGCTAAACGCCCGGCGTGGGCCAACGTCGTGCAGCGCGGGCAGTCGCCGAGGTGGCGGTCCGCGACCTCCAGGATCCGGAGGCGGCCCCCTACCGGGCGCGCGATCTCGGCCTCGGCGGGCTGTTCTTGCTCACCGAGCGTCGCTGGCCGGTCGGCATGACCCGCAGCCTGCGGGTCGAGCACGGCAGCACGAGCCTGTCGTTGAGCGGTCGCGTCGTGCGGGTGACCCGCGACGGCGTCGCCTTCGCCTTCATCGGTCTCGACGAGGAGGAGCGCAGCGCGATCCGGCGGCTGTTGGTCGACCTGGTCTACGGCGGCGCTCGACTCGACGAGCAGCGCGCCGCGCCGCGCTTCGCGACCACCAGCCCGGTGCTCTGGTCCTGGGGCAGCGTCCAGGTGCGCACGACGCTCGCCGACCTCTCGCCGACCGGCGCGACGTTGAAGGCGGCCGAGCCGCCGCCGGTCGACACCGAGATCTACGTGCAGCTGCCGCTGCTCGAGCTGCGCGCCGGCGTGCCGGTGGTCGAGGAGGTGCAGGGCAGCAAGGCGCGGGTCGTGCGCCACCTCCGCGACGGCTTCGCGGTCCGTTTCCACCGACCGAGCGAGGCGTTCCGGCGGGCGATCCACGCCTGGGAGGGTGGCCGGGCGGCGAAGAAGGGCTGAGCGGCGCGCGGCCCTCAGGGCGCCGGTGGCGCGAGCAAGGGATCGCTGAACGGCTGGTGGGTGCGCGCCTGGCGCGACTCGGCCCAGACGCGGCGCAGGCCGCGGATCATCTTCTCGGCCGAGGGATCGGCCCACAACCCGCGCGGCGCGGCGCGGATCACGGCGTCGGCGGCCAGGTAGTCGGCCTCCCGGGCGTGGGGGAACTCGGTGTAGGCGAGCGCCAGCCCCTGTTCGATCAGCGCGCGGCTCAGGTCCTGACCGCGCAGGCTGAGGTAGCCGAGGTAGCGGCCGAGCGGGTCCTTGATCGGCTCATCGAGCGTCACCTCGACGGTCTGATCGAGCGCGTTGATCGACAGGTAGGTCGGCGCCTGGCGGCTGAGCGCGGCGATCGCCGGGTCCTCGATCACCGCCTCGACGGCGTGGACACCGAGCAGCCGGAGGTGGGCGCGCCGGCCGTCCTTCTCGACGATCACCTCGTCCCCCTTGACCACCTCGACCACCTTGACCTGGTCGCCGCTGGCCAGGGTCGCGACCTCGGCGTCGGCCGGCGACCGCGTACAGCTGACCAGCCCCACGGCGACGACGAGCACAAACGCGGCGCGACTAAACATGGCTCCTCCCCGGGTGTGGCGACGAGAGCGGCCACTGGCGGCGACCAAAGCGCACTTACAGGGCGAGGGTCAAGCGGTGGTGGCCGCCGGTGATCGACAGCTCGGCCTCGGCCTGTCGGTCGCCGAGGCGCGCGCGGACGACGGTGCGGCCCGGGCCGGGCAGGTACTGGTGGAGCCAGCCGTTGTCGGGGCGTGACGACCAGCGCTCGCCGGCGCGCAGCGTCACCGCGTCGACGGTGATCTCGGCCGAGAGCGGCGCGCCAGTGGCGCGATCGACGGTCTGGACCGAGAGCGACGGCCCGGCGAGCCAGCGATCGAGCAGCGCCTGCCAGGCGCCGCGGCTGTGCTGCACCGCCTCGCGCAGCGGGCCGAGCCGGACCGGCGCGAGGACCGGGGCCTCGAGCAGGTAGGCCACCGTCCCGAAGCGGTGGAAGAACCAGTCCTGGTCGGTGCCGGTCACCGGGTAGAGGTTGCGCACCGCCTCGTAGCGCCGGCCGCGGAAGGCGTGCGGCAGCGCGGCGAGCAGCTCGGCGGCGAGCAGCCACGGGAGCGAGGGCTCGGGGTCGAGCTGCTCGCCCGAGGTGTAGGGGACGAGCAGCTTGGTCGCCGCCGCGTGGTAGGAGATCAGCGCCAGCGGGCGCTCGCGCTCGCCCAGCCGCATCATCGCCTGCGTCTCCGGCTCGGAGCCGGGCGCCGGCCCGCGATAGAACGGACTCTCGGGTACCGCGTGGTCGAAGCGCGTCTCGGCCTCACCCCAGAGGAACGGGTAGTTGCGGTTCAGATCGACGCCGCCGCCGAGCTCGCCGCTCGCCGCCGGGCGGCGGTTGGTGCGACCGAGCTGATCGCTGCGGTGCCAGAAGGCGTGGCTGCCGTCCGGGTTGACCAGCGGCACGGCGATGATGGTGAAGGCGCTGAGCCAGCGGCGCACGCGCGGGTCGGCAGCCGGGTCGAGCAGCAGCGCGACGGCGTCGAGCACCAGCTCCGGGGTGATCACCTCGTCGGCGTGGTGCCCGGCGACGAGCAGGACCACCGGCCGGGTCGTGTCGTCGAGCTGGTCGGCCAGACGCAGCGCGACCAGCGGCCGTCCCTCGACGCTCTGCCCCAGCTCTTCGCGTCGGCACCGATCGGGGAAGCGGGCGGCGAGCTGCTCGAGCTGGGCGGCGATCAGCGCCTCGTCCTTCAGGCCTTCGACCAGCACGCGGCCGCGCCGCCCGGGCGCGAGCACCGCCTGGCGGCGAGCGGTGTAGCCTGGGTCGCGGTACTTGAACGGGACGCCGGCCTGGGCGGTGAGCAGCGGCGTCCCGCGCTGGCGCAGCGCGAACACGGTCGGCTCGTCGGTCGCGAAGGCGCGCTCGGTTGGCTCGACCGACGGCAGCGGGCGGAGCGCCGGGCCGAGGTCGGCCAACGCCGGCGCGACCTCCGGCGAGACGACCACCAGCCACTCGCGTGCGAGCCAGGGACGCTCGGCGACCGCGCTGTCCGCGGCGACGGTCGCCACTGGGGCGACGGCGAGGCGGGCGCGCAGGCGCGGCGCAGCGCGGCCGGCGAGTTGCAGTCCGACGGCCCCGTCCGCGTAGGCGGGGTCGGACCAGCTCAGCGTCGCCAGCGGGCGGCGGCTGTCGAGCGCGACCAGCTGGGCGATGAAGCTTGCGCCGCTGTGCCAGAGGCAGACCTCGAGCGCGTCGAGGTCGGCGAGGCCAGCGACCTCGACCGCGGCGTCGGAGTGGCGCACGCCGCCCTCGTCCCAGCGGAGGAACTCCACCCGCTGGTTGCGCGGATCGACGGCGAGGCCGTAGCCGCGCAGACGCAGTGGCCGGGGGGCGATCACCTGGGCGCGGAAGAGCAGCGCGACCCAGGTGTCGCGCAGCCCACGCAGCTCGGCGCGCACGAAGGAGGTGCCGCCCGCGGCGAGCAGCACGAGCGGGGCGGCGCCGCTGGTGTCGTCCAGGCCGAGCCCGTCCTCGGCGGCCCGCCACGGCCCGATCGCCAGCTGCGGCGGCTCGGCGTGGATCCACCGCTCGTGCGCCGCGCGGGGCACCGGGTAGGCGCGGGCGGTGGCGCCGGCCAGCGCGGCGAGGAGTAACAACGCGGCGGCCCGACCGGTCACGGCGCGCCCAGCGCGCCGAGCGTCGCCGCTTCGCTGACCGTGCGCGCGGGCAGGCGGATGACGCTGAGCAGCTCGACATCGGTCGCCAGTCGGTCGTGCATGAACTGGGTGACGTTGGTGATCCCGGGCCAGGCGATGCGTCGCTGCGCGTCGCGGGCGCCGTGGACGATGTAGTGCCAGTAGCTCTCGGCCTCGTCGTCGCGGAAGCGACGGCTGATCTGCGTGCGCAGGATCACCGAGCGCTCGTCGAACGGGAGGCCGGCGACGTTGGCCCGGTACTGCGGCGTCAGGCGCCAGGACTCCTCGGCGTTCGAGGGGTAGTAGATGCGCACCGGCACGCCGAGCGCCCGGGCGGCGGCGGCGATACGCGGCAGCGTCCGGTCGTTGAGCATGTTGCCCTTGACCACCCGGACCCGCCCCTGGCGCACCAGATCGCGCACGTAGGCGAAGGCGGCGTCGGTGCGCAGCCAGCCGAAGCCCTGGGCGAGCGGCTTGTCGCGTGCCTCGGCCTGGTAGTGCTGGTGCAGGCGGTCGGCCAGGTTGCGGAAGGTCTCGTCGAGCGCGCGCCGCTCGGCCGGCCGCTCGGCGAGCGCTGCCGCCAGCGCGGCGCGTGTCGCCTTGCGTTGCGCCGGCGCGAATGCATCGACGAAGGCGCCGCGGGTGGCGCTCGAGGCGAGGAGCAGGTGGATCAGCTGGTGCAGGCGGACGACCTGGGGATCGTAGTCGAAGATCCACGCCCACTGGCTGCGGGCCTCGGCGATGAACGAGTAGCTCTGGTCGGCGCCCAGGCCGACGTAGGCGCCGCCCAGGTTGGTGATGAACGGTCGCCAGACGCGCTGCAGCTTCTCGTTGCTCTTGATGTAGCTCATCGGGTCGCGGCAATCGAGCGTCGCCAGGCCCTTGCGGTAGCACGGCTCGATCGCCAGCACGTCCTCGTCGTCGACCACGGCGGTGAACAGCGCCAGCTCGGCCGTGGTGGGTGGCGGCGGTGCGGGAGGCGCCGGCAGCGGGTCGGTGAGCGCCAGCGGCGGCCAGGTGGTGAGCACCGGCTCGCT
>JBFYZW010000632.1:0-3495 GCA_041309305.1 Deltaproteobacteria bacterium | reverse complement strand
GAGGCCGCGCGGGTGTGGCTCGGCGTGCGCGACGCGCAGGTGCCGGAGGGGCTCTACCTCGATCCCGAGGCGCCGCCGGCCGAGGTCCGCTGGTCGACGCTCGGGCGCCTGCTCGAGGACGAGGCGACGCCCTTCGGCCGCCGGCTGACCTACGCCAGCGCGGTGGGGGAGGCCACCGCCGCTGCTGCGATCGAGGTCACGGTCACGCTGCGGGTCACCGGGGAGCTCCTCGAGCTGGACGTCGCGGCGCCGGGCGCGCCGCTGTGGCACACGCTCGTCGAGCTGCGCCTGCCGCTCGCCGCGGACGAGCGCGTGCTCGGCCTCGGCGAGCTGTTCGACCACCCGGAGTCGCGCGGCCGGGTGCGGCCGATGCAGCTGCGCGCCACCTCGGCGCTGGAGAGCGGCACCAACGAGGTGCACGGGCCGGTGAGCTTCTACGTCTCGAGTCGCGGTTACGCGCTCTACGCCGAGAGCGAGCGGCCGGGCGCGTTCGACGTCGGCGCCTCCGACCCCGCGCGCCTGCGCGTCCGTTACCAGGCGCAGCGCCTGATCGCCGGCCTGACGGTGAAGCCGCCGCTCGCCGCCGTCGCCGCCTACGCTCGCCACGTCGGCCTGCCGCGACCCTTGCCCGACTGGGCGCTCGGCCTGCAGCAGTGGCGCAACGCGCTCAGCGTCGGGCCGGAGGGGACGCCCTCGGGCCAGGATCTGCTGCTGCACGACGCCCGCCGCCTGCGCGAGCTCGGCGCGCCGGCGAGCGTCCTCTGGCTCGATGCCCCGTGGGAGACCGGTTACAACACCTTCGCCTACAACCCGGTGCAGTTCCCCGACCCGCCGGCGATGCTCGCCGAGCTCGAGGCGCAGGGCTTTCGCGTCATCGTCTGGGCGACGAACTACCTGAACGTCTCGAACGACGCCGATCAGATGCTCGGCATGCCGCCGTTCGCGTCGGTGCCGCTCTACGACGCCTTCGCCGCGAACGGCTGGCTCGCGACCGTTAGCGACGGCCTGCCGGCCCTCATCCCCTGGGCGCGCGGGCGCGGGGCCCTGGTCGACTTCACCCAGGGCGCGGCGCGCGCCGCCTACGCCGAGCTGGCCCGCCCGCTGGTCGAAGGCGGCATCCGCGGCTTCAAGCTCGACTACGGCGAAGAGGTGCGCCCGGAGCTCGGCGGCCTGGTCAACGGGCTGTTCGAGCTGCGCGGCGGCGTGCCGATCGAGCTGCACAACCGCTACCAGCGCCTCTACCACCAGACCTTCCGTGCGCTGCTCGACGAGACGTACGGCCCGAACGACGGCTTCATCCTGGCGCGCAGCGCCTCGCACGGCGACCAGTCGATCGGCGCGGTGATCTGGCCCGGCGACCTCGACAGCGACTTCGCCCGCCACGGCGAGCCGCGTCCGAGCGGCAAAGGCGCGGTGGGCGGCCTGCCGGCGGCGGTCTCGGCCGCCATCTCGCTCGGCGCCTCGGCCTTCCCCTACTTCGCCTCCGACACCGGGGGCTTCCGCGGCTTCCCCACCAGCGAGGCGCTCGCCCGCTGGCTCGGTGCCGCGGCCCTCGCGCCGGTCTTTCAGCTCGGCGGCGGCGGCCAGAGCCACAACCCCTGGGACGCGGGCCTCTTCCCCGAGCCCTGGGTGCTCGAGACCTTCCTGGTCCACGCCCGCCTGCACGCCGAGCTCTTCCCCTTCCTGCGCGATCTCGTCGACCGCGCCGCAGCCGACGGCCAGCCGATCGTGCGCGCCCTCGGCCTCGCCTTTCCCGACGACCCGGTGGCCTGGACCGTCGGCGACGCCTACCTGCTCGGCGACGCGCTGCTGGTCGCGCCGGTGATCGAGCAGGGCGCCGCCGGCCGCGCCGTCTACCTGCCGGCGGGCTCGGGCCCTTGGGCTGACTTCTGGACCGGCGCGCGCGCGCCATTGGGCGGCGTCTGGCTCGACGTCGCCGCGCCGGTCGAGCTCGCCGCCGGCAACCTCCCCCTCTTCCAGGCGGCCGGCACCATCCTCCCCCTCGCCTCCGCCGACGTGCAGACCTTCGCCCCGGCCACCGCCCCCGGCCTCGTCGACTGGCCGTCGCGCCGTCACCTCTTGCGCGCCCGGGTCGTCCTCGACGCGGCCGACACTGCCGCGCTCGCGCTGCACGACGGCACCACGCTCGGCGTCTCCCCGGCTGGCGGCGGGCTCGCGCTCAGCGCGGTGGGGCTCGGTGAGCGTCGTTTGGCCTGGGAACTCGATCGCGTCGCGTCGGACCGGGCGCCCATCTCCACGGTCGAGCTCGACGACGGCACCCCGTTCGACCAGCGCGCCGACGCCTCGGTCTCGAGCTGTGATCGCTGCTGGTCCCAGACCGATCGCTGGCTAACCGTGGTCGTCGCCGGCGATCACCGCGTGCGGCTGTGGCCGTGACTCAACCGCGCGGCAGAGAGGTGAGCTCGACGATGACTCCAGCCCGCAATATCGAAGCCAAGTACGCCGGCGTCGACCTCGCGACGGTCCGCGCCGCCGCCGCCGCGCTCGGCGCCCGCCCGGCCGGCCTCCTCGTCCAGCGCGACTCCTTCTTCCCCGCCCCGCGCGCCCGGTTGAAGCTGCGCGAGCAGGTCGGCGGTTCGGCCGAGCTGATCTGCTACCGGCGCGCCGACCGCGCCGAGGCCCGCGCCAGCGACTACCGCGTCTGCCCCGTCCCCGACCCGGCGGCCTTGCGCGCGCTGCTGGTCGACGCGCTCGGCGAGGGCCCGGTGGTCCACAAGCGCCGCGAGCTGTGGCTGTGGCGCAGCACCCGCATCCACCTCGACCAGGTGGACGGGCTCGGCGACTTCGTCGAGCTCGAGACGGTCCTCGACGGCGAGACGAACGACGCCGCGGCCCACGCCGAGCTCGCCCATGCCGCCAACGCGCTGGGCCTCGACCGCCCGCCCGCGTCGATTCAACCTCTCGCCTACGCCGAGCTCCGCGGGGCGACAGAGCCGGCGAAGACGCCGGGGACCGGGCGCTGACCACCGGCGGTTGATCACCGGCCGATGATCTGCCCACGCCTAAACGGACGGCCACGACTCCCGATCACCAATGAGCGGCCTCGCCCGTGGAAGAAACGCAAACGGGGTGTGCGCGAACCGCGCACCCCCGTTTGGCCCCCCGAGCGGCCTGCGCCTGGCGTCAGCTACCCGTCGCTCTTCGGCTTGGCCTCCGCGTCTTTCTTTTTGAACGGCACGACGGAGAAGACCACCACCGCGCCAAAAAACAGCGCGATGAAGACCAGCAACCCGATCATCTTGGCGTCCATGACCAACTCCACGGCGTCGTTCCCGCGCGCCCACCAACCATCAGGTTGTTCGGCCGCCAGGCTCGACGCTCGCGTTCGCACGCGTTGCGCGCGGCGATGCTTCGCCGCGCATGGTTGTTCGACGACAACGGAACTGAGTCGGAGATCGGCTTCGCGAACCCGCTCAGCCGCGGGAGCGTTGGTCGTCGTCGCTGTCGGCGCCACCGAGCAGCCGCGGCCGCGCC
>JBFYZW010000631.1:0-2993 GCA_041309305.1 Deltaproteobacteria bacterium | reverse complement strand
CGCGCTCGCCGCCGCGGCCGAGGGCCTGCTCGTCGAGGTGCGCGACACCACCGTGCTGGCGGTCGACCCGCCCGGCGCCGACGGCGAGACCGTGGTCAACGAGCTTCTGGTCACCGGCAATCTGTCGGTCGACGACTACCTCCACCTCATCGACCCGTTCCCCGAGGTCGGGCAGGCGCTGCCGAGCATCCGGGGCGTGCTGCGCTACAACTGGAACCGCAACAAGCTCTGTCCGCGCTCCGCCGCCGATCTGACCTTCGGCCCACCGGCGCTGGTCGCCTTCGGCCCGTCGCCGGCGGTGGTCTACGACAACGACACCGGCGCCGTGCCGGCGCTCACCGTCTCGCTCAGCCCGCCGCCGAGCAGCGACACCGTCGTGCCGATCGGCACGAGCAACAGCGCGCTGCTCGCCGCCGCCGGCGGCGGCGTCACAGTCCTCGCCGGCACGACCTCCGCCGAGGTGGTGCTCGCCCCGAGCATGCCTGGCGGACCGGTGACCTTGACCGCCTCGCTCGGCGGCGCCGAGCGCACGGTGCAGGTGACGGTGCTCGACAGCGCCGTCGCGCCCCACCCGGTGAGCCTGACCCCGAACCCGGCCCAGGTTGTGCTCGAGCGCTCGGTCGACCTGACGGTGACCCTGGTTCGGCCGGCGCGCCCGGGCGGCGAGACGGTCACGCTGGGCGCGAGCGGCGTGGCGGTCACGCTGCCGGCGCAGATGATCATCGCCGCGCGGCAGCTGAGCGGCGAGTTCACGGTCACCGCCGGCGGCGCCGCCGGCAGCGCGACGATCACCGCGACCGCCGGCGGCACGCCGGTGTCCACCGAGCTCGAGGTGCTCGCCACCGCGCCGGTCGGCCTCGTCCTGGTCGAGGTGTTCTACGACCCGAGCGGCAGCGACGCGGAGCTCGAGTGGGTCAAGCTCTACAACGGGACCGGGCAGACCCTCGAGCTGGCCGGCTACTCCCTCGGCTGGGGCGGCGAGGACTACACCTACGGCACGATCCAGCTGGTCGGCAGCGTCGCGCCGGGCGCCTGCTTCGTGGTCGGCGGCCCGACCAGCAGCGCGGCCAACTTCTCGCCGGAGCTCGCCCAGGGGGAGGACCTGAACCAGGACCTGCAGAACGGCGGCAGCGCCGCCGACGGCGTCGCGCTGTTCAACCGGCCGGCGATCGACATCACCGACACCACGGTGCCGATCGACGCGGTGCTCTATGGCGCGCCGGCGAGCAACACCAACGGCCTGCTCGGCCCGAGTGGTGCGCCCGCAGCGGTCTCGGTCGCGGATGCGCCGAGCGGCCAGTCGATCGTGCGCACGTCGGTGAGCAGTTGGATCGTCTCGGCGACGCCCAACGCCGTGCCCTGCCCGACGCTGCAGTGAGGCGCCGGCAGGAGGAGGCCGCTCAACCCTTCAGCTTGGCCGCGGCGTAGGTCTCGAGCCCATACATGCTGATCGCGACGGCGGCGCCGCCGACGAGCACCGGCAACCCCCAGCCGAGGAAACCGAACACCGCGGTGATGGTGGCCAGGATCCGGGTCGGGTAGGCCATCGCCTTGAGCGCCTTGAAGCGGGCGGCGTTGGGGACCTCGGGTCGCTCCTTCGCCGCCGCCTTGACGCCGACGTCCTGGTCGTTGACCCCGGTGGCGCTGTTCATCTTGACCGTGTCGGCCTTGGTGGCGGTGTCGACCTGCGCGCCGGCCGAGGTGTCGACGATGGCAGCGCTTCCCTTGATGGCATCGATGGTCGGAGCGGGCATGGCGGCCTCCTGGGTGGTTGCCCTGGTTATCGGCCGCCGCCGACCTCGGTTGCGCGCCACAATCTGTTCCGCAGCCCCGGTCGTTGGTAGTCTCGGGACGTATGTCGCATCAGGAGCGACGCCATCGGCGACACGAGCTGCCGCCCCTCGTGGCCTGGCTACGAACGCCGGAGGGCGACCTCCGCCACCGCCTGCTCGATCTGTCGCTCGGTGGAGCACTGCTCGCCGCTGACGCGTTGCCGCCGCTCGGCGCCGAGGTCGAGCTGTTGCTCGCGCACGCCGCCTGGCGCGAGCCTGTGCACATCCAGGCCTGCGTCGTCCACCACCGGCTCGCCGACGGCGATCCGACGCGCCCGCTCGGGTTCGGCGTCGAGTTTCTCGAGCTCCCCCCGGGCGACGAGGCGCGCCTCGCCGAGGTGCTCGCCGCGCTCGAGCAGAGCCAGGCCGCCGAAGCGGCCGGCATCGAGCAACGCGGTGACCAGAGCCCGACCGGCCGCCTGGCCGCGTTGCGCACCGAGGTGCGCCGCGCCGCGGCGCTGGTGCACCTCCTCGAGCGGGAGGTCGACAGCTACGAGGAGGTCGACGCCCAGCGGCGGGCGTTGACCGAGCACATCCTGGTCGAGCACCGCCTGCTCCAGGCCGACGCCGGCCGAGCTGCGGCCGAGGTCTCGTCACGAGCGACCGAGCTGCGCGCCGCGATCGACAAGCTCGGCGCGGCGCTCGAGGCCCCGCTCGCCCCGGAGCTGGTCGCCCAGGCCACCGGCGAGGTGCAGGCGTTGCACCAGCGCGAGCACGAGCGTGCCGCCCGCGCCCAGGCGCGCCTCGACGAGCTCAGCGAACGATCGGCGCGCGAGCCGAGTGAGCTCGACCGGCAGATCGACGGCCAGCTCCTCCAGCTCGAGCAGCTGCGCGAAGAGGCGGCGCGGCAGCGACATGGCTGGCAGGTGGCGATGAACGCCGACCTCGATTGGATCTCCGCGCTCGACGGGGAGACCGCGGCGCTGGCCGAGCAGCAGGAGAAAGACGCCCAGGCGCACCTGAGCTGGGTCGAGGGCCTGACCGCCGAGCTCGACCGCGTCGCCCGCCTGGCGGCGGACGAGCTGCACACCGGCCAGGCGCTGGCGCGCCGCCGCGACGAGCTCACCACCCAGACCGAGGCGCTGCGGGCCGAGATCCACACCTTGACCGAACGGGCGATGTCCCTCGGTGACGGCCCCGCCGAGCCCGGGGCTCCCCCGC
>JBFYZW010000630.1:0-7464 GCA_041309305.1 Deltaproteobacteria bacterium | reverse complement strand
CACCCCGCCGGCGGCCTCGGCGGCGCCGCCTCACGCGCCGCGCACCTTGCGCCGAAAGGCGCTGCGCAGCGGATAGTGGCGCTCGTCGGCCAGCTCGGCCACCTCGGTCAGGCGCTGGCGGACGGCCGGCTCGAGGCCTACCGGGGTCTCGACGATGACGGTGACCTGCTGATCGCCCGGGGCCCCCTCGCCCTGCGGCACGCCCTTGCCGCGCAGGCGGAAGACCCGCCCGCTCTGCGTCCCGGGCGGGATGGTCATGCGCACCAGACCGCTCAGGGTCGGCACCTCGACCTGAGCGCCGAGCGCCGCCTCGGCGAAGGTGATCGGCACCTCGACGAACAGGTCGGCGCCGTCGCGCCGGAAGAGCGGGTCGGGCTCGACCCGGATCGTGACCCGCAGATCACCGGCCTTGCCGCCCGCGCCCCCCGGCTCCCCCTCGCCGACGTAACGCAGCACGGTCCCGTCGGCGGTGCCGGGCGGGATCCGCACCTTGAGCTGCGCCTGCTCATTTCGGTGCCCTTCGCCGCTGCACGCTGGACAGGGGTCGGTGATCACCCGCCCGCGGGCCTTGCAGTAGCCGCACGCCTTGCTCACCGACAGCAGGCCCTGCTGAACGCGGATCTCGCCGCTGCCCCCGCAGGCGTGGCAGATCTGCGGCGCCGTCCCGGGCCGGGCTCCCGTCCCGGCGCAGGCCGCGCAGCGGCGCGCCCGCAAGACCTGGAGCGTCCGTTCACCGCCCTGCACCGCCAGGCGGAGGTCGACGGTCAGCGTCTCGTGCCGATCGCGCCCGGCCGCGCGGCCACGCTCACGCCGGCCGAAGAAGTCGGCGAAGATCTCCGAGAAGACGTCGCCGAAGCTCGAGGCCGCCGCGCGCCCGCCACCGACCGAGGCCGCCCCGAAGCGGTCGTAACGACGGCGCCGCTCGGGGTCGCCGAGCACGTCGTAGGCCTCGGTGATCTCCTTGAAGCGCTCCTCGGCGCGCGGCTCGCCGGTGTTCTTGTCCGGATGGTACCGGTGCGCCAGGCGGCGGTAGGCGCGCTTGATCTCCTTGGCCGAGGCGCTGCGGGCCACGCCGAGGATCTGGTAGTAATCACGGGCCATCGCTCGGCGGGGGCTCAGCTCTTCGCGGCGTAGATCGTCTCGGCGATGCGGTAGGCGGACGCCTCGAGCGCCTTGTACAGCTCCTCGAGCTCGGTGGCCGGGCTGTCGGCCTCGACGGCGCGCTTGAGCTTCAACGCGTCGTGCAGGATCAACTCCTTGTCCAGCGGGTCGAGCTGCGCGCCGTACTCCTCGAGCGTCCGCTCGGTGGAGTAGATCAGACCTTCGGCGCGGTTGCGCAGATCGACCAGTCGCCGCTTGGTCTCGTCCTCGAGCTTGTTCTGCTCGGCCTCGCCGACCAGGCGCTGGATCTCCTCGGGCGTCAAGCCGCTCTGGGCGGTGATGCGCACCGACTGGCTCTTGCCGGTGCCGAGATCCTTGGCCGCGACGTGGACGATGCCGTTGGTGTCGATCTCGAAGCTGACCTCGATCTGCGGCACGCCGCGCGGCGCCGGCGGGATGCCGACCAGCTCGAAGCGCGCCAACGTCTGGTTGTCGGCGATCAACGGCCGCTCTCCCTGCGCGACGTGGACATTGACGATCGGCTGGTTGTCGGCGGCGGTGGTGAAGATCTCGGCCTTGCGACAGGGCACGGTGGTGTTGCGCGGGATGATACAGGTGAACACCCCGCCCGCCGTCTCGACACCGAGCGACAGCGGCGTGACGTCGAGCAGCAGGACGTTCTTGACCTCGCCGCTGAGCACCGCGCCCTGCACCGCCGCACCGACGGCCACGACCTCGTCCGGGTTGATCTCCTTGTTCGCCGCCTTGGCGAAGAAGTCGGTCACCGCGCGTTGAACCGCGGGCATGCGCGTCATGCCGCCGACGAGCAGGATCTCGTCGATGTCAACCTTGGTCAGCCCGGCGTCCTTGAGCGCCGTCTGGCAGGGCAGCAGACTGCGCTGCACCAGCTCGGCGGTCATCGCCTCGAGCTCGGCGCGGGTCAGCGTGGCGTTGAGATGCTTCGGGCCGCTGGCGTCGGCGGTGATGAACGGCAGATTGATCTCGGTTTCGGTGGAGCTCGACAGCTCGTGTTTGGCCTTCTCGGCCGCCTCCTTGAGCCGCTGGAGCGCCATCGTGTCGCGGCGCAGATCGATGCCGTTCTCCTTGCTGAACAGGTCGCACAGGTGGCCGACGATCTGATGGTCGAAGTCCTCGCCGCCCAGATGCGTGTCACCGTTGGTCGAGCGGACGTTGAATACGTCGCCGGCCAACTCGAGGATCGAGATGTCGAACGTGCCGCCGCCCAGGTCGTAGACCGCGACCGTACGTTTGCCCTGCTTGTCCATCCCGTAGGCCAGCGCCGCGGCGGTTGGCTCGTTGATGATGCGGTGCACCTCGAGCCCGGCGATGCGGCCCGCGTCACGGGTGGCCTGGCGCTGGCTATCGTTGAAATAGGCCGGGACGGTGATCACCGCCTTCTCGACCTTCTCGCCCAGATAGTCCTCGGAGATCTCGCGCATCTTGCCGAGCACTAGGGCTGAGACCTCGGCCGGCGACAGGCTCTTGCCCGCGACCTCGACGTAGGCATCGCCGCGGTCGGAGGCGACGATCTTGTAGGGCACGCGCTCGCGATCGAGCGCCACCTCCGGCGAGTCGAACCGCCGGCCGATGAACCGCTTGACCGCGAAGACCGTCTTGGTCGGGTTGGTCACCGCCTGGCGCTTGGCCACCTGGCCGACCAGCCGATCGCCGCTGTCGGTGAAGGCGACCATCGACGGCGTGGTCCTCGCCCCCTCGTTGTTGGGGATGACGACCGGTTTGCCGCCCTCCATGACCGCGACGCACGAGTTGGTCGTGCCGAGGTCGATGCCGATGATCTTACTCATCGACCGTCCTCTCGACCTCCATCGCTGTCGGACGCTCCCCCACGCTCATCCGCTCCTCCATGACCGTCCGGCGCTGTTCCGGCGGCCACGATCACCTGCGCCGCACGCAGTAGGCGTTCGTGCAACATATAGCCTTTCTGCATCTCCTCCAAGATGGTCCCCGGGGCCGCCGTGCCGCTCGGCGCCTGACCGACCGCCTCGTGACGCTCCGGATCGAAGACCTGACCGACGCTGTCGAACGCCTGGACGCCGTGCTGGGCCAAGGTATCGAGGAACCCCTTGGCGACCATGCGCACGCCCTGGACGATCGGGTCGCTGGCGTCACCGGCGTGGGCGAGGGCCCGTTCGAGGTTGTCGAGAACCGGCAACAGGTCGAGCAGCAACCGGTCGATGCCAAACTTGCGCGTCTCCTCGAGTTGGCGCGCGCTCCGTTTGCGGAAGTTGTCGAAGTCGGCGGCGAGGCGGAGCAGTTGGTCGCGCAGCTCCCCCTCGGTGACCGAGGGCTTGGCGTCGCCGTTGGGCGGCTCGGTGTTGACCTCGACCTCGACGGTCCCCTGGCCGTCAGGCTCCGCACTCTTCTCGCGCTGCTCGACCGCCGCGAGAGCCGCCGCCATCGCCGCCTCCAGCTCCGCACCGGCCTCCGGTCGCTTGGCCATCACGCCTCCAACCAGGCGCCCCCCCCTCCGTTCTAACCGCTCGCGGCCGAGAAGCGAAGAAAGCGGCTCAACTGCGGCGCAGGCACCGGTCGAACAGCCCGGTCGCGTAGCCGACCAGCGGCACCAATCGGCCGTAGTTCATCCGCGCCGGGCCGAGGAGCGTCACCGCCCCCACCTCGCCGGCCTCCCCGACCCAGCTGCCCCCGACGCAGGCCACCTCGGGGAGCGCCTCGACCTGGTGCTCAGAGCCGAGCATGACCTTGACGCCGGCCCCGTCGAGCACCCGGTCGAGCAGCTCGAGCAACGCGGTCCGCTCCTCGATCGCCTGCAACAGCCGGCGCAACCGCTCCAGGTCACCGAACTCCGGTTGTCCGACCAGGTGCGAGGTCCCCTCGACGATCAGCTGCAGCTCGCGCGGCGTGCCGGCGGCGGCCAGGGCCCGGCCGCCCAGGTCGAGCGCCTCACGGCGCAGGTTGGCCAGCTGACCGTGCTCACCGGCGAGCTCGCGCAGGATCAGGTCGCGCAGCTCGGCGATGCTCAGGCGGGGCAGGTGCTCGTCGAGCAGGTTCTGGGCCTCGCTGAGCAGCGGTCCGTCGATGTCGAACTCGACCTCGACCAGCTTCTGCTGCACCAGTCCCCCGGGCGAGACGAACACGGCGAGGAAGCGGTGGTCGTCGTAGCGCACCAAGCCGATCTCGCGCAGGCGCGCCCCGACGACCTTCGGCAGCGCGACCACCGCCACCTGGCCGGTCAGCGCGGCGAGCCGCTGCCCGAGCGTGGCCGGCAGGTCGGTCGGATCGACCTGGGCCAGCGCCTCGAGGCCGGCGCGATCCCCCGGTCGAAGCCGCGGCTCGAGCAGGCTGTCGAGGTAGAGGCGCAGGCCGAGCTCGGTCGGCACCCGGCCAGCGCTGGTGTGCGGCTGGCGGAGCAGCCCGAGCTCCTCGAGCTCGGCCATGGCGGCGCGGATGGTCGCCGACGAGAGGTTGAGATCACCCAGCCGACGCGCGACCGCGGCCGAGCTGACCGGCTCGGCCCGTTCGAGGAAGGCCTCGACCAGGCGCTGCAGAATCAACCGGCGGCGTGGGTCGAGCTCCATGGCGTCCCTGGTGTAAGGAACCGATCGCAGGCTGTCAAGCGGCGAGGCCCCGCTGCGTGCCGGCGCGGAAAATTCTTTGGTCGGTTGACGACGGCTCTGCTAGGATCGATCCTGTCGGTGAGGCGCTGACGTGGCACGAAAAGACCTCCAGATCGGACACCTGACCTGCTCGTTCTGCGGCAAGAGCCAACGCGAGGTGCGCAAGCTCATCGCCGGGCCCACGGTCTACATCTGTGACGAGTGCATCCGCCTGTGCACCGACATCATCGACGAAGAGAACGAGCGGGAGAGCAGCCACAAGGGTCCCAAGGCCCTGCCGACGCCCCAGGAGATCAACCACTACCTCGACCAGTACGTCGTCGGCCAGGAACGAGCCAAGAAGGTCGTCTCGGTCGCGGTCTACAACCACTACAAACGAGTCGAGAAGCGGGTCGCCGGAGAGGATGACGGGGTCGAGATCGCCAAGTCGAACGTGCTGCTGCTCGGGCCGACCGGAACCGGCAAGACGCTGATCGCCCAGACCCTGGCGCGGATGCTCGACGTCCCGTTCACGATGGCCGACGCGACCACCCTGACCGAGGCCGGCTACGTCGGCGAAGACGTCGAGAACATCGTCGCCAACCTGCTGGTCGCCGCCGACAACGACGTCGAGCGTTGCCAGCGCGGAATCGTCTATATCGACGAGATCGACAAGGCGGCGCGCAAAGGCGAAGTCCCGACCGTCAGCCGCGACGTCGGCGGCGAAGGCGTCCAGCAGGGGCTGCTCAAGATCATCGAAGGGACGCGCGCCAACGTCACGCCGCGCGGGTCGCGCAAGTACGGCCAAGCGGAGACCATCCCGGTCGACACCACCAACATCCTGTTCATCCTCGGCGGCAGCTTCCACGGCCTCGAGCTCGGCATCCAACGCCGGATCGGTCGCCGCGGCATCGGCTTCGGCGCGGCGATCCACAGCGAGCAGCACCGGAACATCGGCGAGATCCTGCGCCACGTCGAGCCAGAGGATCTGGTCAAGTTCGGCCTGATCCCCGAGTTCGTCGGCCGCATCCCGGTGATCGCGACGCTCGACGACCTGCAGGAGGGGGATCTGCGGCGCATCCTCACCGAGCCGAAGAACGCGTTGATCCGCCAATACCAGAAGCTCTTCGCGCTCGAGAACGTCGAGCTCGAGTTCGACACGGCGGCGATCAACGCCGTGGCCCATTCGGCGATCGAGAACCGCGGCGGCGCGCGCGCGCTGCGCACCATCCTCGAAACGGCGATGCTCGAGATCATGTACGAGGTGCCGTTCCTCGACGGCATCAAGCGCTGTCGCATCACCGAGCAGGTCATCCGCGGGGATGGCCAACCGCACCTCGAGTTCAAGCAGAAGCAGACCGCCTGACCGCCCGTCAGCCGACCCGCGCCAGCTCCATCTCCGAACGGATGACCTGACGGCCGGCGCCCACCCCGCCGAGACGCAGCGCGCCCCGCCGCGCCGCCCGGGTGACACCGGAGTCGCGCTCGGCCGCGATGGTCATCGTCCCGTCTCCCTCACCGGTCAGCGCCCCGGTCGACTCCTCGAGCACGACACGCACCGCGAAGCGCACCGCGACCTCCGCGGCGTCGCCAGCCAGCGCGGTCAGCGTATAGGTGACGTCAACGTCGGCGCGGCTGGTCCGCGCCGGCAAGCCCCCGGGGATGACCGGCACCAGGCGCCACTCGGTCCCGACAGCCGCGTGGTCAGGCGGCAGGGGCCAGGCGCAGCGCATGTCCTCGCTGATCGTCCCCAGCCATCCGGCCAGGTGCGGCGCGACCTTGGGGCCCTGGCCCGGCACGACGATCGGCCCACGCTCGGTGATCATCACCTCGAAAGCGTGGCCGTGCAGCCCCTCGAGGCCGGTCCACGGCGTCGCCCGCTCCTCGTCGAGCGCCATCGTCGCGCGCAGCTCGTCGATCCGATAGCGCAGCCGGAGCAGACGCGGGGTGGCGATCAAGACCTCCTGCGTGAGCTGCACCTCGGCGTCGAGGATGAACTCGGCGTCCGAGCCGTCTGGGGCCGGCCAGACCGCCTGGCGGTCGTGCAGCTGCACCCGCTGGCGCGCCCCCGGCTGCAGGCGAAACCACATCGTCAGGCCATTAAGCCGCAAACGGCGGCCGAGAGCCAGATCTCGGCCGCGGCGATCCAACTTGGCGCCGGCCGGCCGGGCTGGTAGCAGTGAGCGGCGTGTCGACCTTGGCTGCCATCGACGTGGGCTCGCAGGCGGTGCGTCTGTCGATCGTCCGTCTCAGCCCGCTGGGTGAGCTGGTCGACGAGGAGTTCCGCCGCTGGCCGCTCCGGCTCGGCGCCGACACGTTCGCGCACGGCCGGATTCGTCCCGCCCGCCAACGCGCGTTGCTCGACACCTTCGTCGAGATCAAGACCGCGCTGGCCGAGGCTAACGTCGACGGCGTCCGCGCCGTCGCCACCGCCGCGCTGCGCGACGCCGCCAACGGTCGCCAGCTCCTCGATCGGGTGCGCGCGACCACCAGCGTCCGGGTCCGGTTGATCGGCGGCGGCGAGGAGGGGCGCCTGGCCCGCGACGCGCTGCTGCGCGCGCTCGGCTCGTTGCCCGACGGCTCGCTTCTGGTCGATCTCGGCGGCGGCAGCCTCGAGGTGCGCCGGGCGGGGTCGGCGCGGGGACGGTCACTGCCGCTCGGCACGGTCCGGCTGCTCGAGGAGCGGCCAGCGTTGCGCCGACCGCTGACGCCGCGCGCCGTCGACGCCCTGGTTGACGAGCTGTGCGCCCACCTGCGTCGGCGCCTG
>JBFYZW010000629.1:0-6754 GCA_041309305.1 Deltaproteobacteria bacterium | reverse complement strand
CGGATAAAAGGTACTCCGGGGATAACAGGCTGATCTCCCCCAAGAGTTCACATCGACGGGGAGGTTTGGCACCTCGATGTCGGCTCGTCACATCCTGGGGCTGAAGTCGGTCCCAAGGGTTTGGCTGTTCGCCAATTAAAGTGGCACGCGAGCTGGGTTCAGAACGTCGTGAGACAGTTCGGTCCCTATCTGCTGTGGGCGGAGGAAACTTGAGGAGAGCTATCCTTAGTACGAGAGGACCGGGATGGACGCACCTCTGGTGTTCCGGTTGTCCCGCCAGGGGCATTGCCGGGTAGCCACGTGCGGAGAGGATAACCGCTGAAAGCATCTAAGCGGGAAGCCTCCTCCAAGACTAGGTTTCCCTGGGGACTTGTTGCCCCCTAAAGGTCCGTCCTAGACCAGGACGTTGATAGGCCAGCGGTGGAAGTGCAGCAATGCACGGAGCCAACTGGTACTAATTGACCGTGAGGCTTATGCTTTTTTCTTCGCTTCGAAGCCAGATCTGATCGCATGACTGGCAGCACCAGGATGATCTCGAGCAGATGATCCGGCGCTCGAACGCTCGTATGTGAATCGCGATTTCCGGTGACCATGGCGACAGGGATCCACCCGAACCCATTCCGAACTCGGTAGTTAAGCCTGTCAGCGCCGATGGTACTGCACGCTAACGTGTGGGAGAGTAGGACGTCGCCGGATTTAATTCAGTAAGAGGGCAGTCTCGTTCAACGAGGCTGCCCTCTTTTTTTTTACCGACGCAGCAGCGCCAGCAAGGCCAGCGTGATCGCGGCGCCGATCCCGGCGCCGACGCCGAGATAGAGCGCCAACATCCGGTGGCGCCCGCTGAGCAGCCTGAGGCCGTCGGAGGCGCGGCGCAGCCGATCGCGCCACTTCGGAAGACCGTAGACCTGCGTCTGCGGGCGGTTGAAGCGGGTGGTCAGCGCGTCGTTGAGCTGCTGCAGCAGGTGTTGGATGTAGTAGTCGCGGCGCGCCTCGCGCAGCAGGCGCGCGCCGAGCTCGAGCGTGCGCACCACCGGCTGGGTGTCGAACTGGATCAGATCGGTGGTCGGCAGGCCGCTGTCGGAGCGTTGGTCGTCGACCCGGCCGGTGCGCAGGCCGATGCCGCGGCGGTACTCGATCGTGAAGCCGAGGAAGAAGAGCTGCTGGTGCTGAACGACGTTCGCCTTGTCCTCCCAGCTGAGCAGCTCGGACAGCTCGGTGCCCTGGTGCCAGATCGAACGCTCCCCCTTCTCGTTGCTCTGCTCGGCGCGATCGATGCGGCGCAGCGACGCGCCCGCGGCGCAGACGCGCGGGAAGAGCGGGTCGATCTCGATGTCGAAATGGCTCACCACAGGAAGAACCCGATCGCCAGGCCGAGCAGGACCCCGGCGAGCGCGAGGAGCGTCAGCGCGACGGCTCGCCCGCCGCTCTTCTTGTGCACGTCGACCTTCTGGGTCGGCTCCGAGCGGCCCGCGGGCCGCTCGTTGCGATCGTAGCCGACCATGTCGGAGATCAGGGTCTTGCTCTCGTCGAAGCCGTAGGCCGAGACGGTGTCGTTGACCTGCTTGAGCAGGTGCTGGGCGTAGAAGTCGCGCTCCGGGATGTTCTTGAGCAGGTGCGAGGCGTACTCGAGGATCTCGGCGCTCGGGGTCGGATCGGGGCGGACCAGGTCGGCCGTTGGTCGGCCGAGCCCGGTCGACCGGTCGTCGGCCGGCAGCTTGCCGGTCTGCAGCGGCTTGCCCTGCTTGAACAGCACGACCATGCCGAGGAAACAGAGCTCCTGCCGGGTGAGCTCGCCGCCCTGGTGCTCCCAGGAGAGCAGCTCGGTGCGCATCTTGCCCTGGTGCCAGATGGTGCGCATCCCCTGCCCGTCGTACGACTCGTCTCCGCGGACGCGGCGGAAGCTCTCGGCGATCTCGCGGGTGAGGGAGAGGTTGGCCGCGCGCGAGTTGCTGCTCTCGCGGTCGCTCAGCGTGGTCGGTGCGCCCTTGTTCTCGCCCATCGACGTCCCTCAGGCCAGGAGCTTGGTGTAGCGCTCGTGCTCGCGTAGCGGATCGAACATGCGGTCGTCGTGTAGCCAGAGCCGGACCTTCTCACGGTCGTGGGTCGCGGCGACCTCCAGGTGATGGAGCGCGTCGTCGGGGCGGCCCCAGGCGGCGTAGAGCGCCGCGACGTGGTAGTTGGCGGCGAAGTCGTGGTGGTCGAGCTTGAGGGCTCGTTGCAGCACGGTCTCGGCCTCGGCGTAGAAGCCCTGCGCGGTGAAGGCGATCCCGAGATCGATGTGCGCCTCGAGCTGATCCGGGTGCTGCTTGAGGATCCGCTTCAGGTGGCCGATCGCCTCGGGGTAGCGCTCGAGGTCGATCAGGCAGCAGGCCAGCTCGTGGTGGATCATCTCGTCGTTCGGCGCCTGGCTGTGCGCGATCTCCAGCTCGGCGAGCGCGTCGGTCAGGTTGCCGCGATCGGCGAGGGCCATCGCCAGGTTCAGGTGCGCGTCCGGGAACTCGTGCTCGAGCTCGACCGCCCGCCGGTAGAGCGCGATGGCCAGATCGTGCCCCTGGCCGGCCAAAAAGCTGGCCAGGTAGTGGTGCGCCGTCGGGCTGTCCGGGTCGGCGCGCAGCGCCGCGACGTACTCGAACAGCGCGTCGGCGAGCTGCCCCTTCTCGGCCAGCACGGTGGCCAGGTTGTCGTGGGCGTGGGCCGCCTGCGGATCGAGCTCGAGGGCCTTTTTGAACTCGAGGACCGCCTCGTCGAGCCACCCGCGGTCGGCCAGCTCGATGCCCCGTGCGTTGTGGTCGTCGGATTGGCCAATGTCACCGTTGCGGCGCGCCATGCGTCCGCCATCATCGTCATCGGCGGTAGGCAAGTCAACCTGCCGGCGCGCTTGCGAGCGGCCGGCCGGCGTGCGGTGGCTGTTGTCGCCCCGGCCGGTCGTGGTATGAGGCGGGGGCCATGGATGAGCGTCAGCGTGCCTTCGCAGCCCTGGTCGACCTCCTGCAGCGCGTCGTCGCGCAGCGTGGGGGCGACCCGAGTACGATCCCGCAGCAGTACGTCTGGCCGGGCGCCGTGGCCGGTCATCCCGCGCCGGCGGCGGCGGTGTCGCTCGCGCCGCTGCTCACCGGCGGGGGCCATCCTCAGCTGCCGGACGGCGTCGTGCCGGTGCCGATCGGTCTCGCGCCGCCCCCGAAACCCTGACGATCCTGATCGCCCATGCTTCGTCTGCACGTCAACCTCGAGCACCCGCAGCCCCGTCATATCGGGCGGGCCGAGGAGGCGATGCGCACCGGAGGGCTCGTCGTCTTCCCGACCGACACGACCTACGGCCTGGGGTGCGACATCTACGCCAAACGGACCATCGACCGGATCTACTTCCTCAAGGGGCTGGACAAGAAACACCGCCTGTCGTTCCTCTGCGCCGATCTGGCCGAGGTCTCCCGCTACGCGGTGGTCGAGGACCGCAACTACCGCATCCTGCGCCACCACGTCCCCGGGCCGTACACCTTCATCCTGCCGGCCACCCGCGACGTGCCGAAGATCCTGCAGGACAACCGTCACACGGTCGGGATCCGCATCCCGGCGAGCCCGGTCTGCGCGGCGTTGATCGCCGCGGTCGGGCACCCGCTGATCAGCACCACGGTCGGGCGGCGCGTCGACGGTGAGCAGACCTACACCAACGATCCGGACGAGATCGTGCGCATGTTCGGCAAGTCGATCGAGGTCTTCCTCGACGGCGGCCAGCTGTACGGCCTCCCGTCGAGTGTGATCGATCTGACCGGCGAGGAGCCGGCGATCATCCGCCGCGGGCAGGGCGATCTCAGCTGGCTCGGCGAGCCGCCGATGGCCGAAGAGTGAATCGGTCTAAAAGATCCTGATTTCACAGGCGAAAAATCGCGCCTACTTCTTGACTCCGCGATCGTCTGGGGTATGCTCGACGCGGGTGCCGAATGAGCTTTGGATGCGCGTCCGGCTCATCCCGCGGGCACTCGGAGGACAAGGCCGTGGAGCCGACGACTGTCCGTTGTGCGTCCTGCGCCAAGGAGTTCGTGCCACGCCTCTCGTTCCAGACCTGTGACGAGGGCGGGGTCCGGCGCTACTACTGTTCGCAGGTCTGCCGTCACCCGGCGTTGCGCGGCGAGGCGGTGCGTTGCCAGATCTGCGCCCAGCCGTTCGTGCCGACGCTCGCCTTCCAGATGGTCGACGGGCCGGAGGGGCGGCGCTTCTTCTGCTCCGAGGCCTGCCGCGCCGTCGGGTTGCCGGCGGCCGCCCCGCCCGCGAAGGCGCGGGTCATCGCGGTGCTGAACCAGAAGGGCGGCACGGCCAAGACGACCACCGCGGTGTCGGTCGCCGCCGGCTTCGCTCAGCTCGGCCAGCGCGTGCTGCTCGTCGATCTCGATCCGCAGGGCAACGTCGGCGTCGCCCTCGGGCTCACCGCCGCGCGCTTAACCCACCACCTGATGCTCGGCCAGGTCACGGCCCGCGGCTGCATCGTGCCGGCGCGCGAGCGGCTGGACGTGATGCTCTCCGATCAGGGCCTGGCCGCCGCCGAGATCGCGCTGGCGCGCGCCGACGGGCGAGAGCGCTGCCTGGTGTTGAGCAGGGCGATGGCCGAGCTCGACGGCTACGACGTCGTCATCCTCGACTGCGCGCCAGCCCTCTCGCTCATCAACCAGAACGCGCTGGTCTACGCCGGCGAGGTGCTCATCCCGGTCAGCTGCGACTACCTGGCGCTGGTCGGCGTGCGCCAGGTGATGCGCACGCTGCAGCGGCTCGGCGAGCAGCTCGATTGCACGATCCGCGTGGCGGGGGTGTTGCCCACCTTCTACGACGCGCGCAACCGCCTGTCGGCCGACGTGGTCAGCTGTCTGCGCAAGAGCTTCGGCGCGCGCACGTTGCCGCCGGTGCGCCGCAACGTCAAGCTGACCGAGGCGCCGAGCCACAAGAAGACCATCTTCGAGCACGCGCCCGATTCGCATGGGGCGCGCGACTACATCCGTGTCGTCGAGTGGTTGCGCACCGGCGCGGTCGCCGACGAACAAACGAGGGCTGCCTGATGCGCGCCAAGACCAACACCGCCGTCCGTCATCGCCTGGCGCTCGCCGACGACCCGCTCTCCGGCGAGCAGCTGCTGCTCGACAGCCTGTTCGGGGACGCCCGCCGCCCGGCGGCCGAGCGGCCACAGGCGGTCGCGAAGCCCCAGCACTACAAGATCGTCTCGATCTCGCTCTACAACGAGGACATCGAGCGGCTCGAGGGGCTGGTGCGTGAGCTGCGCCGTCGGGGTCACTACAAGGCGAACAAGAGCCAGGTGATCCGCCAGGCGTTGGCGCAGCTCGACCTCGATCGGGTGGCCAAGGAGTGAGCCTGGCCTGCGTCGGCGTTCCGTGCCACACTCGCTGAGCCGGTGGGGTCGCAGGCATGGGCCAAGCGTCGAACAAGCGGCCGGCGCGGGGCGAACAGTTCGGTGACCCGCGCCTCGCC
Organism: Deltaproteobacteria bacterium; assembly: GCA_041309305.1. Lineage (GTDB taxonomy): Bacteria > Myxococcota > XYA12-FULL-58-9 > XYA12-FULL-58-9 > XYA12-FULL-58-9 > JBFYZW01. The sequence goes on along the minus strand of JBFYZW010000629.1, from coordinate 1,282 downwards.
AACGTCGAGATCATCCCGATCGGCGCCGATCAGCGGGTCCTCAGCCTCCGGCGGGTCGCGCCGCTCTGGGCCGCGCTCGGCCTGATGCCGGCCGCCTACGGCGCGGCCACCGGTCTCCTCGCGCTGCCGACCGCCCTGGCGGCCGTCGGCGTGGCGACGGCCGCGATCGGCGCCGGCGCGGCGCTGGTGGCCGTCTCGTCGGCCCGCTACGGGCTCGGCTTCGCGCCGCTGTGCCGCGCCGCGTTCGGCGGCCGTGGCGCCTGGCTGCCGCTCCTCGTCCGTTGGCTCGCCGGTGTGGCCTGGCTGGCCGGCGGGGCGCTCGTCCTCGGACGGTGGATCGCGAGCCTCGTCGCCGCCAGCGCGCTGTTGCCGCCGGTGTTGCGTACCAGCGAGGCGACCCGCGGCCTGGTGGGCCTTTGCGCCGCGCTGCTGCTCGGCGGCGCCTACTGGGCCGGTCGACGGGGGATGAGCCGGTTGCTCTGGGTGGCGCCATTTGCGGTCGTCACGGTCGCGCTGGGCGGGTTCGGGCTCACCGTCTGGGCTGGGATCGCCTCGCGCGGCTTCGGCGACTGGTTCGCCAGGCCCTTGGCCACCCCCGCCGGTGCCGAGCTGGAGCTGATCGCGGCGCTGCTCGCCGGTGGGATCCTGACGCTGCTCAGCGGCCCCGACTGGGAGCGCTTCCGCGTGCCCTTCGCGCAGGCTGATCGTCGCCGAGGTGTGATGGCTCTGCTCACCGCGCCGCTGGCGATGGCGCCGGTGGCGGTAGCGTTCGCCTTCCTCGGCGCGCTGCTCGCCGCCGCCTCGACGGTGGTGCGCAACCGCTGGGATGCCCACCTGATCCCGGACGCGGCCGGCTTTGGCGGGCTCGCCGCCGGCGCCGCCGCGGCGTTGGTCGCGGTCCTCGCCTGGTGGGCGGCGGCGGGCCTGGTCGGCTTCTACTCCGGCGCGCTGGCGTTGTGCGGCCTGCCGATGCAGCGGCTGAGCTATCCCCGGGGTCTGGCGTTGACCTGGCTCGCCTCCACGGTGACGGCGGTGGCGATGCTGGTCGTCGAGCTCGGTCCGCTCACCCGGGGCGCGTCCTATGCTCTCGCGGCGATCGCCGGGGTCTTGCTCGCCGACGCGGTGGCGCTCAGGCGGACCCGGGTCGTGCTGGAGGATCTGTACCTCTTCACCCCCGGCTACGGGCCGATCGCCGGCGTGACGCTGTCCGCCGGCTTGGCCGTCGCGGCCGGGCTGCTGTTCGAGCCGACGGTGCTCGCCGCGCTCCCGGCGGCGCTGCGTT
>JBFYZW010000628.1:0-11739 GCA_041309305.1 Deltaproteobacteria bacterium | reverse complement strand
CAGGCGGTCGCCGCCCAGCTCACGCCGCCCCCAGCGCCGGCGCCGTTGACGCCGGAGCCGCCGCCGGCGCAACGCTTCGCCGACGAGGCGACCGTCCCGACCGCGGCCGAGTCGGTGCCAGAACCGGAGGCCGAGCCAACGCGCGCGCACCGCAGCCTCGAGGAGCTGCTCGGCGGCCAGGTGGCGCTCAAGCTCGGCGTCGTCTTCGTGGTCATCGGCGTGGTCTTCTTCCTCGGTCGCGCGGTGCTCGAGATGGGTCCGCTCGGCAAGGTGCTGACCGGCTACGGCATCGGCGCGCTCCTACTGACGCTCGGCCTGCTCGCCGAGCGCCGCCCGCGCTACGAGACCTTCGGTCGGGCGCTGCTCGCCGGCGCCTGGGGTGTGCTCTACTTCGTCACCTTCGCGGCCCACTTCATCCCGCTGGCGCGGATCATCGATCACGAGCTGGTCGCGGTCGTCGCGTTGCTCGTCGCCGCCGGCGGCGCGGTCGGCTTCAGCCTGCGCTACGACAACGAGTGGACGACCACCTTCGCCTTCCTGCTCATCTTCACGACCCTGGCCCTGGCCGCCTTCCGCACCGACGCCACCTTCAACCTCGGCGCGACGGCGATCATCGCCGCGGCGTTGGCCTTCCTGGTCTGGCGGCGCAGCTGGGATCGGCTGCTGACCATCGGCATCGTCTGCACCTGGGGCGTGCTCGCCGCCTGGATCATGACCTCGGTCGTGAGCCCCGGCGCGGTGGCGCGAGGCGCCGAGCTGACGCAGGTGAGCCTCTCGACCCTGCTCGGTCCGTTGGCCGCGACCTGGGCCGCCTTCCAGGCGGCGGTGCTCTGGCGCCACCAGGGGCGTGAGGCGCGGCAGACCTGGATCATCGCCGGCTACCTGGCCAACACCGCCGGCGGCTTCGGCCTGATGATGGTCCTGGTCCAGACGATGGACCGGCCGCACGCCTGGCTCGCGGCGCTGGTCTTCGGCCTGCTCTACCTCGGCGGCGCCTGGGGTTTCCGCGCCCGACAGCGCCGCCTGCTCTACCTGATCTCCGGCACCGTCGGCCTCGCCGCGCTGGCGCTGGTCACGCCGCTGCGCCTCGGGGCCGACAGCCACTGGGTGCCGCTGTCGCGGATGGTCGGCCTCGAGGTCGTCCTCGTCGCCGGCTGCCTGCTCAAAGAGCGCTTCTTCCGCTGGCTGGTCTACGCGGTCTTCGCCTTCACCTTCTACGTCGACCTGCTCGGCCTGAAGCTCGCGGGCGCGCCGCTGACGCTCGGCGGCCTCGAACTCAACTCGCGGCTCGTGCTCTTCCCGGCTGCCACGTTGATCGCGTTCGTCAACCTGTGGCTCGTGCGCCGCCCGCTCGCCCGCTGGCTCGGTGACCAGGAGAAGACGCTCGCGTCGCTGTTCTTCTCCGCCTCGGGGGCGCTGCTCCTGCTCGTGCTGTTGCTCAAGGAGCTGCCCGATCCGCTCATCGCGCCGGTGCTGGCGGCGGTGGCACTCGGGGGCACGCTCATCGGCCGGCGCGTCGCCCTGCGCGACCTCGTGGTCGAGGCGGCGGGCTACGCCGCGGTCACCGCGGCGGCGATGGGCGAGTACACCTTCACGCTGGTCTGGCCCCCAGACGCGCCGCCGATGCGCCTGATCACCCTGGCCGGCACGGCCTTGCTCCTCGTCGGCGCGTGGACCGCGGCGCGGACGCGACGCGCCGCGCACCCCATCGGCGCCTGGCTCACCGGCGCGGGCGTCGTCCACGCGCTGGTCGCGCTGATCGCGCTGGCGGCGCTCATCTTCCTCGAGGCGCCAGCGGTGTGGGTCGGCCCGCTGTGCGCCGCGGCGCTCGTGGTCTACCTCGCCGGCGCACGGCGCCTCGGCTGGGCCGAGCTCTTCTACCTGGCCGGGATCTGGCTGGTGCTGGCGCTGATCGGCATCGGCAGCTACGCCTGGCCGCTCGAGGAGAGCCTCTGGCGCTTGCCGGCGCGCCTGGTCGGCGTCGGCGCGACGCTGGCGCTCTTCTACGTCGCGGTGGCGCTGCTCACCCGCCTGGGCCGCGCTCGCGCCGAGGCCGACGCGCCGCTGCCCGGCTTCCCGTCGCGCGGGGTGATCGACTTCGGCGGGGTCGCGGTCCTGGCCCTGACCACGCTGCTCGCCGCGGTGTTGGTCAAGGCCGAGGCGCTGCGCTTCGACAAGAACCTGCTGGTCGCGCTGCTCTGGGGCGTCGGCGGCATCGTCTACCTCGAGGTCGCGCGTTTGCGCCGCGCCCGGCGCTACTTCGTCCACGGCCACGCGCTGTTGCTCGCGGCGGTCGTACACCTGTTCCTGGTCAACTTCGTCCAGCCGGGGATGCTCGGGCCGGTGAGCCTCCGCCTGGCCACGGTCGCGCCGTTCTTCGCCTTCCTCCTCTTCGTCTACAACGGCTGGCGCGGCACGACCGCGCCGCTCGCCTTGCCCGACCGGGCCGACGAGCTGCGCTTCACCTACCTCTACGTGCTCACCGCCGTTGTCGCCACCGGGTTGCTCTACGAGCTGCACCGCGCCTGGGTGATCGTCTCCTGGGCGCTCGTCGCGCTGGTGATGCTCTGGCGCTGGCAGGCGACCGGCAACCGCCACTGGCGGATCTGCTCGTTGCTCCTGGTGCTCAGCACCGTCGCGCGGATCTTCGCGGTCAACCTCTACTTCCGCGACGAGCTGGTGGCCATGCGCCTGAACCTGGTCACCGTACCGCTCGCCGCGTTGATCCTGCTCGCCGGCTACGCCCTCGTCCGCCGCGGCGAGCTCGCCGCGCTGGGGCAGGCCGACGCGGCCGAGAGCCGGGACCTGGCCGGCGCGCTCGGCCGACAGCGCATGCTCTGGCTCGCGGCGCTGACCGCCGCGATGACCGGCTTCGTCTGGGTCGAGCTCTCCGGGCCGCTGTTCACCGTGGCGCTGAGCGTCGAGGGCCTGGCGTTGGTCGCGCTCGGCTTCGTCGCCAAGGAGCGGCTGGCGCGCCTCACCGGCATCGGCACGCTGGCGATCTGCGTCGTCAAGCTGTTCGTCGACCTGTGGGGCATGGAGGGCGTGCCCTGGTTCGTGCCGTTCTTGGTCGTCGGCACGATCCTGATCACCGTCGGCTTCGTCTACACCCGCTTCAAAGAGCGGCTGCAGGAGCTCTTCTGATGCCTGATCGCCTGCGGCTGCTCCTGGTCGTCGCGATGGTCGTGCTGGTCGCCGGCCTCACCTGGGTGATCGCCGAGCACGCCACCGTCGGCCAGCCGCTCAGCCTCGCGGTGCTGGTCGACGGCGGCAGCGAGGCGCTGCGCACGCTCGACCGGGTCGGCCAGGTGCTCACCCAGGTCAGCGCCGAACAGGAGATTGCGCTCGGCGCCGAGATCGCCACGAAGGTCGAGGCCGGGGCGCTGGCCGCCGGCGACCTGGCCAACACCCAGCGCGCCTACGTCCAGGCGGTGGTCGACCGGCTGGTCGCCAAGGGCCGCCTGCGCCGGCCGGAGATCCCCTACCGGGCCGAGATCGTCGACACCGAGATGGTCAACGCCTTCGCCATCCCGGGCGGTCGGGTCTACATCACCACCGGGATGCTCGCCTTCCTGCGCAGTGAGGCAGAGCTGGCGGCGATCATGGGCCACGAGATGGCGCACGTCGATCTCAAGCACTGCATCGAGCGCATCCAGTACGAGCTGGTCGCCAAGCAGGTGGGTGGCCGGCTGGTCGAGGCGATGATCGGCGCCGGCTACGCGCTGGTCAGCATCGGCTACGCCGACGAGCTCGAGGCCGAGGCCGACCGTCAGGGCGTCCTCTTCGCCCAGCGCGCCGGCTACCACCCGCAAGCCGGCCAGGTGGTCTTCGCCCGCCTGCGCGCCGCCGAGGGCGGTGAGGCGCGGCGCGACAGCCTCGGCGCGGAGGTCGGCGGCATGGTCGCCGACGCCTTCGGTGACTACTTCGCCACCCACCCGAAGAGCGACGAGCGGCTGCGCAACTTCGACGAGGTCTACCGCCGGCAGCGCATCGACGTCACCGCCCGCGCCTACCTCGGCCGGCAGAACTACCTGACCTGGACGCCGATGACCACGAGCGCATTCCCCGACGAATACGTCAGCCGCGCCATCTACCCCTGAGCCGACGCGATGCGCTTCCCCTCGCTGCTCACCGCCACGGCGCTCGCGCTGCTCGGCTGCGGCCGCAGCCAACCGGCGCCCGACCACAGCGCGTGGGTCCCCCGGTGCGGGCCGGTCGATCGCAACGGACGGTGATCAGCCGAGCGCGAGGTACGGGTAGCGCTGGTTCGGGAAGCGGTACGACCCGCCGATCCGGTACCAGTCCGGGTGGTCGGCGTGATCGCGGCGCGGCTGTTCGACGGTGCTCCACGCACCGTCGAAGATCCGCCCGTCGGCGAGCTCGAGCCAGGTGTGGCCGCAGGTCTTGCCCGGCCCGGTCGAGACCGCGCCGTTGATCAAACGGAACGGGATCCCGAGACGATCGAGGATCAACGCGCTGAGCAGCGCCTTCTGGATGCAGTAGCCCTCGCCCGCCTCGAGGTAGCGCTCAAACGGCACGACCGGGAAGCTGTCGCCGGTGGCCACCGGCGGCGCGCCGATCTCCTGCCGATCGACGCCGCGGAAGGCCTCCCAGGCCGAGTCCTTGATCCGGATCGCCTTGTCCCAGGCGAACTCAGCCCGCCCGTCGTTGGCGCTCGAGCCGGCGGTCCAGCGGATCAGCCGGTTGACGTTGCGCCGCAGCCACTCGATCGCCTGCTCCGGGTCGGCGCCGCCCCCCGGCATCGTCGCGATGATCGCGTCGAGCCGCGCCGCGAGCGGCGAGCCGGCGCGGGTGTCGACACCGGTGAACGCCCGGGTATGGCCGGAGTCGCCGATGACGAACACCGCCGGCAGGCGCTCCGCGAACGGCTTGCTGTTCGTGTCGCGCACCTCGCCCGGCGCCGCGTCGGTCGGCACCGGGGTGAAGACCGTGACCGCGATCAACGGTGGCGTGACCCGCTTATCCTCGTAGCGATGGATGGTGTTGACGCCGAGGCCGACGAGCGGCGGCAACATCGCGCCGGTCTGGCCGCCGCGCAGACGCACCGTGCTGCCCGCCCCCGGGGTCGCCGGTTGCGTGCTCACCGCCGCGTCGCCGCCGCCGATCGCGAAGCTGTCGGGAGTCACCACCGGCCGGGGTGAAGCGCGGTCGGCGGTCCCGAGCGACGGCGGCGCGCCCGAGGAGGGGTGGGTGGACGAGATCGGATCGACGGGCAGAGGCATGACGACCTCACAGGTGAAGGCGAGAGGAATATCGGCGGCGGCGGCCGAGGGTTGCCTCTCCTGGACCTGCGCCCATAGAGTCGCCGCATGGTGCGCCTCGAATCGCCAGGCCTCGCCGCGTCGGTGGCGTGGGTCGCGTGCCTCGTCGCCTGCGCGGCGGCGCCCGGCCCGCCGCCCGCGCGCGGCGATCAGGACGGTGCCGGCGGCGATCCCGGGCCCGGCGATCCCCTGACGCTCGGCAGTGGCTTGACCGCGACCACCGCCGCCGGGAGCACCACCGGCGAGCTGGTCGCCGTCTACGATCACTCGCGCTGGTGGCACGACCCGGTCGAGGAGCTGACGCTGGCCCTCTTCGCGCCGGCGGGCCTGGCCGACTACCCCGACGATCAGAGCTTCACCTTCCTGTCGTCGACCGAGCTCCTCGCGCTCACGCCGGCGGCGCGGCCGGCGCCCGGCTACCGCGACGCGCTGCGCGAGCGCGGTGTCCTGCTCTCCCGGCTGCCGCTCGCCGGCGTCTCGTTCGTGATCACCGCGCACGACAGCTACCACCTCGAGGAGGACGGCTTCGGCGACTATGCCTGGGACTTCGTGCTCACCGACGCCAGCGGGCGGCGCTTCGGCGATGGCGGCGTGAGCAACGACGATTACTGGGTGTGGGACGCCGAGGTCCTCTTGCCCGCCGCCGGCACCGTCATCGAGGTGGTCGCCGACGCGCCCGACAACCCGCCCGGCACCTACCCCACCGGCGCGGTCAACAACATCGTCGGGCTGCACCTGTTCGGCTCGTTCTACCTCTACCTGTTCCACTTCCGGCAGCACACCATCGCGGCCGAGGTGGTCCCGGGCGCCTTCCTGCCGGCCGGCACCTCCCTCGGCCGGGTCGGCAACTCGGGCGTCTCGCTCGAGCCGCACCTCCACGTGACGCTCTACTGGTACGACGGCGCCGGGACCGGGCGCTCCTGGTCGGTGCCGGGCGAGTTCACCGACCTGTGCTGGTCGCGCACGCCGACCGGCCCGAGCGAGGCCGTCGACTTCCTCACCCCGGAGGCCGGGATGTGGGTCAGCGAGACGCCGTTCTGACCTTGCCTTCCGCGCCGGAAGGCACAATGGTAGGTCACGGTCTCGAGCCAGAGGTCCAACGTGGAGAGCTTCGCCAACCAGAGTCTGTTCGAGCTGCTCAAGCACGGCGGCTTCACGCTGGCGGTGATCATCCTGATGTCGGTCGTCGCCCTCGGGGTGGCGATCGAGCGGTTCATCGCGATGCGGCTGTACCGCGAGCGCCTGGCGTTGGCCACCGCGCGCATCCTCGGCCACCTGCGCGAGCGGAACCGCACGATGGCCCAGGCGGTCAACGCCAGCTTGCCGTGGCACCCGGGCCAGCCACTGTTCGGGATGCTGCTCGACACCGCGGCGACGCACACGCCGGGCGAGCTGCGTCGGGCGCAGGGACGGGTGATGCGCGCCACCCGCCGCCGCCTCTGGCTGCTGGCGACCATCGGCGCGACCGCGCCGTTCGTCGGCCTGTTCGGCACGGTGGTCGGCATCATGTCGGCCTTCCGTCAGATCGCCGTGGTCGGCGGCGGCGGCTTCCAGGTCGTCTCGGCCGGCATCAGCGAGGCATTGGTCGCGACCGCCGGCGGCATCTTCGTCGGCGTCGAGGCGGTGATCTTCTTCAACGCGCTGCAGGTGGTGGCCAACGAGTTGAACGCCGAGATCAAGGAATCGACCGAGGAGCTCCTCGAGGCGGCGAGCGCGCCGGACAACCATGGCGATCTCCGGACCGACGGAACCTAGCTCGGACGAAGCCGGCGGCGAGGTGCCGCTGTTCGCCGAGATCAACATCACGCCGCTGACCGACGTGATCCTCGTCCTCTTGATCATCTTCATGGTCTCCTCGAGCGCGATGCTCGACGCGGTGCGCGAAGGGCGGCTCGACGTCGATCTCCCGGGCGCGGCGGCCGGCGACGCGCCGCCGGTCGACGAGGACGTGATCGTCGTCGGCATCCTGCGCGACGGCCGGACGTTCGTGCGCGGCCAGGCGGTCGACGAGGCCGACCTGAAGGAGGCGCTCGAGCAGCTGCGCCGCGACGAGAGCAAGGCGACGATCCTGGTCGAGGCCGACAAGGAGGTCGCCCACAAGTTCGTCATCCGCGTCATCGAGCTGCTGCGCGAGCTCGGCTTCCCGACCGTGAGCATCGCCACCGAGTCACCGGGCGAGGAGAGCGGCGAGTAGCGTGCGGGCCCACCGCGTGGCATCGTGGTGGGTGAGCGTGCGCGCGAGAGGGTCGATGATGCTCGTCCGACGATGGCTGTGGGTCTCGAGCGCCCTCCTGCTGCTCGGCTGTCTCGAGCGGATCAACCCGGTGGTCACCGCCCGGGTCGACGGCGACCCGAGCGGGAGCGGCGACGGCGCCCTCCTGGGCGACGCGGCCGGCGACGTCGATCAGGTGCTGGCTCTGACCGTCGTACCGATCTACCCGCTCAACGCCGACTGGAACGACTACGTCCGCCACGACGAGCCGACCCGCGACGCGCTGCACCAGACCGACACCGCCTGCCTGGGCAACGAAGCCGGCGGCCCGGCCAACTGCGTCCACGGCGGCGACAAACGCAAGGCGATCCTCCCCGGCGTCACCTCGTGCGCCGGGGTCGCCGCCAGCGACGCGCTCGGCGCCTTCACCTGGGTGTGCGACGACGGCGGCGGAGTCGTCGAGGTGCTCGCGGCCGGACTCGCCCCGTTCAAAGGGCTGCGCGACCTGCTCGACGCGTCGGGCTTCTTGCCCAACCGACTGCGCGTGACGCGCGCCGGTCAGGTGATCGGCGAGAGCGCCCTGACGGTGTGGGGGTGGACGAACCCGATCCTGCCGCTGCCGCCGAACCCGACCGGTGCGGCGGTCTCGCTCGACCAGGAGGCGGCGATCTACGTCACCACCGGCATTCGCGAGACGGCCGGTTACAACCTGAACGCCGACCGCGTCGCCCTGGTGACGCTCGGCGACGGCGAGCTCGCCTACAGCGGCGCCAGCGCCAACAACTGCAACGCCACGACCGGCGAGACCGACAGCCCGAACCGCTCCTGCCTGACCGCCGCCGGCAACCAGCGCTTCGTCTGGCTCGAGCTCGTCGCCGCGAACCAGAACCCGCCGGCGAGCCACCTGATCTATCTGGTGGACGTGCACTTCTCCCGGGTCCAGGGCACGAGGCTGCGCGCCGATCGCTACGGCGATGGCGCGGTGCATCTGCGCGGCAACTCCAGCGGCACGCTGCTCTCCGACCTGTCCATCGACCGCTCGAACGCCGATGCGATCCTGCTCGCGGACTCGGGCGACAACGTCGTCCGTCGCGCCACGATCACCGCACCCTGGTCGACCGGCGTCCAGCTCGACAACGCGACCCGCAACCGCCTCGAGGAGATCACCGTCGTGCAGGCCGGCAGCACGGCCGTCCACCTGTCGCTCAGCCACCACAACCGGCTGATCGGCCTGCGCCTGTTCGATTCAGGTGCCTACGGCCTGTTGTTCGACGAGGCGAGCTTCAACGTCGTGCACCAGCTCGTGGTCGCCAACACGCGCGCGCTGGAGGCCTGGGAAGGGAACGCGATCCGGGTCTACGGATACAGCCGCCACAACGTGCTGACCCGCATCCTCGCGGCGAGCAACACGCGCAACGGCTTCTTCGCCGGCGGAAACGCCGACACGCAGACCGTCTCCCACCTGACCGTGGCCAACAGCGGCGAGGGCTTCTCGATCGGCAACGTCGCCGAGATCACCGCCGCGCAGGTCTTGACCGCCAACACGCAAGGCGGCGGGCTCGGCAGCTACGGACCGGACGACAACCGAGACAGCACCTTCGCCGACTTCTTCCTCGCCCACAGCAGCAACACCGCGGTCTCGCTGCAGAGCGGCGTCCGCCAGCGCTACACCGGCCACCTCTGGCTGGGCCAGAACAGTGGCTTGTGTTGGGTCGACGTCGCCGGCACCCAGCCGGGCCTGATCACCAACACCTGCTCCGACACCGGCCTCGAGGGCTCGAACACCTACGCCGGTCAGCTCTCCGACGCGGTGCTGCACGTCGATCGCGACCTGAGCGGCGCCTTCACCGGCCGGTTGGTCGACGACGAGCCGGCCAACATCAGCGACGCCAACGGCCAACGCGCCTATGACGCGATCGACGACTGGACGCGCTTCTCGAACGCGTGGCGCACCTGGGGGCGCAGCGGCAGCGCGTTCCCGAACAGCGACCACCGCGGGCCGTGCATCAGCGGCGAGACCTGCGCCATCTGGGACTGGCGCCTCAACGCCGCGGACGCCGCGATCCGCAACGTGCACGGCTCGTTCACCCCCGGCGCGCCCTGCCCGGCGTCGGCTCACGGCGACCAGGCGCTGACCGACCGGCTGCTCATCCCGTTCTACGACGGCATCAACGGCGTCGAGGCGATCGGCGACGGCGTCGGCGACGAGGACGGCGTGTGCGAGGTTGGCGACCTGTGCGCCAACCGCTTCCTCATCCGCGCGCTCGAGCTCGTCGACGACGGGGTGGGTGACGAGGACGGCCTGTGCGAGTCCGACGAGGTCTGCGTCTACTCACCGAACGTCGGCGCCTACCAGGGCGAGGGTGAGCTCGGCGCCCCGTGCCAGTTCGTCGACGGCGCGGTCACCCGCGTCATCCTCCACGGCTACCTGCAGAACGGCGACTGAGCCGGACGCCCCCCGCCGGACGCCAGCGCGAGCCCCGTCGCCGCCACCGCGGAGCCCGCCGATGACCGAGCGGAGCCGACCGGCGCCGCCAGGCCTCCGGCGACGAGCCGGCGACGAGGTAACTACCTGTCATCCTTGAACAAGGCCTTCCGACTCGACCGGGCACGCTCCTTGCTTTTGTCTAGCCCGTGGGCAGAACCGTTCAGGCAAGGATCCTCCGCGGCGTTTGGGCCCTCTGGCCGATGTGGCTCGCCGGTTGCGGCCCGGGGACGATCGGCGAGCTGCCGAGCGTGACCCACAGCGCCGGCGTCACCGACCTCCCGGTCGACCTGCGCCCGACGAGCGGGCCGGGCTCGGCCTGCCGCGTCGCCTGGAGCGTCGTGCCCCTCGCCGACGGTCGAGCGGCCGCGCCCACGTTCACCGTCGAGCGAGGGATCTACACCGAGCCGTTCGTGCTCGAGATCCTCGGCGACGCGCCGGGTGCGACCTTGGTCTACACCACCGATGGCTCGTCGCCGAGCGAGGCCAACGGTGAGCGGGCCGCGAGCCCGCTCCGGCTGCCGGTGACGACCACGACCGTGGTGCGGGCGCTCGCGCTCGACCCGGACCTCGCCCCGAGCCCGGTGGTGACCCACACGTACGTGTTTCCCGCCGACGTCCTGGCCCAACGCGCCAGCCAGCCCGGCTACCCCCACCCGACGCTCGACGTCGGCAAGGGCGGCCTGGTCGAGCTCGACTACGAGATGGACCCCGACGTCGTCGACGCCCCGGCGCAGCGCGAGACGATGGTCGCAGCCCTGCAGGCTCTCCCGACCCTGGTGATCAGCGCCGCGCCGGAGGACCTCTTCGGCGGCGACGGGATCTACGTCAACGGCGGCTCGGGCGAGAACAGCGAGTGGGAGATCGCCGCGTCGCTCGAGCTCCTCGACCCCACCGATGCGGGCAAGAGCGGCCAGATCGACTGCGGCCTGCGGCCGCACACCCACCGGGTGCTCAAGCGCTCGTTCAAGCTGTTGTTCAAGAGCGAGTATGGGCCGGGCAAGCTGCGCAGCTGCCTGATGCGCGACGCGCCGCTGCACGGCGCCTCGGCGGTGACCAAGCACGATCGGCTCATCCTGCGCGGCGGCACCAACCGCGCCTGGTGGAGCTACTGGAACCCGGACGACTCGACCTACACCCGCGACCAGTGGGCGCGGGACACCCAGATCGCGATGTCCGGCGTCGGCGCGCACGGCACCTTCGTCCACCTGTACCTCAACGGCCTCTACTTCGGCGTCTACAACGCCGCCGAGCGTCCGGACGCCTGGTTCACCTCCGAGTACCTCGGCGGCGAGAAGGAGGAGTGGTTCGCGGTCAACCACGGCGGCGTGGTCAGCGGCGACCCGACGCGCTGGAGCTACCTGACCACCACGCTGGTCAACCATGACATGAGCGACCCGAGCAGCTACGCGGAGCTGGGCGAGTACGTCGACCTCGAGCAGTTCGCCGACTACCTGCTGCTCAACTGGTACGCCGGCACCGACGACTGGCCGGGCAACAACTGGTACGCCGGGGGCCGGGTCTCGCCCCCTGGTCCGTTCCGCTTCTTCGTCTGGGACGCCGAGGATATCTGGGACAGCGAGGCGAGCTCGGGGCCGGAAGACCAACCGGGCGGCCGTGGCCACGACGGCGCCTGGGTGCACCCGGCGTTCCGCGCCGGCGCGACCAACTCGGCGCCGATCGCCAAGCTCTGGCGCGCCGCGCGGCAGAGCGCCGACTTCCTCGCGCTGCTCGCCGCCCGCGTCGACCACCACTGCGCC
>JBFYZW010000627.1:0-5637 GCA_041309305.1 Deltaproteobacteria bacterium | reverse complement strand
CGGCGCGATCGACGGCCCGCCGCTGGTCACCGCGGCGCGCTCCGGCCGCCCCGAGATCGTTCGGGCGCTGCTCGACCGCGGCGCCGACCTGACCACGCGCACGGCGCTTGGCGTCACCCCGCTGCTCGCCGCCGCGCAGGAGGGCAAGTCGGACGCGGTCGTCGAGCTGCTACTCGCCAGGGGGGCCGAGGTCGACGCCGCCGACCCGAGCGGCATGACGGCGCTGATGAGCGCGGCCAGCGCCGGCCGGCCGAGCACGGTCAAGTTGCTGCTCCAGAAGGGCGCCGCGGTCGACGTGGTGAACAAGAAGGGCATGACCGCGCTGATGTACGCCGCCAGCGCCGGCAAGGCCGAGACCGTGAAGCTGCTCCTCGCCCGCGGCGCGCGCGTCGACCTGGTAGCCACCGACATGGGCCGGCCGATGACCGCCCTGGGCAACGCGACCGCGGCCCGGCACAAGCATATCGCCGAGTTGCTGCGCAAGGCGGGCGCCCGCGACTAATGCCCCCCGGTCAGAGCACGCTGCCACGCACGCGGAAGCGCCGGTAGGCGAGCGCCGAGAGCGGCAGCGCCAGGACGCAGACCAGCGCCGCCCCCCAGGCGCCGAGCGGCACCGGCAGCTTGTGGCTCAGCGCCAGCAGGCGGAACAGGTGGGTCACCGAGAGCAGCAGCGCGATGGCGACCACCCCGGCGCCCAGGGTGACCGCCAGCGAGCGGCGGCGGTCCGGGTGCATCGCCCAGGGCGCGACCAGCAGGAACATCCAGATCGCCGACAGCGGGCCGGCCAGGCGGTTGTGCAGCTCGATGCGGTGCGAGGTGACGTCGAAGCCGGCCCGCTCGCGCCGGGTGATCAACGCGTTGACCTCACGGCCGGAGAGCTGGCGCGGGTCGCCGGTGACGTCGATCAGGTCGACGGTGCTGACACTCAAGGGCAGGCGCACGAGGGCGAGGCCGGTCGTCTCGGCGCTGGTCGCCGAGCGCACCTTGACGCCGTCGAGTCGCCACCCGGCGGCGTCGCGCCGCAGCGTCTCGGCCTCGAGCACCTCGGCGATCAGCCCGTCGACGAAGCGGTAGACCACCGGACGGGCGAAGACGCCGGTCTCGCGCTCGACCGCGGGCAGGTAGAGGAGCAGATCGCCTTCGCGGAACCAGTGCAGGCGACGGTTGTAGAACCGGCTGAGCGCCGAGCGGTGCTGCAGCTGCTCGCGCTGGACCCGCTCCGCCCCGGCCACCGCGCGCGGTACGAGCAGCTCACCGCACGAGGCGCCGAGCAACGCGACGCCGATGACCACCGCCGCGAACGCGGTCGCCACCCGCGCCGTGCTCATCCCCGCCGCCTGAGCGGCGAGCAGCTCGCCGCGACGGGCGAGCACCGCGCCGCCGACCAGCGCGCCCAAAAAGCAGGCGATCGGCAACACCTGGTAGGCGCCGTCGATCGCGGCGTAGAAGGCCAACCAGAGGGCCGCCGACGCGCCGGCCTCGGCGTCGGACAGATCGCCGGCGCTCTCGACCAGGGTCACCGCGACGACCAGCACGACCAGCGCGACGAGCATCAACACCGTCGCCCCGAGGCCGATGGTGGCGAAGTAGCGCCACAGCCTCACGTCGTGCTCCGTCCCATGCGCGGCAGCATCACCGCCAGCGCGACCAGGCCGAGCAGGTTCGGCACCCAGGCGGCCAGGCTCGCCGGCAGATCCCCTTCGCGGGCCATCAGCTCGACCGCGCGGCCGAGGTAGTAGTAGACGCCGACGATCGCGGCGCTGATCAGAAGGCCGCGCGCCCGGGCGCCGCTGGTCGCCCGCATCGCCAGCGGCACGGCGAGCAGGCCGAAGATGACCGTCGCGGCCGGCAGCGCCGCCTTGCGCTGCAGCACGATCATCGCCGCGGCCCGCCGGCTGCGCGACAGCGCCTGATCACGGCTGGCGCGCCAGAGCGCGGCGAGGCCCTTGCCCTGCAGGCTCGACATCGTGCGCGGCGCCTGCTGCACCAGCCGGCCGACGTCGAGGCGGTAGCGGCTCTCGGCGAAGCGGATCACCCGCACCAGCTCGCTGCCGGCGTCGTGCAGGACGATCGCCCCGTCGCGCAAGTCGAAGACGATGTCGTTGGCGCGTTGCCCGGGCGTGACGACGCCACGGCGGGCGGAGATGACCACCGGCCGGCGCTCGTCGCGCCGGTCGGCGAAGACGACGTCGATGAGCTCCTCACCGACCTGGTCCTGGGCCATGAAGGTGACCCCGGGCACCCACTCGTTGAACTGGCGCAGGCGCACCCCGCCGGCCAGCGCCTTCTGCGCGCTCTGGGAAATGACCCGCCGCAGGCCGCTGATGCCCCACGGCTCGCCGAGCGCGAGCGTCACGGCGCAGAGCAGCGCCATCGCGGCGCCGAAGGCCAAGGGCACGCGCAGGTGGCGGTACGGGCTCAGCCCGGAGGCCGCCATGCCGACCAGCTCGCGGTCGGCGGCCAACCGGCCGACGCCGAGCAGCGTGGCGAACAGCACGCTGACCGGGATGAGCAGCCCCATCAGCGGCGGCAACGAGTAGATCAACGCCCATGCGACGTCGAGGCCGCTGATGCCCAACCCGGTGACGGTGTCGGAGACCTTGAGCAGCTGCGCGAACACCACGACGACGAAGAAGAGCCCCATGCCGACGACGAACGGCACGCTGATTTCGCGCAGCAGGTAGCGGTTGATCAGGCTCACCGGCGCTCACCGCACCGAGGCCGACACCACGGGCAGCGCGGCCACCGCGTCGTCGACCCGGTGACCATAGGGATAGAAACCGGGGATCGAGATCGGCAGCCGGCCGGTCATCGGCGTGCGCCCGAGGACCGCCTCCGCCGCCGAGGCCTGCGCCATCTCCAGGTAGGAGTAGGTGCAGACGTAGGCGTCGACCTCCGGCAGCTCGGTCAGGTAGTACGGCGACGCGAAGCTGACCAACGCCACCGGCAGGTGCGGCAACGCGGCGGTGATCTGCCGGGCCATCTCGACGTGGTAGCGGTTGACCACCGCGATGACCAACAGGTCGCTGTGCCCGCCGAGCTCGACGGCGCGGGCGACGTCCTCACGCCGCCGCTCGCGGTTGGGCACGTAGGGGACGACCACCACCGAGGTGTTCGGCTCCCGGGCGAGGAGCTCACCGAACGGTCCGGGCGGCGCGACGACGGTGATCGCCCGATAGCGCACCCCACGCAGCGGCAGGGTCTGGCCGTGGTTGCGCACCAGCGTCACCGCGTCGCGGGCGATCTCCCGCGCCACCTGATCGTGCAGCGGATTGCTGCGCGGCTTGGCGAGCACCTCGTCGAGCGGCTCGAGCGGACGGCTGAACACCCCGCGCCGCGCCTTGACCGTCAGGATCCGCCGCACCGACTGATCGAGCCGCGCGGCCGAGATCTCGCCGCTCTTCGCCGCGGCGAGCAGCGCGGCGTAGACCTCGTCCTTCTTCTTCGGCGTCCAGAGGATCATCGGCATGTCGGCGCCGGCGAGGATCGCGAGCACCGCGGCCCGGCCGCTGCCGTAACGCTCGACGATCCCCTGCATCTCGAGCCCGTCGGTGATCACCACCCCGTCGAAGCCGAGCCGCCGGCGCAGGATGTCGGTCAGGATGGTCGGCGACAGCGTCGCCGGCAACTGCGGGTCGTCGGTGATCCGCGGCAGCGCGATGTGCGCGGTCATCACCGCGTCGAGGCCGGCGGCCATCGCGCGGCGGAACGGCCAGAGCTCGATGGTCTCGAGGCGCTCGAGGTCGGCGCTGATCGCCGGCATCGAGAAGTGGGAGTCGGTCTGCGTGTCGCCGTGACCGGGGAAGTGTTTGGCGACCGCGACGACGCCCATCTCCTGCTGGCCGCGCACGTACCAGCCGCCGAGCTCGGCGACCAGATCGGGCCGCTCGCCGTACGAGCGCACGCCGATCACCGGGTTGTCCGGGTTGGAGTTGACGTCGAGCACCGGCGCCAGGTTCATGTTGAAGCCGAGCAGCGCCAGGTCGACCGCCAGCGACTGGCCGGCGACATAGGCGAAGGTCGTCGACCGGGTGGCGCCCATCGCCATGTTGCCGGGCAACACCATCGCGCCGTCCTTGACGCGCACGACGTTGCCCCCCTCCTGGTCGAGGGCGAGGAAGATCGGCACGCCGCCGGTGGCCTCGGCGTGCAGCTCGCGGGCGAAGCGCGCCGTCTGCTCGAAGTCGACGATGTTGCGCGAGAAGAGCGCCACCCCGCCGACGCGCCGCTCGCGCAGCCAGAAGCGGATGTGCGCGTTCATGCGCGTGCCGCCGAAGCCGATCATCAGGAGCTGGCCGACCTTCTCCTCCAGGGTCATCGAGGCGATGATCTTCTCGACGTCGGCCGACTCACCGGCGGCGGGCAACGTGACTGCCGCCGCGCCGGCGGGGCCGAGGCAGAGCGCCGCGGCCGCGATGACCCATGAGGCGCGCATCAGCCGCGCTCCGCCGCCGCCGGCCCGACGCCGGCGACCTGGATGTGCTCGAGCTTGGTGGCCAGCTCGGCCGCGGTGCGGGTGAAGCTCTCCAGGTCGGCCCCGATCAGCGGCTTGCCGCGCTCGAACGTCTGCGCCGCGGGGTTGACGTAGCTGCCGTTGTACTTCAGGCCGTAGTGCAGGTGCGGCCCGGTCGACAGCCCGGTCGAGCCGACCTTGCCGACCACGTCCTTCTGGAAGACCCGCTGGCCGACCCGCACGTCGATCGCCGACAGGTGCGCGTACTGGGACTGCCAGCCGTTCGGGTGGCGGATCTCGATGATCTTGCCGAAGCCGTCCGACCAGCCGGCCCGGACCACCGTGCCGTCGCCGACGCTCCACACCGGCGTGCCGGTGGGCACACCATAGTCGACGCCGTTGTGCGCCCGGCTGTAGCCGAGGATCGGGTGCTGCCGCGTCCCGTAGCCGGAGGTCATGCGACCGTACTCCAGCGGGCTCTTGAGCAGCTGCTTGCGCAAGGACTGGCCGGCGGCGTCGTAGTAGGCCGTGCCACCGTCGGCGCGGGTGAAGCGAAACGCCCGATGCACCGCGCCGCCGGAGACGAACTCGGCGACGTGGACCGGACCGTAGCCGACGAACTCCTCGTCGACGTAGCGCTTGTCGACCACCAGCCGGAAGGTGTCCCCCGGGTGCACGTCACGGTAGAAGTCGATGTCCCAGCCGAAGATCTCCACCACCTCGCTGACCAGCTTCGGCCGCTCGCCGCGGCCGACGGTGGCCTCCCACAACGACGAGACCACCGTGCCGCTGACCTGGGCCTCCACGGTGTCGACCCGGACCTCGAGGGGTTTCGCCACCCAGCCCCCGTCGCGCCGCTCGGCGCGCGCGCGCTCGAGCATGCCGGCGTGCACGTCGACCGAGAGGAGCGCCCCGTCGCCGTCGAAGCGGGCCTTGAGCTGGTGGCCGGGCCACAGGCGGCGGAAGTCGATGATCCCGCTCAGGCTCTGCAGCGCCGGACCGACCTCGCCCGGGGCGGCGCCGACGCCGAGCAGCGCCGCGGCCACGGTCTGACCGCGGCCGAGCTCGGTGACCGCCACCCGCTGCACCACCGACGGCGTGCGCATCCCGACCGTGGGGTCGACCTCGGCGGCCAACCCCTCGACCTCCCCGAGCCGCAGCGACGTCCGTCGGCCGGGCTGCGC
>JBFYZW010000626.1:0-3798 GCA_041309305.1 Deltaproteobacteria bacterium | reverse complement strand
GGCGGCGTGCGCCTGGCCGCCGCCGACGCGCCGCCGACCTCGGCCCTCGATCTGCGCGTCTGGTTGCCTGCCGACGGCGCGACGCTGCGCGGCGAGCGGCTGACGGTGCGCGGACGGTGCGATGTGCAGAACCAGGTGCGGGTGAACGGCGAGGAGGTTCCGATCGACGAGCTCGGGCGCTTCGTCAAGGTGCTGACCCTGCCCGCCGGTGACGCGTCGGTGACCGTCGAGGCGACCGACGCGGCCGGGAACGTCGCGCAGCTGGCGCGCAGCTACCGCGTGCCTGGCGGCGAGTGGTTCCTGCTCGCGATGGCCGACACGGCGGTGGGCTGGGGGACGCGCCTCGAGGGGATGAACGAGGACACGACCATCGAGGCGGCGCGGAGCTACGCGCCGGAGGGGTGGCCGCAGGAGCTCTACCTGCACGGGAGGGCGGTGGCCTACTTCAAGGGTCGGGTGAAGGGCGACCGGTTGTTCTCGGCCAACCCGTTCGCCGAGGTGCGCGTCACCGCGCACGTCGACACCGGCAAGCCGCGCGACGCCGACGTGCTCAAGCAGCTCATCGATCCCGAGCGCTACTACCCGGTCTACGGCGACGCGGCCGAGGAGGTGCAGGACGTCGCGACGCGCCACAAGGTCTACGTGCTGTTGCAGGCCGACCAGTCGCGGCTGGTGGTCGGCAACTTCAAGAGCGAACTGCAGGGCCTCGAGTTGTTCCGCTTCCAGCGCAGCTTCTTCGGCGCGGCGCTCGACATCGACCACGCGTTCGTCGCCGGGCAGCGGACCGAGATCCACGCGCTGGCGGCGAGCGGCGAGCAGGGGCTGCGCCACCGGCAGATCAGCATGCAGGGGACGGGCGGCGCGATGTTCTTCTTGCGCGACGGCGAGCTGGTCGAAGGGTCGGAACGGGTCGAGCTGGTCGTGCGCGACGCGGTGACCGGCGCCCGCCTGTTCGCGCTGCCGCAGGTGCGCGACCTCGACTACACGCTGAGCTACCGCGAGGGGCGGTTGATCTTCTCCCGGCCGATCCCGTCGGTGGTCGGCGGGGGCTTCCGCCTCAACCAGAACCCGGTGAGCACGCTCGAGGGGCACAAGCTGTTCGTCGAGGTCGAGTACGACTTCGCGGCGACCACGGTGCTGGAGGGGGAGCGCGCCTTCGCCTTCCAGGCCCGGCAGAGCTTCTTCGACCGGGTCACCGCCGGCTTTGGCATCGTCGACGAGGACCGGCGCGAGGCCGGTGGGACGCACTACCAGCTGATCGCCGGTGAGGCGCGGGTCAAGCTGCTGCCCCGCACCGAGCTCAGCGTCGAGGTCGCGCACTCGCAGGCCGAGGACGCCGAGCACCTGGTCAGCTTCGACGGCGGCGTGACCTTCGGCCGGGTTGGCGGACCGCTGTGGCGCACCGGCGCCGACGGCGGGCTGGTGGCGGTCAACCCGTCGGGGTGGGCGGCGAAGGTGCAGCTCAGCGGCGACGTCGGGGAGGTGCTCGACGCGCTGGCGATCGCCGATCCGCGCGGCGCCTCGCCCGAGCTCGAGCGCCTGGGCTTCGTCCCCTATGCGCTCTACGTCGCACACCAGGACTCGGGGTTCTACTCGGGGAGCAGCGTGCTCGAGCAGGGTCAGACCAAGGTCGGCGGTCAGCTGCGGGTGGTCCTCAGCCCCGAGGACAGCCTGCGCCTGCGCCACGACGGGATTTGGAGCGAGCTGTTCCTCGGCGAGGCGGCGACGCCGCGGCAGGTGAACCGCCAGCTGACGGTGGTCGGTTACGAGCGGACCGAGAAGGCCTGGCGCGCGGGCGTCGAGGTGGGCAACACCTACTGGGACGACGGGGAGCGGGTGGTCAACACCGAGGGGGTCACCGGCTACGGCGAGCTGAAGCTCAGCCCGCGGCTCACGGGCCTCGCCGAGCAGGAGGTGCTCTTCGGCGGCGATCGGCGGGTGCTCGAGGGTTGGGGTGACCAGCTGGTCACGACCGTGGGCGGTCGCTACGCGCTGGCCGAGTGGCTGACCTTGACCGCGACCGAGTCGGTGCGCTGGTCGGGGACGAACAGCACGCAGGTCGGGCTGCGTTCGCAGGTGAGCGACGCGCTCAGCTTCTACGCCGCCGAGCGGTTCGTCGCCGGCGGCGACCAGTCGGTCAGCACCACCGTGGTCGGCGGCGAGTCGACGGCGATCCCTGGCTCACGCTCTTACGCCGAGTACCAGCTCGACGCGCTGGCCTCGGGGCAGAGCGGGCGGGCGGTCTTCGGCATGGACAACCGCTGGACGCTGATCGAGGGGCTGCGGCTGAACCTCGCCTACGAGCGCTCGCAACTGCTCGGCGACGCGGGCGGGGGTCTGGTGGTCGGGGATCAGGGCTACGCGGTCGGGGATCGGAACGTCTCCGGTTACGGCGCCAGCGCGCTGCGCCGGGACCAGCAGTTCAGCGCCTCCGGCTACTCGTCGGCCGGCGTCTTCCCGACCGGTCTCTCGTCGCGCGACGCCTTCTCGATCGGCCTCGACTACGTGCGGCGCACCACCTTGAAGGCCGGCGCGCGCTTCGAGCTGCGTTATGACCGGGTCGACGACAACCTCGGCGCTCCGGATCGGCTGGTGCTGTTCGGCCAGGCGGGCGGCGACTGGCGGCTGGACCGGAACCTGGTGGCGCTGATGCGCCTGCGCGGCGCGACGGTGCAGAACCTCGACGCCGCGCTCGAGCTCGGCAATACCTACGGCTTCGCCGAGGGGCAGTTCCTCGACATCTCGGTCGGGCTCGCCCTCCGGCCGGTGGACAGCGACCGGGTCGAGGGCCTGTTCAAGTGGACGCGCCGGCTGGAGCGGCTGCCGGTGACCGAGAACCTGACCCAGTTCCAGCTCGAGACCTCCGACGTCGTCTCGCTCGAGCCGGCGGTCGAGCTCGGCTACGGGGTGCAGGCGGTCGGCAAGCTGGCGCTGAAGCTCTCGGCGCTGGACGACGCCGATCTACCGCCGATCCGCTCGACGACCATTCTGGCGCTGGTGCGCTTGAACTACCACCTGCGCACCTGGCTCGACGCCGGGGTCGAGTACCGCTGGTTGACGAACCTCTTGACCGAGGAGACGATGCACGGCGCGCTGTGCGAGCTGGCCTGGATTCCGGTCGAGTACGTCGCGGTCGGCGTTGGCTACAACTTCACCCACTTCTCCGACGACCTCCTCGCGCCGGTGGGGCACGACCCGCACGGCTTCTTCCTCCGCGTCACCGGGCGGTTCTGAGGCGGCGGACTTGGGCCAAACGCGTGACAGGGCGCCGCCGGGGGCGGCGGGCAAGCTCCTGCTGCTCGGCAGCCTCTACCTGGCGCAGGGGCTGCCGTACGGGTTCTTCACCCAGGCGGTGCCGGTCCACCTGCGCCAGCACGGCTACGCGTTGGAGCTCGTCGGCCTGAGCAGCCTTTTGGCCCTCCCGTGGGCGATGAAGTTCCTCTGGGCGCCGTGGATCGATCGAACGCCCAACAACCGGCTCGGCCGCCGGCGCAGCTGGCTGTTGGCCTTGCAGGGTGCGTCGGTGCTCCTGCTCGTCGGCCTGGCCTTCGCCGCCGAGCGCGGGGCGATGGCCGTGCTGCTCGCCGGGGTCCTGGCGACCAACCTGCTCAGCGCGACCCAGGACATCGCCACCGACGGCCTGGCGGTCCACCTGCTCACCGTCCGGGAGCGGGGCTGGGCGAACGGGCTGCAGGTCGGCGGCTACCGCCTGGGCATGGTCATCGGCGGCGGCGTGCTGCTCATCGTCCAGGAGACGGTCGGTTGGCACGGGGCCTTCGGGGTGATGGCCGGGATCAT
>JBFYZW010000625.1:0-7706 GCA_041309305.1 Deltaproteobacteria bacterium | reverse complement strand
TCGCAGGTCGGCGTGCCGCCCGGCGCCGGCGGCTCGGGCACCAGGCAGCGCAGACACGGCGCCGGCGACGGCCCGCAGACCATCATCATCCCGGTGGTCCCAACCGCGCCGCCGTAGATCCACGGCCGCTCGAGCTCGAGACAGAGGTCGTTGATCAGGTAGCGCGTCTCCAGGTTGTCTGTGCCGTCGATCACCAGGTCGAGCCCGTCGAGCAACGCCCGGGCGTTGTGCGACGTCAGGTCGGCCACCCGCGCCTCAACGGCCACCTCGCGGTTCTGCCGCGCCACGGCCGACGCCGCGGCGGTGGCCTTCGGCCGGCAGGCGGTGGCGTCGGCCTCGTCGAAGAGGATCTGCCGGTGCAGGTTGTCGCCGGTCACGACGTCGCGGTCGATGAGCCGCAGCCGGCCGACGCCGGCCCGCGCCAACAGCGCGATCACCGTCGCCCCCAGCCCCCCGCAGCCGACCACGCCGACGCGCGCGCCGGCCAGGCGAGCCTGACCGGTGACGCCGAGCTCGGGCAGGCGGAGCTGCCGATCGTAGCGCGAGGCCATCGCGCCATCATAGGGCCACCACCCACCGCTCGCCAATCGGCAGCTGACAGGCCGCGGACGATCCCGTAAGATGCCCTGCGACCGGCGGCGGGCGCCAGGCGGAGGAACAGTGACGGGCGGGCGACAGGCGGCGGGCTTCTCGCTGATGGAGCTGCTCATCGTCATCGCGGTGATCGGCGCGCTGATCTCGGCGGCGCTGCCCAACTTCATCACCTACCGCGCTCGGGCGATGCGCACCGAGGCGATCTCGCACCTGGCGGCGCTCGCCGCGGCTCAGACCGCGCACCTGGGCGACTTCGGCACCTACACCGACAATCTGACCCGCTGCGCCTTCGCGGTCGACGGCGTCCCGGTCTACCTCTACGGCTTCACCTCGGACGCCGTGCCGGCGGCGAGCGCGACCAACGACACCGGCGAGCTGCGCGCCGCCGGCGCCGGCTCCTTCTCAGGCGAGAAGATGGTCGACGCCTTCGGCGTGCTGCTCAGCGAGAGCGACCTCCCGGTCGCCGTGGTCTCGCCGCACGACTTCGTCGTCGGCGCGGTCGGCAACATCGATCTCGACGGGACGCTCGACCGCTGGACGATCGACAAGGCCGGCCGGCTGGTCAACGTCGTCGACGATCTGGTGGTGCCGTGACATGAACCCCACCCCCGCCACCGAACGCCGGCGCCACCAGCGCTTCGAGCTCCACCTGCCGGTGACGGTGGTCGGTGACCACGGGCGTGCCGCGCTGCGCGACATCTCGGAGGGGGGCCTGTTCATCGAGACCAGCGAGCCGCTGCCGCTGGGCGACGCGCTGCCGCTGCGGTTGGTCCACCCGGAGAGCGGCGACGAGCTCGCGGTCCGCTGCCAGGTCGTGCGCCACGTCCACGACCAACACGGCGCGCTGCTCGGGCTCGGCCTGCGCTTCGTCGACCTCGACGCCACGATGAATCAACGCATCCTGGCGTTGATCGCCGACCTCACCGGCCTCGCCGGCGACGACGAGGGTGCGCCGGCCGACAGCGACCAGGCCGACGACGACGACGACGCGGCGGTGTTCGAGCTCGAGGAGGCCCCCTGGCCCGACGAGGCCGACGACGGGGAACGCCCCGAGGTCGACGTGCTCGTCCTCGGCGGTGAGTTGGCCGAGGCCGACGAGCCGGCCGCCGCCGACCAGGAGCCAGCCACCGGTGCCGTGCCGGAGGTGCCGATCATCTGGCCGGACAGCCAACCGCGCAAGGCGGAGGGCCGGCGCCCGGCGTTGAACCCGATGCAGCTCCGGCTGCTCGCCTTCGTCGACGGCAACAACAGCGTGGCGCAGATCGCCCGCGGCGCCGGCATCGACCTCGAGCTGGCGCTGCAGGAGCTGAGCGAGCTGGCCCACGACGGCGTGCTGCACATCCCCGAGCAACCGACCGACGACGACGAGATCGACGCCTGGGCGGCCGGGATCGACACCGGCGCCGCGGCCCTCTTCCCGGGTCGGGAGGCCGAACGCGAGCAGCGCGAGCTGTGGCGCAAGGCGCACGCGCTGGTCGCACAAGGGCTGGCGGCGGAGCGCAACAACGACTTCGCCGAGGCCGCCGGGCTGCTCGAGGCGGCGCTCGACCTCGACCCGCCCAACCGCGGCAACATCCACGCCCGCCTGGCGGTGCTCGCCCTCGAGCACCTGCACGATCCGGTGCGCGCCGAGAAGCACGCCCGCGCGGTGATCGAGGCCGAGCCGCACCGGCCGTATGGCGAGCGGCTGATGCGGCAGATCCGGGCGCGCAAGGCGCGGCGGGTGAAGCTGCGCCGAGCGCCCAAGCAGAGCCGGCGCCGGCGGGTGATCACCAAGCCGCGCCTGCTGCACAAGGGGCGCGCGCCGCGCCGCACCTCGCTGCGACCGCTGGTCGGCGCGATCGCGACCCTCGCGGTGGTCGCGCTGGCCGCCTGGAACCTGAACACCTTCCTGCTCGCCCCGCGCCGGCAGGCGCCCAAGGAGCTGTCGCCGGCGGCGATCTCCGACCTGGTGCCGGCCCGCCAGGTGCTGCTGCAAGACAGACGGCTGGTCGTGACCATCGCCACCGGGTGGACGACGCTCAGCCCGACGGAGCGGCGCGAGAAGGTCGAGCGCCTGGCCAGATGGGCCAAGGACAACCACCAGGTCGAAGAGGTCCTCGTCGCCGATCCGAGCCCGCGGCTCCTGGCGCGCGCGCGGGACGGCGTCGTCACCCTGTTCGGCCCGGGCGAGAATCGCGCCGCTCGGCCTTGAGATTTCGACCAAAACGACTATCTTCCACCGATGCGTGAAATATTGAGCACGCGCGAGGCGGCCGAGCTCCTCGGGGTTGGTCCGTCGACCGTCAAGCGCTGGGCCGACGAAGGGGTCCTGAACTGTCTGCGGACCACCGGAGGTCACCGGCGTTTCCGGGCCAGCGACGTCGAGCGCCTCCGCGCGGTGCAACAAACCGCCGGGCCGGCGCAAAACGCCCGTACCGACCGATGGATGGAGCTGCTCAGCGTCGAGCAGCCGCACGGCCTCAGCGCTGCGCTCTTCGCCGAGCGCAGCCGGCTCGGCCACTGGGCGGCCGTCGCCGACGAGCTCGCCGGCGTGCTCGAGGCGATCGGTGAGGGTTGGCAGGCCGGGCGGATCTCGATCCTCGACGAGCACGCGATGAGCGAGCGGCTGACCCGCGCCCTCGCCTTCGTCGCCGGGACGATGCCGAGCTCGCAGGGCAGCCCCACCGCGCTGCTGCTCGCCGCCGAAGGGGACGACCACCTGCTCGGGCTCGCGCTCGCCGAGCTGTGTTTCCGTGAGGCCGATTGGCAGACCCGCTGGGTCGGGCGGCGCACGCCGATCGCCGAGGCGGCGGAGCTGCTCGCGTCGCGACGGGTCGACGGCGTGGCGATCTCCGCCTCGTCGGCGTCGACCGACGCCGGGGCGCTCGCGGCCCAGGCGAGGACGCTCGGCGCCGCCGCCGCGCAGGGCGGAGGGCTGTTGGTCCTCGGCGGGCACGGCGCCTGGCCGAACGAGCCCGAGATCGGCCACCGCGTCGAGGAGTTCGGCGAGCTGCGCGAGGTGTTGCGCACGGTGAGCCTGTCCCCGAAGGCCGGACTCTGACAGGATAGGCGCCGATGCCGCTCACGCTCTCGCTGCTCGTCGCCCTCGCCGCGCAGACCACGACCGAGACGTGGGTCGGCCACCAGGTCACCTACGGTGAGCGTCGCGTGCCGATCCTCGGCGCGCTCGCGACGCGCACCGACACCTTCATCGTCGCGCGGGTCCGCCGCTTCGGCGACCTGCTCGAGCTCGAGCAGACCGCCTGCGCCGTCACCTTCGCGCCGGTGCTCGGGGTCGACGTCGCGATGCCGGCGCGCAGCCTGGCGGCCCTGCCCACCTCCCGGTTGCTCTGGCGCGTCGTCGGCGAGCGGCTCGAGGCCGCGCCGACCTGGTCGGGCTGGGGCAGCGAAGACCTCGACGGCGACGGGAACCCGGGGTTGACCATCCTGGTCGACGCGCCGATGTGTGACGGCGAGATCTACGTCGCCAACGCGACGACCACGCGCATCGACGGCCGCGCGACCGCCACCGAGCTGCGCGGTCAAATCGAGGTGCGCGTCCAGCAGGAGGTGCTCGGCGCCTCGAGCGCCTGTTTGACCTGGGGTGGCCGCGAGACCGACGAGGTGCAGCGGGGCAGCTTCGTCTTCCAGCGCGCCCCGGAGGCGAGCTGCGCCCGGCTGAGCGTCGCGCGCTGGCCGGTGCGCGCCGACGCGCCGGCGGCGCAAGGGGGGCCGTGATGCGCAGACCACCGCGCGTGATCGTCGCCGGCGGCGGCATCGGCGGCCTGACCGCCGCGGCCGAGCTCGCCGCGCACGGCGCCGAGGTCACCCTGCTCGAGCGCGGCGCCGAGCTGGGCGGCAAGCTGCGTCAGGTGACCTTCGCCGGCCGGCCGATCGACGTCGGGCCGACGGTTTTGACCATGCGTTGGGTGTTCGAGCAGATCTTCACCGACCTGGGCACCCGGCTGGCCGAGGAGGTGCGCCTGCGCCAGAGCGAGATCCTCGCCCGCCACGCCTGGACCGACGGCTCGCGCCTGGACCTGTACGCCGACCTCGAGCGCTCGACCGCGGCGATCGCCGACTTCGCCGGCGCGCGCGAGGCGAAGGCCTTCCGCGCCTTCGTCGCCCAGGCGGCCAAGATCTCCGCCGCCGCCGAGCGGACCTTCATCCTCTTGCCGAGCCCGACGCTGCGCGAGATGGGCCGGGCCACGGGCCTCGCCGGCATGCGCGACTTCGTCGCCCTCGACGGGCTGCGCAGCATGGCCCGCGCGCTCAGCGGCCACTTCGCCGACGAGCGGCTGCGCCAGCTGTTCGGCCGCTACGCCACCTACTACGGCTCGTCCCCCTACGCGGCGCCGGCGACGTTGAACCTCATCGCCCACGTCGAGCTCGCCGGGGTGTGGCTGGTCGACGGCGGCATGGCCAACCTCGCCCGCGCCCTCGCTCGCCTGGCCACGGCGCGCGGCGCGACGCTGCGCACCGGGGTCGAGGTCGGCGAGCTCATCGTGCGTGGCGGTCGGGTCGCCGGGGTCCGCCTCGCCGACGAGGAGCTCGACGCCGACGCGGTGGTCTTCAACGGCGACGTCGCGGCGCTCGGCGCCGGCGCGCTCGGGCCAGCGGCGCGGGGCAGCGTCCGACCGACCTCGGTCGCCGAGCGGTCGCTGTCGGCCTTGACGCTGGCGACGTTGGCGCCGACCTCCGGCCTGACGCTGGCGCCGCACAACGTCTTCTTCTGGCGCACCGACTACGCGCGCGAGTTCCACGACATCTTCGCCCGCGGTCGGCTGCCCGAGGAGCCGACCGTCTACATCCGCGCTCAGGACCGGGACGGCAAGCACGCGGGCGGTCCGGAGCGGCTGTTCTTGATCATCAACGCGCCGGCGCGCGGCGACGTCGCGCCCTTCGGCGACGTGGAGGTCCACGCATGCCTGGAACGCGCCTTCAGCCTGCTCGAGCGCTGCGGCCTGCGGGTCGATCGCCAACCCGAGCGCGAGGAGCTGACCACGCCGAACGACTTCGCGCGCTTCTTCCCGCACACCGGCGGCGCGATCTACGGCCGCGCGACGCACTCGATGTGGGCGCCGCTGCAACGGACCGGGGCGCGGACCAGGCTGCCGGGGCTCTACCTGGCGAGCGGCAGCGGCCACCCGGGCGCGGGGGTGCCGATGGCGGCGCTGGGCGGCCGACAGGCGGCGGCGGCGCTGCTGACCGATTTCGGTTTGACCGGCCTGTCGGCACCGACGGGTATGCATGGTGGTACCTCGACGCGGTGAGCGCCGACCGGCGCGCCGGCGTCACCGTGATCGCGCTGGTCGGCAACGTCTTCTCCCCCTACTACTTCGCCGCCCGCCGGCGCGGGCCGGCCGAGCCGATGGACTTCTGCGCCCTCAACGTCGCGGTGCACGGCCCCGGCGGCAGCGCCTTCGTCTACACCGAGTGGCCCCCGGGCGAGGTGCACCGCACCGCCGACCACCTCGGCATCGGCCGGAGCTTCCTCGAGTGGCGCGGCGACCACCTCGCCGCCCACTTCGACGACGTCACCGTCCCTGGCTACCGGCCGGTGCACGGCCGACTCTGGCTCTACCCCCACGCCCGCTTCGACCGGCCGTTCGTCCTCGATGAGGCCGGCCGCCACCGCTGGTGGGCGATCGCGCCCAGCGCGCGCATCGAGGTCGAGTTCGACCAGCCTGCCCTGCGCTTCTCCGGCACTGGCTACCACGACGGCAACGAGGGGGACGAGCCGATCGAGGCCGGCTTCCGCTTCTGGACCTGGTCGCGGCTGGTCCTCCCGAACGGGACCGCGGTGCTCTACGACGCCGACCGCCGCCGCGCCGGGCCGTTCACGCTCGCGGCGCTGTTCGGCCACGACGGCACGGTGACCGAGATCGCCCCGCCGCCGCCGGCGAACCTCGGCCGCACCGGGCTGTGGCTGTTTCCCCGCCCGACGCGCTGCGAGCCGGGCGGCGCGGCCGAGGTCCTCGCCACCCAGCTCGACTCGCCGTTCTACGCCCGGACCCTGATGCAGACCCGCCTCGGCGGCCGGGTCGCGGTCGGCGTGCACGAGGCGCTCTCGCTCGACGTCTTCCGCACCCCGTGGATGCAGTTCATGCTCCGCTACCGGACGCTGCGCTACGCGCGATGAGCTGGCTCGGCCTCATCGCCGGCGCGGTGGCGCTCGTCTGGGCCGACGCGCTGTTCTGGGTCGGGCTCTCGGCGGTCTACAAGCGCCGCCGCCTGGCGCGCCGCACGCGCACGCCGCCGACCCCACCGCCGGGGCCGGTGGTGCTCCTCCGTCCCTGCGCCGGCGACGAGCCGCACCTCGGCGACTGCCTGCGCTCGGTGACGGCGATGCGCTGCGCCACCCGACCGGCGCTCCTTTTCGCGGTCGACTCGCTCGAGGACGGCGCGCTACCGGTCCTGCGCGCGGTGAGCGAGGAGCTGCGCGCCGCGGGCTGGCGCGCCGAGGTCACCGTCCTCGACCAGCCGGGCGCCAACCGCAAGGCGGCGCTGCTCGCCGCGGCGGTGCGCGAACGGGGGTCGCAGTTCGCGGTGCTGGTCAACGCCGACAGCAACGTCGATCTCGCCGGCGTCGACCTCGACCGCCTCGTCGCGCCGCTCGCCGGCGACGTCGGCGCGGTGTGGGTCCCGCCGGTCGAGGCGGGCGGGCCGGCGTGCGGCAACCGCGCCTCGGTCGCGGTCCTGTCCGGCTCGCTGCACGCCTTCCCGCTGCTCTGCGCCCTCGACCCACGCGGCCTGGTCGGCAAGCTCTTCGCCTGCCGGCTCGACGCCCTGACGCGGCTCGAGCTCGAGTCGCTGCCCGACTACCTGGGCGAGGACATGGAGCTGGCCCGCCGGCTCGCGCAGCGACACCTCGAGGTCGAGCCGTTGCCGGCGGTGGTCGTCTCGCGGGTCGGCAGCAAGAGCGTCGCCGAGACCGTCGACCGGCACGCCCGCTGGTTCCGGGTCATCCGTGGCCAGCGACCCGCGCTGTGGTGGAGCCTGCCCCTTCTGTTCGCGACCACGCCGTTGCTCTGGCCGCTCGCGGCGCTCGGGTTCCTCTACCACGCCGCCCTCGGGGCCGGCGCGCTGGCGCTGGCGCTGCTGGCGCGCGGCCTCATCGGCGCCGCGGC
>JBFYZW010000624.1:0-17266 GCA_041309305.1 Deltaproteobacteria bacterium | reverse complement strand
GACCGGCGGCCGAGGTGCTGCTCGCCCAGGTCGGCGCGACGCCGGTCGGCTTCGCGCTCTTCTTCCACACCTACTCGACCTTCCTCGCCCGGCCGGGCCTCTATCTCGAGGACCTGTTCGTTCTCCCCGCCTGGCGCGGTCGCGGGGTGGGCAAGGCGCTGCTGGCTCGGCTCGCCGCGCTCGCGCGGGCGCGCGGGTGTGGCCGCCTCGAGTGGGCGGTGCTGGATTGGAACGAGCCGGCGATCCGCTTCTACGAGGAGGTTGGCGCTCGCCCGATGTGCGACTGGACGACCTTCCGCTTGACCGGCCCGGCGCTGGCCGCGCTGGCCGCCCAGGGAGCCTCCCCCTCGCCGTCAGGGTGAGCGCGGCGATAGGCCCGTCGCCTCAGTTCTGGCAGCAGAGCACGCCGCCGCGGGCCGAGTTGCCGATCGGCCAGCCGTTCCAGGTGCAGGTCTGATTGGTGCAGCCGAACTTGGTCAGGTTCGCCCCCTCGTGCGCGGCGCTGCCGGCGCCCCCCGGACACTGCCAGGGGCCGAGCGGCGGCTCGGCCTCGTTGAACGAGCAGGTGCCGTCGATGCTGCTCGCCAGCGCGCGGTTGAGCGGCGCGCAGTCGTGGCCGGGCGAGAGCGCGACGCCCAGGTTGCCGCAGCCGAAGACGTCGTCATCGCCGCTCGCACCGCTGCAGCTCAACCCGCCGGCGCTCGGCTGGGCGGTGACGAACAGGAGCTGCTTGTCCGGGGTGCCCGGGGGGATCGCGAGCGCGCAGCCGTCGGCGGCGTTGGCGGCGACCTCGTCGCGGCCGCGGCAGATGTGCCAGCCCTGGCCGCACAGATCCGCGGCCGAGCAGCCGATGCCATCGTAGTTGGCCGAGTTGTTGCCCGACTGGGCGTCGCAGGTGCGCGCGATCCGGCCGACGACCCCCGGCACCGACCAGCCGCCAGCGCAGGCGGCGATGCGCGGGTAGATGCTCTGGTTCTGGTAGCCCTCGCGCGTCAGGTCGGAGCAGCCCTCGGCGATCGGCGGCCCCTCGTCGGCGTAGGTCGGGTCGGTCGCGTCGTCGGCCCCGTCCCCGGCGCCGTCGCCCGGCGGTGGTTCGTCGCAGTCGGCGCCGCAGCCGAGGCGGAAGTCGTCGAGCGGGTGGCAGGCGACGGCGACGCCGGCGAGGCCGAGCAGGCGCGCCAGCCCAGAGCAGGAGGCCAACCTGCAGCCGCTCGGCATGGCGACGTTCTATCTTCGTTGACCACCGAGCGGCAACGCCGATCAGAACCGGTCGCCTGAGCGCTCACGGCGCCCGGCACTCGGCGACGCCGGTCGTCAGCTCGGTGCAGCTGACCTCGCCGTCCTTGCCGCACACCTGCGCGGTGGTCAAGCACTGGCCGACCGTGCCGTTCGCCGCGGGCACCTGCACGCACGAGAGGTCACAGTCGGCCGCGGTCTGGCAGGGAAAACCGCCCACGACGCACCGGTGGTCGTCGCAGGCGCAGTCCCGGTCCACTACGCAGGGGGTACTGCCCCCGGTCAGGCAGGTGTTGAACAGGCAGAAGCCGGCGAGCAGATCGCAGTCCTGTTGGGCGACGCACTCGCAGTAGGCGCGCGAGCCCGAGCCAACGCAGCGGCCGCCGTTCGGACAGGTGCCGGTGTCGGTGCAATCGCACGGCCCGCCGCCGCCCGTGTTGCACGGGCCCGTCACGATCTGCAAAGGCGCACAGGCGCGATAGCCGTTCGGGCAATCGGCCTCCCCCTGGCAGGTCGCCGCGCAGTACGTGCCGCCCGTGTCGTCGGCCAAACAGACCAAGGACGCCGCACACGGATGAATCGCGTCACACGTGGCGCAAAGGTCGGTGGCGGCGGCGTGGGCCGCACATTGCCCGAAGGCGCCGCATACTTCGCCAAAGTCACAATACGAGGCATCGGGCATGGGGCTCGCCGGACAAAGAGCGCAATCCGAGACCGTGCCGGCCGGGACACAGGCCTCGGCGACGCAGACCTCCCGCAGCGGGCAATCGCCGGTCGAGCGACAGCCGGACGTACAGGTGAAGGTGGCTGCCGAGCAATACTGGCCGAGCGGACAGTGGACGCTGGCGCCACAGTCGCTCGCGGGAATGCACGAGCTCGACGGCAGCGCGGCCGTGTGGCACAGCTCGCCGGTCTCACAGTCCTGGTTGTCCCGGCACGTCGGTTCGCGTTGGCAGTTCTGCAGGGAGTTGCAGAACCACCCGTTCCAACAGCTGCCGGCAGTGCAGGCGATTCCGCACGGGGCGTGGGCGATCGTGATGACGGCCCCGACGGCCGGCACGTCCGCCGCTTCGAACACGATCTCGTTGGTCGACGCGGCGAACTGATACCGGTCGGTCGGCTGGGCGCCGACCCGCACGCAAAACGGTCCGGGCACGAGAGCTCCGCAGGGGATGACCGCTGCGAGGTCGGGGGCGACGTCGAGGGAGAAACGCGCCTGCTGACGAGTCGCCAGCCGTCCGATCGCAGGCATGGTGTGGGACAGGTCGTCGCAGATGCTCCAGGCCTCGCCCCCGGCTCTTGCTACCAGCTCGGCAAATCGATCGCCGGCGCCCGCGGCGCCGCGGACGGCGTGGACACAACCGGCCGGCGGCGGGCCGATCACGGCGGCATGAGCGACGTGACCGTCGTCCCCCGGGCGACGAAGGGACTCGAAGAGGCGCGCGTAGTAGCGCACCGGACCGAAGCTCTGGTCGTCGCCGTCGCCGACGAAGACGAGGGTGAGCGGTGCATCCGGACAATCCTGATCGACGGCACACGTGGTCGAGGTCCCGTCGCAGGTGCCGGCACAGAGTCCCCGACGAAGAAAGCCTGGGTTGGGCGGGATCTCCGGGGCGCCGGGGCGCCAATCACCGCCGCGGCCGAGCGCGAGCGCGGCGCTGGCGAACGCCTCGATCCGCGTCGAGCCCGAGACGCCGACCAGGAGGTTCGCGGCGAGCACAGACGCGGCGTCCGGCGTACTCGGGGTCACCACGGCCGGGCCGCTCCCCCCGACGTGTAGAACTCCGCCGTCGGCCGGGTCGGCCGAGACCACGCCGATGTGAAAATCGACGGCCGCGTCGGTCAAGACCGCGAGGAGGTCGGTCGCCGCAGCGCTCAGCGAACCCTGCTCCTGCGCCATGCTCGGACCGTCGGCCACGACGAAGAGGAGGTCGGCCATGGTCGAGGCCGTCTGCTGGAACTCGAGCTGCGTCGTGCAACCCGGAGTGGCGTCGCCACCCTGCTCGTCGCCACCTGTCGCGTCCCCGGCGGCGCCGTCGCCGCCTCTCGAGTCGCCGTACGAGCCACCTGGAGGGTAGCGCGAGGACGGGGGGCCGTTGTCACAGGCGCTGCCAAGCATCAGCCAAGCGCCGAGCGCAATCGACGTCGCGATTGATTTCATCAGCCCACCCCCGCGCGCCAGGCGCCGCCGATCGGCCGACGCGGAGCCCGAGGCTACCAGAGATTGTCAGGTGGACCCAAGGGAGGCGCGGTTCCGCTTTTGCCGCTGAGCGGTGTCTCACCATCACGAACACCTGCGCCCACCCCCAGGGTGCCCGAGGGCATTATGATGATGCGTTTCATCCTGCTCGTCGCCGTCGTTGCCATCTCTCTGACCGGCTGCGGTCTCCCGAATCCCTGCAAGGGACCGGATTGTCAGCGAGAACCGGAAGCGTTCGAGGAGGACGTCTGCGGCGACGGTTTTGTGCTCGAGGATGGGCGTTGCGTCGAGGGGCCGAGCGGGCCGAGCGTGGCCACCCCCTGCCTGCCGAACCCGTGCGTCGAGCCGAACCGGAGCCTGTGCCAGGCGGTCGGCACGGGGCATCTGTGCGCCTGCGATCCGGGCTACGCCGACACCGGCGAGGGGTGCGTCGCCGCCGACTCCTGCGACACCGTCGTCACCTACGTTCCGCCTGCCGGTGAGAGCGCCGGCAGCCTGTTCCTGCGCGGCGAGTTCAACGGCTGGAGCCTCGCGACGCCGATGACCCAGGCCGCCGACGGCAGCTGGCGCGCCACGTTGCAGCTCGAGGCCGGCGACTACGCCTACAAGCTCTTCGACCAGAGCGGCGAGCGGTGGTTTGAGGACCCGGCCAACCCGTTCTTCAAGTGGGTCGGTGGCGTGCGCAACTCGCGTCTTCGGGTCCGCGACTGCGCCACGCCCCGGCTCGTCCTTCAGGGTCACCCCGAGGTGACCGGCGGGCGCGTGCGCTTCGCCGTGCGCTACCTCGACGGCGCTGAGCGCGCCGGCGTCGATCCTGCCCGCGCGCACGTGACCCGCAACGATGAGGCTGTCACCGCCGCCTTCGACCCGGCGACCGGCCTGTTCGTCATCGATGATCAGGGCCTGCCGCGCGGCAAGTACGCCTATCGCATCCGCGCCGCCGATCGCGCCGGCCGCGCCGCCGAGCGGCTCTTTGTGCCGGTCTGGGTCGAGCCGCAGCCCTTCCGCTGGCAGGACGCGGTGCTCTACTTCGCTTTCACCGACCGCTTCGCCGACGGGAACCCGGGCAACAACCGCCCGGTCGACGGCGTCGACCACCGGGCCAACTGGCAGGGGGGTGACTTCGCCGGCCTGCAGGCGAAGCTCGAGGCCGGCTACTTCGATCAGCTCGGCGTCAACGCGCTGTGGCTCTCGTCGGTGGTCGAGAACACCGGCGGCGCCGGCCGCGGCATCGGCGGCGACGGGCATCTCTACGCCGCCTACCATTCGTACTGGCCGATCGCGACCGGCTGGCGCGACGGACACGAGCTCGCCGGCGTCGTGCCGATCGAGCCGCACTTCGGCACGCTGGCCGAGCTCAAGGCCCTGGTGCGCGCCGCGCACGCGCGCGGCATCCGGGTCCTGGTCGATCTGGTCGCCAACCACGTGCACCAGGACAGCCCACTGTGGCAGCAGCACCGCTACGACACGCCGGCCTGGTATCACGCGCTGTACACCTGCGGCTGGGAGCAGCCGATCTCCTGCTGGTTCACCGACTACCTGCCCGACTTCGACTTCACCAACCAGGCGGTGCTCGACACCGTGGTCGAGCACGCGGTCTGGCTGGCGCAGGAGGCCGAGCTCGACGGCTTCCGCCTCGATGCGGTCAAGCACATGGTGCACGACTTCCCCTTCGCACTGCGCGCGCGGCTCAACGAGTCGGTCGCCACCACCGGCGAGCGCTTCTACCTGGTCGGCGAGACCTACGTCGGCGAGGGGCACGACGCCGCAACCTTGATCCGCGACTACGTGCGCCCCGAGGAGCTCGACGGCCAGTTCGACTTCCCGCTCTACTGGCAGATCGTCACGACGCTGCTGCGCGAGGAGCGCGACCTCGGCAGCCTCGCTTGGGCGCTCAACGAGTACGACGGCTTCTACGGCGACCAGGCGATCATGGGTACGTTCCTCGGCAACCACGACGTGCCGCGGGCCATCAGCCACGCCGCCGGGCAGATCGGCGACATGTGGGGCAACGGCGCCAAGGAGCAGGGCTGGAACAACGCACCGCCGGCGCCCGAGTGGGACGAGCCGCACGCGCGGCTGCGGCTGGCGTGGACCTTCCTGCTCACCAACCCCGGCGTGCCGCTCATCTACTACGGCGACGAATTCGGCCTGGAGGGCGCGGGCGACCCGGACAACCGCCGCTTCATGCGCTTCGGCGAGCAGCTGACCAGCCGGCAGCAGGGTACGCTCGCGCACGTCCAGAAGCTGCTCGCCGCGCGGCACGCGCACCCGGCCTTCCGCTACGGCCAGCGCCGGCAGCTGCACCTGGACGACGACAAGCTCCTCTGGGCCTACGCGCTCGAGACCGACGGCGACGCCGCGGCGGTGGTGCTCAACCGCAAGGGCAACCCCCAGACGCGCACCATCTCGGTCAGCGAGCTCGGTTGGTCCACGGGCACCGCGGTCCGGGACCTGGTGCATGAGCAGGACCTCACGGTGGACAACGGCAGCGTCACCGTCAACCTCGGCGCTCGTGACGCCGCGGTCTTGGTGCGTCGGTGAGCGGCCGTTGGTGCTGGCTCGCGCTCACCGGCGCCCTGTGGCCGGTTGTCGCCATCGCCGAGCCGGCGAGCGTCGGCGTCGAGGTCGAGGAGATCGCGGCGGACGACGCCGAGGTCGAGCGCTTCGAGCTCGGCTCGTACGGACGCCTCGCCTGGGGTTCGAACCTTGCCGGCGGTACCGGCCGTCAGGTCGAGGTCGTGCGCTACGCGCCGCGCCTGCTCGAGGGCCCGTACGTCGAGCTGGATCTCGGCTACCGCCAACCGGTCGCCGCCGGGCGGACGCTGGTGATCTCACGCTTCACGTTGGCGTTGGGGGAGCGGATCTTCCACTTCGACGGCGACTTCGCCGCCGACCTGGCGCTGCGCAACCTCTACGTCGAGGCGCGCGGCGTCGGGCTCGATGGCCTTTCGGTCTGGGTCGGCTCGCGCATGCTGCGCGGCGACGACATCTACCTGCTCGACTTCTGGCCCCTCGACGAGCAGAACACCGTCGGGGGCGGGGTCGACTTCACGTTCGGCGCCACGCACCTCGGCTGGCACCTCGGCGTCAACCGGCTGAGCGACCGCTTCCAGACCCAGCTGGTCACCGTGCCGGCCGAGACCTTCGGCACGCGCGAGGTGCTCTACCTCGACCGCCAGCGGGTCGTCAGCAGCCTGCGCGCCGAGCACGTCCTCGCCGGCGAGCGCTGGCGGCTCAAGCCCGTCCTCTACGGTGAGGTGCACGCGCTTCCCGCCGGACAGGTCCGGCTCGCCGACGGCCGTGACGAGGCGATGCCGGACGACCACGGCTTCCTCGCCGGCGCCGAGCTCGGGCTGGCCGAGGTGCACGGCCGCGCCTCGGTCAACCTCTTCACCCGCGTCGCCGGGGGCCTGGCGATCTTCGACGAGCTCGGCGTGCCATTCGGTGTGGACCCGGACAAGCGCGCCGCGCCGGCGCGCGAGTTCCTCGCCGGGTTGTCGGCCCACCTCGAGCACGGCGAGCGCGCCGGCCTGCTCGCCGGGGCGTATGCCCGCTACTTCGTCGACGCGGACCCGAATCGCTACGATCGTGACGATGGCTGGGAGGCGGCGGTGGCCGTCCGTCCGGCCTGGTACGTGACCGAGGTCTTCCACCTCCTCGCCGAGGCCAACCTCCAATACCTCAGGCCCAACGGCCTCTCGCCGGTGAGCTACACCCACGAGCGGCCGGTCGCGCTGCAGCTCGGGCTGATGCCGGCGGTCTCGCTCGGGCACGGGAGCCTGAGCCGCCCGCAGCTGCGCCTGGTCGCCGCGGTGACCTTGCTCGACCAGGGTGCGCGCCACCTCTACGCCGAGCTCGACCCGCGGCGCACGCGCGCCGCGCAGTACTTCCTCGGCGCCAACGTCGAGTGGTGGTTCAACTCCAGTCGCTACGGAGGTGAGTCATGAGCCGCGGCGTCGCTGTTGCGCTGCTCGGGCTCACCGGTTGTCTGACGCCGGCCTTCCCCGGCGACCTGCCGATGAGCGACAACGTCGTCGACTGGCGCGACGAGGTCATCTACCAGCTCTTGACCGACCGCTTCGCCAACGGCGACGCCTCGAACGACTACCGCGTCGACCAGGCCGACCCGACCGCCTATCACGGCGGCGATTGGCTGGGGATCGTCGACAAACTCGACTACCTGGAAACCTTGGGCGTCACGGCGCTGTGGATCTCGCCGGTGGTCGAGAACGTCGAGGAGGACGCCGGCTTCTCCTCGTACCACGGCTACTGGACGCAGGACTTCGAGGCGCCGAATCCGCACTTCGGCGACCTGTGGGCGTTGCGCACGATGGTCGACGAGGCGCACGCGCGCGGCTTCAAGGTCATCCTCGACCTGGTCACCAACCACGTCGGGCCGGTCTTCTTCTACGACATCAACCAGAACCGCCAGCCCGACGAGTTCGGTATCGGCCAGGGCGGCGAGATCGTGCCGCTCGGCCAGGCCGAGAGCGGCTCGAGCCTCGTGCGCATCACCGAGTGGGATCCGGACTTCGCGTCCGAGGGCATCCAGGCCTGGACCTCGCTCGGCCCCTCGGGCGGAGCGCCGATCGTCTTCGCCCGCGACCCGGCGCAGAATCGCATGCCGCCGCGGCCGGAGATCTTCGCCCGGCCGGAGTCGTACAACCGCAAAGGGCGGGTCACCGTCTGGACCAACCCGGGGGCCTGCGCCTGCCCGTCGTGGGGCTGCGCCTGGGACGACCCCTGCCGGCGCGAGCAGGAGCTGCTGGGCGATTTCCCCGGTGGGCTCAAGGACCTCGACACCACCCGCGCCGACGTGCGCGACGCGCTCGCCGCGGCCTTCGCCCGCTGGCTCGACATCGGCGACTTCGACGGGCTGCGCCTCGACACGCTCAAGCACGTCGAGCCCGAGTTCTGGGACGACTTCTGCCCGCGGCTGCGCCGCCACGCCGCGGCGCGCGGCAAGCACAACCTGTTTATCTTCGGCGAGGCCTTCGACGGCGACGACCGCCTGCTCGGCGCCTACACCCAAGGGGAAGGGGTCGACGGCGTCGCCTACTTCTCGCAGTACTACACCTTCTTCCGCCAGGCCTTGCTCGCCCCGACCACGCGCACCTGCGAGCTCGAGCGCCTCGTCTGCCAACGCCTCGGCTGCGCCGCAGATCCGTGCGGCGAAGGCGGCGCCATCGCCGCGTTGTACAGCGACGTGCCGCGCGCCCACGGCGTGGTCGACGAGGCGGGCGAGCCGCTCGCGCCGCGGGCGATGCCGGTGGGCTTCTTCGCCAACCACGACGTCGGCCGTTTGCAGTTCTTCATGCCGCGCGAGTGGAGCGCGGCCGAGCGCCGCCGGACGCTGCTGCTCGCCAGCACCTACCTGCTGACGATGGACGGCGTCCCGGCGCTCTACTACGGCACCGAGCAGGAGCTCGACGGCGGCAACGACCCGGCCAACCGCGAGACGCTCTGGGCGCCGCCGGCCCACGCCCCCTGGGGGCCGTTCGACACCCACAACCCGACCTTCGTGCACCTGCAACGACTCATCCGCCTGCGCGCCGAGCACGTGGCGCTGCGCCGCGGCGCGGTGCAGGTGCGCTGGAGCACCCGGCAACCAAGCGGCGACGACGAGGGCCTGTTCGCCTTCGAGCGCGTCCACCCGACCGAGCGGGTGCTCGTCGTCGTCAACCTGTCGTTCGCGGGCGAGCGCCGCACGCGCGGAGGCGGCTCGACGATGCCGGTCGGCTTCCCTCCCGGCACGACCCTCGTCGATCTGCTCGCGCCCGAGACCCGCTTTGTCGTCGAGAGCAGCGGCTGCGGAGTTCAGCCCGGCGGCGGCTGCGTCGAGATCACCGTCCCCGCGCGCCAGGCGCGCCTGTTGGCCGCGGCCAATTGACACGCGAAGGAGCCTTCGATGAACCGACGCACCTCTCTTCTCGTCGCCACCTTGGCGCTGTGCGGCTGCGGCGCCGACAGCCTCGGCCGTACCGCCGGCGACCTCCTGGTCAGCGCCGTCAACGCCGCCGCCGACGACCGGCGCCTCGCCATCCGGCTCTTCTCCGCCGCCGGGCGCGAGGACTACGAGGTCTCGGTCGAGCGGCCGGCAACCGCGCTCGCGATCGCCGACCTCGGCACCGGCCGGGTCGACGTCAACCTCGCGGTCATCGACAGCGCCGCCGTGGTGCGGCTGTCGCTCTGGCAGCGCGACCTGGTCATTCAGATGGAGCGGACCACCGAGGCGATCTTCGATTTGACCACGCCCCCGTCGCCGCCGGTGGAGCCGCCGGTGGAGCCGCCGGTGGAGCCGCCAGTGGAGCCGCCGGTGGAGCCGCCGGTGGAGCCGGCGGTCGGCTGCGCCGACGGCAGCCGCGAGGGCTTCTTGGATTGGAACACCTACCCGCGCATCGCCGGCTGCTCTGGTGCTTGGGCTGTGCCGGGCCTGGTGGTTGCCGCCCTGAGCCCGCAATGCAGCCGCGCGGGCGGCAACCACGGTTCTCGTAGCGACGGGGCCGGCTGCTCGGCGGCCGACCTGTGCGCCGCCGGCTGGCACGTCTGCCGCGGCCGCGACGACGTCGCGGCGAGCTCCCCGACCGGGTGCGACGGCGCGGTGCCGGCGGGTGCGCCGGACAAGTCGCTCCTCTTCGCGGTCGCTCAGCCGAGCGTGCTCAACAGCGTCTGCGAGGCCGCGGACGGCGACAACGACGTATTCGGCTGCGGCAACCTCGGCCACCAGCTCGCCGCCGACAAGGGCTGCGGTCCGCTCGACCGCGCCCTGGCGAGCATGCAGGCCAACAGCTGCGGCTTCAACGAGGCCGAGCCGCCGCTCGGGCCGTGGGTCTGTCGCGGCGACGCCCAAAGCCACCTGCACGAAGGGGCGCTGGTGCGCAAGGACGGCTGCCCGAACGGCTCCTGCTCCTACGACGGCAACGCGCTGGCCAGCGCCGACAAGGGCGGGGTGCTCTGCTGCCGTGACTGAGCGACACGGGCTTGTCGACCGCGGTGCGGCTGCCCTATGGTGCCGCGACCATCATGCAGCACACCCGCCCGACCCGCCTCGTTCTTGCGCTTCTGCTCGCTCCCGCCTGCGGTGACCCGCTCGACGAGCGCGCCCCCGGCGACCGGCGGCCGCTCACCGCCGCCTGCGACGACAACGATCCGCTGCGTTGTCTTCTCCCCTGGCCGTCGAGCACCTTCACCCGCGCCGACGCGGCCCGTGGCACCCGCCTGAGCGTGGCGGTCGAGCAGGCCTCGTTGCCCAAAGACCTCGACGACCCGTGGGCGTTGAATCTCGCTGACGGCTTCTCGCGCGTGACTCCGCTGATGACCGCCTTCCCGGGGCCGCTGACCTGGAGCGCGGAGGCGAGCCCGGTGCGCCTGGTCTGCGCCCAGCCGGACCACCCACGCTACGGCGACGAGGTGCCGCTGCGGCTCGACCAGGTCGAGCAGGACGGCCAGACGTTGCTCATCGCCTTCCCGCTCGCGCCGCTGGCGCCGAACGCCGACTACGTCGTCGTGGTGACCGACGCGTTGCAGAGCGCCGCCGGCGCGTCGCTTGCGCCGAGCCGGCCGACGCTGCTGGCGCTCGAACGTCGGCAGGCGAAAACCCGCGACGAGGAGGCGCTGGTCGCCTACCACGCGCCGACCAGGGCGCTCTTGCGCGCCGCCGGGTTCGAGGCGGCAGAGGTGCTGCGCGTCTGGGACTTCACCACCCGCAGCGCCGCCGACGCCACCGGGTGGCTCGTCGACGCCCGCGCGCAGGCGGTGGCCGCGGTCGCGCGCGGCGAGGTCGGCGTCGCCGTCGACCGAGTCGAGCCTGGCGACGACCCGACCATCGCGCTGGTGGTCGAGGGGAGGCTCACCGGGCTGCCGCGCTTCGCCGTCGACGGTCGCCTGCAGCCGGCCGGTGAGGCGCTGCTCGCCGATGGGGTCACCGAGGCGCCGTTCCGCGTCGCGCTGCCCGCCGGCACCGGTGACTACGGCGTCGCGATGTACGGCCATGGCACGGGCGGCAACGTGCACGACGACGCCTTCGACGAGGTGATCACCGGCCAGGGGCTGGCGAAGGTGGGCGTCGAGTTCGCCGGTTGGACCGGCAGCGACCTGGTCGACTCGCTGTTGGCGCTCGACCGGATGATCGCCGGGACGCACCAATCGACCGCGGGCCTGTTGCAGTCGTTGGCCCACGCCGCGGCGATCCAGGCGGCGCTCGACACCGTGCTCGGCGACGCGCTCGCCGCGCCCGAGCTCGCCGGCCAGCCCAACCCGGCGGCCGGCCGGCGCCCCGACGCGACGCGGCCGCTGTGGGTCGGCGGCTCGCTCGCCGGGACGATGGGGGTGACCTACGCCAGCGTCGATCCGACGCTCGCGCATGCGGTGGTCAACGTGCCCGGGGTCGCCTGGACGCACTGGATGCGCGACGCCGATCTCTACCTGTTGCTCCAGTCGCTGATGGAGCTGAACCACGGCGGTCCGATCAACATGGCGATGGCGACTCTCATGACTCAGGGGGCGTGGGATCCGATCGACGGCGCGGTGTTCGACCAGCCGCGCGCCGAGCACCCGGTGGTCTTCCTGCTCCAGGAGTCGATCGGCGACCCGATCCTACCCAACGCCGGCTCCGAGCTGGCCGCGGTCAGCGTCGGCGCAGTGCAGCTCGGCGCCGTGCTCGCGCCGATCGTCGGCTTGCCGCTGGCCGAGGAGGCGGTGGGGCAGAGCGCGATGACCCAGTTCCGCGTCGCCGACACCGGCAAGTACGACGTCCACGGCTTCGCCGCGCGCGACACGCCGGCCGGCCGCGCCGCGCGCGAGCAGATCACCGACTTCTTCCTCTCGATCGCCGCCGGCGCGCCGCGCATCAGCGTCCCGAGCGGCTGCCCGGACGGGAGCTGCGACTTCGCCGCCGCCGGGCCGTGACCGCGCCGCCGATGGTCCGCACCGCCCGGCTCGTGGTAGAGCTGAGGGATGGATCAACGGCCCATCGTCCTGGTTGCGCTCGGCGGTCACGCGTTCATCGGCAAGGGCGAGAAGGGCACGGTCGGCGATCACGAGAAGAACGCCGCGGCGATCTGCGCGCACCTGATGACGCTCATCGAGCGTGACTACGGCATCGTCATCGCTCACGGCAACGGGCCGCAGGTCGGCAACCGATTGCTGGCCACCGAGAAGCTGCGCGACGAGATCCCGGCGATGCCGCTCGACGTGCTGGTCGCTGAGACCGAGGGGAGCCTGGGCTACTTCCTGCAGCAGGCGCTGCTCAACCAGGTGCGCCGGCGGGACATCCCCCGCTAC
Organism: Deltaproteobacteria bacterium; assembly: GCA_041309305.1. Classification (GTDB taxonomy): domain Bacteria; phylum Myxococcota; class XYA12-FULL-58-9; order XYA12-FULL-58-9; family XYA12-FULL-58-9; genus JBFYZW01. The sequence continues at coordinate 4,545 of JBFYZW010000624.1, read as the reverse complement.
GTCGTCACCGTCGTCACCCAGGTGCTGGTCGACAAGACCGACCCGGCCTTCGCCAAGCCGACCAAGCCGGTCGGGCCGTTCTTGACCCGGGAGCAGGCCGAGGCCCGGGCGCTGAGCGAGGGCTGGCAGATCGTCGAGGACGCCGGCCGCGGTTGGCGGCGGGTGGTCGCCTCGCCGATGCCGAAGAAGGTCATCCAGCACCGCATGATCCGCGAGGCGGCGCTGCAGGGCCACATCGTCGTCGCCTGCGGCGGCGGCGGCATCCCGGTGTTCAAGAACGACCAGGACGACTACGAGGGGATCGAGGCGGTCATCGACAAGGACCTGACCGCGGCGGTGCTCGCCCATCAGATCGGCGCCGAGCTGCTCATCATCCTCACCGCGGTGCCCAAGGTCTACCTCGACTTCGGCAAGCCCGAGCAGCGCGCGTTGGGCGCGGTGACGCTCGACGAGATCGAGAGCTACATCGCCGCCGGGCACTTCCCCTCCGGCTCGATGGGGCCGAAGATCGCCGCGATCCACGACTTTTTGCTCCAGGGCGGCAGGCGCGGCCTGGTCACCGATCCGGAGCACCTGCAGGACGCGCTCAACGGCAAGGCCGGCACCCACTTCGTCGGTCGTCTGTAACCCTTCCGCCCGGCCGCGCGCCGGTCTATAGGCCCGGAGCATGGACGCCTTTCGCATTCGCGGTGGTGCGCCGCTGCGCGGTGAGATCACGGTCTCGGGCTCGAAGAACGCGGCGCTGGCGATCATGCCGGCGGCGCTGTTGTGCGAGGGGGAGCACCGGCTGAGCAACGTGCCCGACGTCGTCGACGTGCGCACCTTCGCGCGCGTGCTCGCGCACATGGGTGCCGAGGTCGAGCAGAACGGCGCCGAGGTGACCATCGACGCCGGCCGGCTCGGCGAGCTCGAGGCGCCCTATGACCTGGTGCGCACGATGCGCGCCTCGATTCTGGTCCTCGGCCCGCTGCTCGCCCGCTTCGGCCGGGCGCGCGTCTCGCTGCCTGGCGGCTGCGCCATTGGCGCGCGGCCGATCGATCAGCACTTGAAGGGCCTCGAGCGGCTCGGGGCCACGATCACCATCGAGCACGGCTACGTGCTCGCCGAGGCGGCCCGCCTGCGCGGCGCCGAGGTCGTCTTCGACGTGCCGACCGTGGGTGGAACCGAGAACCTGCTGCTCGCCGCGTCGCTGGCCGAGGGGACGACCGTGCTGCGCAACGTCGCGCGCGAGCCGGAGATCGTCGATCTGGCGGCGGCGCTCGGGACGATGGGCGTCGAGGTCACCGGCGCTGGCAGCGAGACCATCACCATCACGCCGCCGACCCGGCTGGCGCCGATGCGGCACCGGGTGATCCCCGACCGGATCGAGTTCGGCACCTTCCTGGTCGCCGGCGCGCTCGGCGGCGACCCACTCACCGTGGTCGACGGGTGCGCCGAGCACCAGGCGGCGCTGATCGCCAAGCTGCGCGAGGCCGGCGCGAGCGTGACGGTCGAGGGCGAGCGGGTGACCGTGGCGCGAGCGGCGCGGCCGCGGCCGGTGGACGTGCACACCGCGCCCTACCCGGGCTTCCCGACCGACATGCAGGCGCAGCTGATGACGCTGATGGCGCTCGCCGACGGCGTGAGCACCGTCAGCGAGACGATCTTCGAGAACCGCTTCATGCACGTCGCCGAGCTCAACCGGCTCGGCGCCAAGATCCGCGTCGAGGGCGGCAAGGCCATCGTCCACGGCGCGCCGCGCCTCTCGGGCACGACGGTGATGGCCACCGACCTGAGGGCGAGCGCGTGCCTCGTGCTCGCCGGCCTGGTCGCCGACGGCGAGACCGTGGTCCGGCGGATCTATCACCTCGACCGCGGCTACCAGCGACTGGGCTTGAAGCTGCGCGGCGTCGGCGCGACGATCGAACGGTTCCGCGAGTAGCGCGGGAGAGGGAGTCGCGCCTAAACGAACGGTCACGATTCCCGATCACCAAGAGCGGCCTCGCCCGAGGAAGAAACGCAAACGGGGTGTGCGCGAATCGCGCACCCCCGTTTAGCGCCGGCCGACGCCGACGGCGCGCGGCGGGCGCAGCCCCTGGTTGGTGCGCGGCGTCGTATCGCCGGTGATCAGGCGCGCGGCGCTGTTCAGGCGCGGCGCGATGACGATGTCGCGGTCGGTGACGTCGCTGATCTGGTACGGCTCCGGCCGCGGCCGGGTCAGCGAGGCCGGCGCGGCGATCGAGCCGGCCTCGACCAAGAGGCCCGGGGCGAGCGATTCGCTCAGCACCTTGTCGGCGCCGGCGACCAGCCCGGTGGTGAGCAGCGCATGATCGGCCTGGGCGAGCAGCGCGTGGTTGTGGTTCTCGGCCGCGAAGGCGCGCGAGCGGAGCAGCGCCTCGCGCGCGCGCTCCGGGTCACGCTCGGCGCTGACCAGGGCGCGGGCGATGTTGTACTCGGCGGCGAGCAGCGGCCAGCGGCCGAGGTCGGCGCCGGAGATCGTCTTCAGCCGGCTGCGCGCGTTCAGGCCGATGCGCTGCTCGACGCGGGCGAGCGCGATGTCGCAGCGGGTGACGTGGTAGTCCTGCTTCAGGGTCTCGTACAGGTGCCGGCCGCGCATCAGGTACTGGCGGGCGGCCGACGGGTGCAGGTCGGCGAGGCACTGGCCGAGCAGCGTGTGCACGAAGGCGCGGATGCTCGCCTCCTCGAGGTCGACGACGTCGATCAGGATGCGCTTGAGCCCGTCGGCGGCGCGGCGCGGCTCGCCGACGTAGTAGAGGCACTCGGCGCGGGCCAGCCGGCCCATCAGCCGTTCGAGCGCGCTGCCGCTGGTCGACAGGTAACGATCGGCCGCGACCAGCTCCTTGGCCGCCGCTTCGCCGTCGCCCTGCAGCGCGAGGATGCGCGCCTTCTCCAGCCGCGCCAGCGACAGGCCGCGCACGTCGCCCTCCTGGGCGAGCAGGTGCAGCGCCGCCTCGATGCGCGCGGTGGCCCGCTCGACCAGGCCGGCGGCGACCCGGGCGCGGGCGCGCAGGCACTCGACCAACCCGGCGCGGCTGCGCTCGCCCTGGGCGATGAACAGGTCGTGGGCGCGCTTGAGCTGTGCGTCCGCCTCGTCGAAGCGACCCTGCGCGACGTGCAGCTCGCCCAGGTCGCGGTGCATCCGCGCGACGCCGACCACGTCGTTGGCCTTCTGGTGCGCCGCGAGCGCGGCGCCGAGCAGCTGCTCGGCGTCGCCGCCGGCGCCGTAGAGCGCGCAGCGGGCGAGCAGCTCGGTGATGCGGCGGCTGAGCGCGTCGTCGGTGGTGCGCGCGTGCGGCGTGATCAGGTTGCGCGCCTCGCGGTAGTGGCCGTGTCGGGCGAGCGTCCGGGCGCGGGCGTAGGCCTGCTCCGGGTCGTTCGGGTCGCGCAGGATGCCGGCGCGCAGCAAGACCTCGGGGGCGAGACCCACCGCCGGTGGGGGGGCCGCCTCGGCCGAGGGTTTGAAGCGGTTGATGGAGAGCGTCAAGCTCATCTCGCTCCGCGCCGTCCCACACCGCTAGCGTCGTGCCTTCATTGGCTTTCCCGCGGCATTGACCTGACGATCAACGCCGCTCGCTCCGTTCGACTCGGTGGGGGAACATCGAGGGTATCGGCTCGTTTGACGGGAAGTTGCGCTCCGCCGGCCACTCTTGCCATCCGCCGCGGCTCGACGTACAACCCGCTCTGTCCCACTCCAGCTGATTGAAATATCTAGTGTTCATGCTGGGTTAGACCGAGATGGAGACCGTGATGGGCTGTGCGCTCGCGGCCGTTGCGATCGTGGTCGGCGCCAATTTTGAGCCGGCGGACGTACCTCCGGGGAGCGATCTGCTCGTCCGGGTCGAAGGTCCGCTGGCGGCCGAGCTCGCACCGGCCGTCGCCGAGCTCAGGCCGCTCCTCGAGGCCTGGCCGGGGATGACGCGCCTCGTCGAGGTCTGGGACGGGCCGCTGGTCGCCTCGGTCGGTCGCGTGCTGGCTGCGCACGGCGCGAAGCCGGGCGACCGCCGGGCGACGATCAACGTCGCGGTCGACCTCGACGCGGCCGGCGGGCTGCTCTGGAGCGCCGTGGTACGCTCGGCGCTCGGGAAGCGGAGCGAGCTGGCGGCGGTCGAGGGCGAGGAGCGCTTCACCATCGACGAGCACCCGGCGGCCCGCCTGCCAGCGCTCGGGCTCGGCTGGGCGGTGACCCGGTCGGGGGTGTTGATCCTCGGCGACGAGCGCGGGCTCCAGCGTCACCTGCGCCATCTGCTCGGCGCGCAGCCGCCCGACGTGGAGCTGGCGCGTCGAGCGGCGCAGCTGCGCAAGGCTGCGCCGCTGCAGCTCGTCTTTCGCCTGCCGGAGGCGACGCGGGCGCGGCTGGTCGAGCAGCTCCCCGAGGGGCGCGGGCTGCTCGAGGCGGTGCAGGACGGTCACCTGAGCGCCACCTCGCGCGAGCTCGTGCTCGCCGTCGGCACCGACGAGGGCGCCGAGCCGGCCGTCCAGCAGGCGCTCGGCGGCCTGGTGGCGCTCTTGCGCGGCGCGCCGGCGGTGCTCGAGGGGATGGCCCTG
>JBFYZW010000623.1:0-2601 GCA_041309305.1 Deltaproteobacteria bacterium | reverse complement strand
CCCCCCCCCCCCCCCCCCCCCCCCCCCCCGCCACTCCCCGCACCGCCCCCCGTGACCGCCGCTCCTTGGCCCGCCACGCCGATCCTGGCGCTGGCGCCGATGCACGACATCACCGACCTGCCGTTCTGGCGCCTGGTGCACGGCTACGGCGGCGCCGACCTCTACGTCACCGAGTACATGCGGGTGCACTCCACCGCGCAGCTCACCCCCCGCGTCCTGCGCGCCATCGACGAGAACCCGACCGGCCGGCCGGTGCTCGCCCAGATCTTCGGCAACAACCCGACGGCGATGGCCACCGCCGCCCGCGAGCTCGAGCGCCACCCGATCGCCGGCGTCGATCTGAACCTCGGCTGCCCGGCGCCGATGGTCACCCGCAAGGGCAGCGGCGGGGGCCTGTTGCGCGACCCCGCCGCCGTCGACGCGATGCTCGGCGCGCTGCGCGAGGCGGTGCAGACGCGCCTGACCATCAAGACGCGCCTGGGCTGGTCCTCCCCCGACGAGTTCGAGGCGCTTCTGCCCATCTTCGCCCGCCACGCCCCCGACCTGGTCACTGTCCACGGCCGCACCGTGCGCCAGGGCTACGGCGGCGAGGTCCGCTACGACCTCATCGCCGTCGCGGCACGCGCGCTCAGCTGTCCGGTGCTCGCCAACGGCGACATCGACTCCCCCGCCGCCGCCGCGCGCGTGCTCGCCTCCACGGCCACCGCCGGCGTGATGATCGGCCGCGGCGCGGTGCGCAACCCGTGGATCTTCGCGCAGACCCGCGCCCACCTCGCCGGCCGGGCCGTCGAGCTGCCCACCGGCCGCGAGGTGCTCGCCTACGTCCACGCCCTGCTCGAGGCGGTCGGCACCGAGCTTCTGAGCGAGGCGAACCGCGTCCGCCGGGTGAAGCGCTGCATCAACTTCCTCGGCCTGGGCGTCGACGGCGACGGCCGCTTCCTCCACCAGGTGCGCCGCACCAAGACCCGCGCCGAGTTTCTCGCGGTGTGCCGCGAGCACCTCGACCACGACCAGAAGATGCCGTTGGCGGTCTGCCCGCCGGTCACCACTGAGCCCACCGCTGCCACTCGGGCAATCCGGCCGCTCGACGTCCCGAGGTAACCGTGCGCGTTGCCGGCAAGCCGTGCCAGCGACCGGGACGCTTCGCTCAGGTCCGGTCCGCTCCGGACAAGAAGAGCTCGCTTGACAGGATGTCTTGATTTTCTATTATAGTCGAATAATTATTAGTGTATGACTGATCGCGACTTCCGGCGCAGCTACCTCGAATGCCGAGCGCTCCTGAGCCAACGGCTCGCCGAACCTGCCCCGGGTCGCATCCAACTGCTGACCGGCCCCCGTCAGGTTGGCAAGACGACGCTGCTGCTCGAGCTCGCCGGCGGGCTCGGCCGGCAGGCCGTCTACGCGGCGGCGGACGCACCGGAGGGCGCGCTGCCCGGATTCTGGGAGCGCGTGCTGGCCCGCGCGGAGCAGGCCGCGGTCGCCGAGGGCCGGGCCGTCTTGCTGCTCGACGAGGCCCATCTCCTGGCCGGCTGGGCGGCGCGGCTCAAGAGCGCCTGGGATCGCTTCCGGCGCAAGAGGATCCCCGTTCACATCGTCGCCACCGGCTCCTCGGCCCTGCGCCTCACGGCCGGCTCGCGGGAGAGCCTCGCCGGTCGGTTCGAGAAGATCACGTTGAGCCATTGGTCGGCGGCGTCCATCGGCCAGGTGTTCAAGATCGGGCAGGCGAAGGCCGCCGACCTCGTCGTGCGCATGGGCTCCTACCCGGGTGCCTTCGGGTTGCGCGAGGACGTGCCGCGCTGGTCGGCCTATGTACGCGATGCAATCCTCGAGCCAGCGATCGGACGCGACCTCCTCGCGCTCGCCGCGGTGCGGCGCCCGGCGCTGCTGCGCCAGGTGTTCGGCGTCGCAGCCAGCTCCCCCGCCCAGGTCGTCTCCCTGCAAAAGCTCCAGGGTCAGCTTCAAGATCGCGGCGCGCTCGAGACCATCGCCCACTACCTTGCCTTGCTCGAAGAGGCGTTTCTGGTCGCGCCGTTGCCGAAGTTCTCCCGGCGTGTGACCCGCCAGCGAGCCGCCCCGCCCAAGCTGGTGACCCTCAACAACGCGCTGGTCGCAGTGATGGACCCGCGTGGGGTCGTCGACGCGAAAGCGGACCCGGAGCGCTTCGGCGCCTGGGTCGAGAATGCCTGCCTCGCGCATGCCTGGAACACGGGCCAGCGGGTCAGCTACTGGCGCGAGGAGCCGCTCGAGGTCGACGGCGTGCTCGAGGGGAGCTGGGGCGACTGGGCCGTCGAGGTGAAGACGGGCGGTTTCCAGGCGAGCGAGCTCCGCGCCCTCCTTGAGCTCACCCGGCGCCACAAACAGCTTCGCCCCCTGGTCATCTGCGACGACGCAGGCCGCGCCGCCGCGGACCGCGCCGGCGTCGAGTTCGTCTCCTGGCAGGACTTCTTGCTCAGCGGCCCACCCGGCGTGACTCACACCTGAGTCGCGGTGGTCGAGCCCACCTTCAATCGGGCCAGGACGTCGAACGCGCCGGCAGCACCCCGCGCCCCCGCCGCGCGGGTCGGCGACGCCGCCCGTCGGCCCGCGCCTCTCAGGCGCCGG
>JBFYZW010000622.1:0-4105 GCA_041309305.1 Deltaproteobacteria bacterium | reverse complement strand
GACGCGGCCGAGGCCGAGCTGCCGCCGCTCAAGTCGTTCATCCTCCCGGCGGGGGCGCCGGCGGCCGCCGCGCTGCACCTGGCGCGCACCGTCTGCCGCCGGGCCGAGCGCCGGGTGACGGCGCTGTGCGAGCTCGACCCGGCGACCGATCGCCTGGCGGTCAAGCTGCTCAACCGGCTCTCCGACCTGCTCTTCGTCTGGGCGCGGCTCGCCAACCACCGGGCCGGGATCGCCGACGCGCCCTGGCGGCCGCGGCAGGTGCGCGAATGAGCCGGGTCCAGGCGCTCGACCCGGGGCTGACGCTCATCGACGTCGAGCTCTACCGGCCGCGGCTCGCCGCCAGCTACCTCCTCGTCGACGCCGGCCGGGCTGCGTTCGTCGAGACCGGCACCAGCCGGGCCGTGCCGGCGTTGCTCGCCGCCCTCGCCGAGCGTGGCCTCTCGCCCGTCGACGTCGACTACGTCATCGTCACCCACGTGCACCTCGATCACGCCGGCGGCGCCGGGCGCCTGCTCGCCGAGCTGCCGGGCGCGAAGCTGGTCGTCCACCCGCGCGGCGCCCGGCACCTGGTCGCGCCGGACAAGCTCTGGGCCGGCGCCACCGCGGTCTACGGCGCCGACTTTTTGGCCCGTCACTACGGCGAGCTGGTGCCGGTGCCCGCGGAGCGCGTCCTCGAGGCGGCCGACGGCATGACGCTCCGGCTCGGCGAGCGCGAGCTCCGCCTCGTCTTCGCCGAGGGGCACGCCCGCCACCACCTGTGCGTCCACGATCCGGCGCGGCGCGGCTGCTTCACCGGCGACGCGTTCGGGCTCGGCTACCCGGAGCTGGCTCGGGCCGATCGCGCCTGGCTCTTCCCGACCACCTCGCCGGTGCAGTTCGATCCGGAGGCGATGCACGCCACCTTCTCGCGCATCGCGGCGCTCGAGCTGCGTGAGGTCTACCTGACCCACTTCGGGCGCGCAGGTCACGTGCCGCAGCTCGCCGCGCACCTGCACGCGTTGCTCGACGCGATGGTCGCCGAGGCGCGGCGCGAGCCCGACCCGGCGCGGCTGCGCGCGCGCCTCGACGCGCTCTACGCGCGATCGCTCGCCGAGGCAGGCCTCGCGCTCGACGACGAGACCCGCGCGGCCGTGCTCGGGCAGGATTTGACCCTCAACGCCGACGGCCTCGCCCATTGGCTGAAATCCGCAGACAAAACAAAGCACTGAGTTCGTGCCCCGGGCCGACCGCCGGCGCGCGGGGCGCTCGAGGCCAGCTGGCCGGCGAGCGCGCGCCGCGCGGAGATGTTGCGTCGCTGTGCCTGAGTGCTTGCGTTGACGGCGGATTCTCCGCTATCTCTCTAGGGTCGGACCGCTCGTCGTTCGTGGGCGGTCACCCAATAGGACTCACCCGCCTGCGTCGTCGGGAGGTGTGAGGAGGGAGGTAGCCGTGGCCAAGAAGAAGAAGAAGGCAGCCAAGAAGGCCAAGAAGGCGAAGAAGACCAAGAAGGTGGCCAAGAAGGCGAAGAAGGCCAAGAAGGTCGCCAAGAAGGCGAAGAAGGCCGCCAAGAAGGCGAAGAAGCCAGCGAAAAAGGCGAAGAAGGCCAAGGCCGCGGCCAAGCCGAAGGCGCCCAAGCTCGCGCCGGTGGAGACCAAGCCGTTGCCGCCGCCGCCGCCGCCGCCGCCGGCGGTCTACACGCCGCCGAACTACAACACGCCGGGCTTCGCCGGCAGCGGCACGCCGACCTGGAACCAGCCGAAGCCGGCCGAGCCGGCCGAGCCGAAGTGGGGCTCGGGCGGTGGGGACGACGTCGGCTCCGATCCGTACTGAGCCGATGAGGGCTGCCCTCCGGGTCGCAGCCGTGCAGATGAGCTCGACCCCCGAGGTCGAGCGCAACCTCGATCGGGCCTGCTCGCTCGTCGGCGAGGCCATCGCAGCCGGCGCTCAACTATCCATTTTACCTGAGAATTTCGGCTTCATGGGCCGAGACTCGGACAAGCTCCCCCACGCCCAACCGGTGGAGGGGGGGCGGTTTCTGGCCCCGCTCCGGGAGCTGTGCCGGCAACACCGGCACAGCGTTCTGGCCGGCTCGATCCCCGAGGTCGGGCCCGACGCGTCGCACACGTACAACACCGCGGTGCTCATCGGCCCTGGGGGCGAGACCGCGGCGACCTACCGCAAGATCCACCTGTTCGACGTGCAGCTCCCCGACGGCAACCACTACGCCGAGTCGGCGCACATCAGCCCCGGCGAGGCGCTGGTGGTCGCGCCGGTCGGCAGCTGGTCGCTCGGCCTCTCGATCTGCTACGACCTGCGCTTTCCGGAGCACTACCGCGCGCTCGCCGCCGCCGGCGCCGACGCGCTGGTCGTTCCGGCCGCCTTCACGCTGCACACCGGCAAGGACCACTGGGAGATCTTGCTGCGCGCCCGCGCGATCGAGAACCGCAGGTACGTCATCGCCGCCGGGCAGTTCGGCTGCGCCTACGGCGCCCGGCAGAGCTGGGGCAAGAGCATGATCATCGACCCGTGGGGCACGCCGCTCGCCATCGCGCCGGAGCGCGAGGCCGTCGTGCTCGCCGAGCTGCGCGAGGACGATCTCTCCCGTGTGCGCGCCCAGCTCGGGTGACGTTACCTGCCCAGCAGCTTCAAGATCTCGTCCTCTTCCGGGAAGCGGGATCTCTCGTGCTTCGAGAAGATGACCCGCCCGTCGACCTCGACGTCGAAGATGCCGCCGGCGCCGGGGACGAGGCTCGCCTTCACGCCCAGGGCCTTCTCGAGGGTGGCCGCAAGACTTGCGGCGCGGGGGGCGTAGTTTCAAACCTGGCAGTACGTGATCGTGATCCGCATGACGGCCAGCGTAGGCACCCCGCGGCGAGAAATCAAGCCGGTGATTGACCCGCCCCAGCGGCGCCGCTATGCAAGGCGGTGATGAGCACGTTCCTGGCGATCGCCGTCGTCGTGATGGTCGGCTGGCTCGCGGCGCTCACCTACCTGATCATCGCTCAGGGGCGCGAGCTGCAGGCCGTGCTGGTCTCGCTCAAGCACGTCGCTGGCGCCGACAAGCACGTCGGCGGCACCGGGCGCAACCGCCGGCGCACCGACTTCCGCGTGCCGGTCAAGCTCACCGGCTTCTTGCGCGTCAATGACCACGCCCGCCCGTGCCGGGTCGTCGACCTGTCGCGCAGCGGTGTCCAGGTGCTGCCCGACGGTGGCAGGTTCCCGATCGGCGCCAAGGGCCTCCTGACCATCGACTTCGGCGAGTTCGACTCGGCCTCGAGCCACGTCAAGATCGTCCGCGCCATCGAGGCGGCGGGCACCTACGGCCTGCAGTTCGTCGACGCGCCCGACAACTTCCGCGAGAAGTGCGTCGCGACCATCCGCAACAAGTTCCGCGAGCAGGTCGGCTGAGCCCGCGCCGTTTCTAGCCAGGCCTGGCGCGACGGAGTATAATGATGTGGGAGCGCGAGCCACATTGCAGGAGTTGGCCATGACCAAGCGAAGAGACGACCGCTGCCGCCAGCGCGGCCAGGGCATGACCGAGTACATCATCATCGTGGCGCTCATCGCCATCGGCGCCATCTTCGTCGTCACCGTCTTCGGTGACAACATCCGGGCGTTGTTCGGCTCTTCGGCCAACGCGCTGCAGGGCCAGAGCACTGCGACCACCGACCTCGGCGGCACCGAGGTCTCCGAGGATGACGTCAAGCGCGATCTGAAGAACTTCCACGAAGGTCCCTGACCGACTCCCCAGCCCGCCCCCGCCCGTTTCTTGCCCGATCCCCGACCCCAGACGACAATCGAGGTATGACCTGCACCTACCTCGCTGGATGGGTCGGGCTCCTGTCGATCGCGAGCCCCGAGGTCAGCGTCGAGGCGGACCCGGGGGACAGCGCCGCGCCGCCGGTCCTGGTCACCGGCAGCCTGCACCTCGGCGCCGGCAGCCTCGACGGGGAGGCCGCGCTGCTCGCCCGGCCGCGCTTCGCCTGGCAGACCGACCGGCTCTCGGTGGCGCTGTCGGCGCCGGGCTGGCTCGCGCCGCCGGCGCCCCGCGACGAGGCGCGCGGGGGGTACGCCGACGGGCGCAGCGCGCGCCCCGACGCCGGGCTGGTCGCACGGGTGGAGCTCC
>JBFYZW010000621.1:0-7774 GCA_041309305.1 Deltaproteobacteria bacterium | reverse complement strand
GGCGGCGCTCTGCACGCGCGGCGCGACCGACCTCGCCGGGGGGCTCTTGCGCGGCGGTGAGGAGATCGCCGCTCGGGTGCGGCCGGGGGCGGTGACCCGGGTCGTCCTGATGTCGGACGGGCTGGCCAACCGTGGAGTCACCGACGAGCGCGCGATCGGCGCGCGGGTGCGTGCGTTGCTCGGCCGCGGTGTGCGCGCGTCGGCGGTCGGCCTCGGCCTGGATTACAACGAGAACCTGATGCAACTGGTCGCCGAGTCGGGGGGCGGGCGCTACTACTACGTCGAGTCGCCGACCCAGCTGGCGGCGATCCTCGAGGAGGAGCTCAAGCTCGCCGCCTCGGCGGTGGTCAGCGACCTGACCGTCGCCTTTGCCTCGGCCGGGCCGCAGGGCAAGGCCGAGATCCTCGGCTACGAGAACCGCGCGGTCGACGGCCGGGTGGAGGTGACGCAGCACGACCTGGGGAGGGGCGAGAAGCGCGCCGTGCTGGTCAAGCTGGTGCTCGGCGCGCTGTCAGAGGGCGAGCACGCGCTCGGCGAGCTGGTCGTCCACTACCGGGATCTCGCGGCCAAGCAGGCGCGTGAGCTCCGCCTGCCGGTCAAGCTCACCGCCGGCAGCGACGCCGCCGAGGTCACGCGGGCGCAGAACAACGCCGTGCTCGCCGAGGCGACGCTGGTCGAGGCGGCGCGCTCCTATGCCGCCGCGGTCGAGCAGTACGAGCAGGGCGACAAAGAGGGAGCGATCGCCAACATCGGGTCGCTGGCCAACAGCCTGGGCCAGGCGAACGCCTCGTTGAACGACGTCCGCCTGCGCAAGAAGATCGAGGGGCTCGGGCTCGAGCGCGGCCGGATGGAGCGCGCCGACCAGAGCCAGGCGGCGCGGCAGGTCTATCTCAAGAGCAGCAAGATGACCGCCCGCGGCACGGGCAAGGGGATGACCACGTCCGGGTTGCGCGGCAGCGACATCCTGATGGAAGGCGCGCGCGGCTTCGAGGTCGAGCGGCTCGAGCGGGCGCTGGTCGGCGTCAAGCTGTTCGCCGGGCCGGTCGACGGCCTGTTCGACGCCGAGCTCACCGTCGCGGTGCGCGCCTACCAGGCGCGCGAGGGGTTGGAGGTCGACGGGATCGCCGGCCCGGCGACGCTCAGCCGCCTCGGCCTGTACTGACCGGAGCTCAGTCCCAGAACGGCTTGGCCGGCTGCAGCTTGATCTCGTGCTTGGCCAGCGCCTCGATGATGAAGCGGTAGGCCTGCGGATCACGGCCGAGCGCCTCGGGCGGCAGCACCCCGGTCCCGCGCACCTTGCCGGTGGCCGCCCAGCGGGCGAAGGCGGCGGTGGTCAGCGCGGTGGTCCGCGCCATCGCCGACATGCCACCCTTCGGCCGGTCGACGAGCGTGATCACCTGATCGTCGATGACCACGCGCAGCGCGACCAGGTCGCGGCCGCTCTTGCACTGCCGCTCGAGCTCCGCGGCCAGCGTGCCGTCGGCGAGCAGCGGCTTGATCGCCTCGACGTGCCCGGGCCAACGCATCGTCTTCTCGGTCATCGTCGGCACGCCGGGGACCTCGAGCAGCGAGCGCAGGCCGTCGGTGAAGAAGGCCTCGAGGGTGCCGACCCCCGGGATCTCGACCAGCTCCATCTCGCTGAGCGCCGGCGCGGTGACCACCCGGCCATCTTTGATGTAGCGGGCCGGGCGGATGTACTCGTCGACCAGGTCCTCGGGCGACCAGGTGATCACGTAGCCGAACGGGCGGCTCGAATCCTCGGCGACGCCGCCGACGCGGATGTGGATCTCGCGCCGGGGCGCGAGCGCCACGGCGCGGCCGATCAGCAGGTTGCTGATCCCCGGCGCCAGGCCGCAGTCGGGCATGATCGCCACGCCGGCGGCGCGAGCGTCGGCGTCGAGGCGCGAGGCGTCCTCGGCGAAGAAGGCGACGTCGACGTAGTTGCGCCGCGCGGCGATCGCCGCCTGGGCGGCCATGAACCCGAGCCGCGCCGGCAAGGCGCCGACCACCAGCTCGTGCGCGGCCATCAGCGCGACGACCTTGTCGCGGTCGCTGAGGTCCTCGACCACGGTGCGGATGCCGCCGAGGTTGAGCGGCCGGATGTCGGCGACCGTCACCTCGTGGTCGGGGGCGAGATCTCGCGCGATGACGCTGCCCTGCTGCCCCCCTCCGAGAACGACGACGCGGGTCATGCTTGCTGCCTCGTTTCCTCTCCCCCAGCCCGGCTCGCCCGTTGCTCGGCGAGCGTCTGTTCATTGAAGAAGGCCTCCGCCAGGGTCAAGAAGGCGTTGGCCTGCACCGGATCGTGGACGTTGAAGTGCGTGACGTCGAAGATCATCGTGTCGATGCCGTACTTCGACTTGAGCACCCTGGGGAAGGCCCGATAGTAGCCGTCGAGCCCGAAGAGGAAGTCGAGGTCGATGCCCGCCTCCTCGCGCCGTCCGCGGGTGCGGATGCGCTGCAAGACGACGTCGACCTCGTGGCACTGCAGGTAGATCACCTTGTCCGGTTGGCGGATGTTGCGGTTCAGCCGCTCGAAGTACTCGAGGTAGAGCTGCAGCTCGTCGTCGGTCATGTGGCCGAGGCCGTGCAGGTACTTGGCGAAGATCTCCGGATCCTCGAGCAGGGTGCGGTCCTGGATGCAGCTCTTCGGCACGGTCTCGATCAGCTCGTGGTGCGCGACGCGCTTGATCAAGAACTCGAGCTGCAGCGTGAATGACCAGCGGCGCATGTCGCCGTAGTAGAGGGCGAGGAAGCGGTTGTCGATCACCGGCTCGTCGAACAGCTCGAAGCCGAAGCGGCGGCTGACCAGCTTCGCGATGGTGGTCTTGCCCGAGCCGATGTTGCCGGCCAACGCGACGAAGAGCTTGTCCTTCATCGACCCGATCTACACCAAGAGCGGGCCCGAGTGCCACCGGCGTCGCTTGCCGGTGCAGGCCGCGGGTGGCATAGGGGCGCGATGGACCGGCCGGCCGACAGTCGCCTCGCCCCGCTCGCCGGCCTGGCGGCCGACGAGCTCCTGGTCAGCGAGATCTTCGCCTCCCTGCAGGGGGAGTCGACCTACGCCGGGGCGCGCTGCGCGATGGTGCGCCTGACCGGCTGCAACCTGCGCTGCCGCTGGTGCGACACGGCCTACGCCTTCGCCGGCGGTGAGGTGATGCGCGTCGCCGCGGTGGTCGAGCGCGTGGCCGCGCTCGCTGTGCCGCTGGTCGAGGTCACCGGCGGTGAGCCGCTGGCGCAGCCGGCGGCGCTGGCGCTGCTGCGCGCGCTGTGCGACGCCGGGCACACCGTGCTGCTCGAGACCTCGGGCTCGCTGCCGATCGGCGCGGTCGATCCCCGGGTGATCAAGATCGTCGACTTCAAGGCGCCGTCGAGCGGCGAGACCGAGGCCAACGACTGGGGGAACGTCGCGGCCCTCGCCGCGCATGATCAGGTCAAGCTGGTCCTCGCCGATCGGCGCGACTTCGACTGGGCGGCGCGGCTGATCGCCGAGGAGCGGCTGGCCGAGCGCTGCGTCGTGCTGCTCAGCCCGGTCTGGGGCGAGCTCGAGCCGCGGACGCTGGCCGAGTGGCTGCTCGCGGAGCGCCTGCCGGCGCGACTCGGGGTGCAGCTGCACAAGCTGCTCTGGGGACCGAGTCGGCGCGGCGTCTGAGCCGCGCTTGACTCGCCGGCGCGCCCCCCCTAGGTTGGCGCCGCTCGGGGGACCTGCGCCGGAGTGGCGAGCGAGGTGGTGTCGTGCCGGCCACGATCGGGATTCGCCGCGAGGACAAGAACCGGTGGGAGGCGCGTGTGCCGGTGGTCCCCGAGGACGTTCGGGCCCTGATCGCCGAGCACGGCCTGCGCTTCGTCGTCCAGCCCTCGTCGATCCGCGCCTTCGACGACCAGGCGTATCGCGCGGCCGGCGCCACCGTGAGCGAGGACCTCGGCGCCGCCGAGATCGTCGTTGCGGTCAAGGAGATCCCCACCGCGCTGCTCCGTTCCGACAAGACCTACGTCTACTTCGCCCACGTGATCAAAGGGCAGGCCTACAACATGGCGATGCTCGCCCGCCTGCTCGAGCTTCGTGCCACCCTGATCGACTACGAGCGCATCGCCGATGCGCACGGCAAACGGCTGGTCTTCTTCGGCCGCCACGCCGGCAACGCCGGCATGATCGAGACCCTCTGGGCGCTCGGGCAACGCCTCGCCGCCCACGGGGCCGTGACCCCGCTGGCCGAGGTCCGCCACGCGTATGCCTACGAGAGCCTGGCGGCGGCCCAGGCGCACCTGCGCGCGCTCGGCGGCTCGCTCGCGCGCGGCGTCGACGGGGCGCCGCGGCCGTTGGTCTTCGGCATCGCCGGCTACGGCAACGTCTCGCAAGGGGCGCAGGAGGTGCTCGACTGCCTGCCGGTGACCGAGGTCGCGGTCGCCGACCTGGCCGCGGTCGCCGCCTCTGGGCGCGCAGCGCCGCCGATGATCAAGGTGGTGTTCAAGGAAGAGCACATGGCCCGGCCGCGCGAGGCGGGCGCGCCGTTCGTGCTGCGCGACTACTACGACCACCCGGAGGGGTACGCGGGCGACTTCGCGCGGCACCTGCCGCACCTGGACGTGCTGGTCAACACGATCTACTGGGAGCCGCGCTACCCGCGCCTGGTGACCAAGGCGTGGGCGCGGCAGGCCTACGCGGTCGGCGGCGCGGCCAGGCTCCAGGTGATCGGCGACATCAGCTGTGACGTCGACGGCTCGATCGAGCTGACCGCCAAGCCCACCCACCCGG
Organism: Deltaproteobacteria bacterium; assembly: GCA_041309305.1. Lineage (GTDB taxonomy): Bacteria > Myxococcota > XYA12-FULL-58-9 > XYA12-FULL-58-9 > XYA12-FULL-58-9 > JBFYZW01. The sequence continues at coordinate 3,018 of JBFYZW010000621.1, read as the reverse complement.
ACGAGCCGTGCTTCGTCTGGGATCCCGAGACCGACACCATCGCGGCGGGTGTCGCCGGCCGGGGCCCGGCGATCATGGCGGTCGACAACCTACCGTGCGAGCTGCCGCGCGAGGCGTCGCGCGATTTCAGCCGAGCGCTCCGGCCGCTGTTGCCGGCCCTGGCCGCGGCCTCTTGGCCGGCCACCTTCGCCGAGCTCGAGCTGCCGCCGCCGCTCAAGAACGCGGTGATCGTTTATCGGGGCGCGCTGGCGCCCGGCTATCGGTATCTGGAGGAACATCTCGCCGCGGCGCGTCGCTGACCCGTCGGTCAGCACGCCCACGGCGTCGAGGAGGAGTGCGATGAAGCGCGTGCTGGTCCTGGGCGCCGGTTTGGTGGCTCGTCCGTTGGTGCGTTACCTGCTCGACAAGGGCTACGAGGTGACCGTGGCCTCACGGACCGTGGCGAAGGCCGAGAAGCTGATTGCCGGGCACAAGAGCGGCAAGGCCTTCGCGCTCAACACCAAGGATGAGGCGGCGGTCGAGCGGTTCGTGCGCGAGACCGACCTGGCGGTGTCGCTCGTGCCCTACGAGTTCCACCCGATGGTCGCCAGGCTCTGTATCAAGCACAAGAAGCAGATGGTCACCACCTCCTACGTCGCCCCGGCGATGGCGGCGCTCGACGCCGAGGCCAAGGCGGCCGGGGTGCTGGTGCTCAACGAGATCGGTGTCGACCCGGGCATCGACCACATGTCGGCGATGCGCATCATCGACGCGGTGCGCAAGCGCGGCGGCCGGATCGTCTCGTTCCGCTCCTACTGCGGCGGCCTGCCGGCACCGGAGGACAACGACAACCCGTTCGGCTACAAGTTCTCCTGGGCGCCGCGCGGCGTCCTGCTCGCCGGCCGAAACAACGCCCAGTACCTGGTCGACGGGCGCAAGGTGAGCATCCCCTCCGAGCGGCTGTTCCGCGACATGCACCTGCGCTACGTCGAGGGGGCCGGCGACCTCGAGGCCTATCCGAACCGGGACTCGATCAGCTACATCGACGTCTATGGGCTGCAGGGGATCAAGACTATCTTCCGGGGCACCTTCCGCAACATGGGCTGGTGCGACACGCTGTACAACATGCGCAAGCTCGGCCTGCTCGAGCTCGACGAGGTCAAGTGCAAGGGGATGACCTACGCCGGGTTCATGCGCCGGTTGATCGGCGCCAAGCCGAGCCAGGAGCTGGTCGCGGCGGTGGCGCAGAAGCTCGGGCTGCCGAAGCTCGCCTTGCCGGTGCAGAACATGAAATGGCTGGGCCTGTTCTCGAGCAAGAAGATCGGCGCCGACAAGATCTCGCCGCTCGACGCGCTCGGCGCCCTGATGCTGAAGAAGCTCAAGTACGCCCCCGGGGAGCGGGACATGGTCGCGTTGTTCCACGACTTCGAGGCTGAATATCCGGGCGGCCGGCGCGAGAAGATCACCTCGACGATGGTCGACTTCGGGATCAAGAACGGTGACTCGTCGATGTCGCGCACCGTCTCGCTGCCGGCGGCGATCGCCACCCACATGATCCTGAGCGGCAAGATCACCGTCACAGGTGTCTTGCGGCCGGTGTTGCCCAACATCTACAATCCGGTGCTCGACGAGCTGGCGACGATGAAGATCGCCTGCCGCGAGAAGACCGAGGTGATCTGAGCACGATGCTGCTCCACGGACCACACGCCAAGCGCTCGAACGACGAGCCCGGTCCGGGGTTGTTTCCGGTGGTCGTCGATCTGGCCGCCAGCGGCGGCGCCTATCTACGCGACGCGCGCCAACAGAAGGACCTGCTCGACTTCTGCGGTGTCGCCAGGACCGTGCCGCTCGGCTACAACCACCCGCGGCTGTGTGAGGCTGACCTGCTGGCGCTGCTCGGGCGCCTGGCCGCCCACCGGCCGTGCAACTGCGAGCTGGTCGGCAGCCCGATCGACGAGCTGAACGAGACCTTCGACATCCTCGTCCTCGGCGGGCACTTCTCCGACAACCTGTTCGCCGACGGCGATTGGGCGGCGGTCGAGAACGCGCTGAAGGCGGCGATCGTCTGGAAGCAGCGCAAGAACCTGCTCGGCAAGACCAAGCGCCGGGGCACTCAGATCCTCCACTTCGCCAACGGCTTCCACGGCAACCTCGGCCTGAGCATGTCGATGCTCGAGCCGACCGAGGCGGGTGTGACCCAGTTCATGCCCCGGCTGAAGTGGCCGCGGGTCGGCAGCCCGGCGGTGAGCTACCCGCTGCACGAGGCAGCGCTGGCGCGGGTCGAGCAGGAGGAGGCCCAGGTCCTGGCGCAGATCGACGCCGCCTACGAGCAGAACCCGGGTGAGATCGCCGCGATCCTGATCGAGACCATCCAGTCGCACGGCGGTGATCGCTTCCTGCGCGCCCAGTTCCTCGCCGCGCTGCGCCGGGTCTGCGACGAGCGCGAGTCGTTGCTCGTCTTCGACGAGACGCGCACCGGCTTCGGCGTCACCGGGCAGTGGTGGGATCACCAGCATCATCAGGTGCTCCCCGACCTGCTCATCTACGGCGGCGCGGCGCAGGTCTCCGGGGTGGCGGCCACCGAGCGGCTGCTCGAGTGCGGTCCGGTGTTCGACGACCTCGACAACGGTTACCCGCACCTGACCGCCAACCTGATCGACGTGGTCCGCTGCCGGCGGCTGATCGAGATCATCCGCGACAGCGATCTGCTCGGCAATGCGACCAACATGGGCGCCTACCAGCGCAAGCTGCTCGGTGAGCTGAGCCAGAGCCAACCGGAGGTCACCGCGGTGCGCGGGCGCGGCACCTGGGCCGCGTTCGATCTGCCGACGCCCGAGGACCGCGACCGCGTGTTGTGGGCCTGCTTCGAGGAGGAGCTGCTCCTCGCGCCGACCGGGTCGCGCAGCCTGCGCATGTTCGGCGCCCTGGACGTCACTGCCGACGCGATCGGCCGGGGCATCGCCCAGCTCGAGGCCGGCGTCCGCCGCGCCTTCGGCCGGCGGGGTTAGGCGATGGCCTCGCCGCGCACGCAGGTGGCGG
>JBFYZW010000620.1:0-3235 GCA_041309305.1 Deltaproteobacteria bacterium | reverse complement strand
GCGCCACGCGCCGGCCAGGCGCACGGCCCGCTCACCCCACGCCGCGTCCGCCTGCCACCCGTCGAGCCTTGCCGTCAGCAGCTCGAGGCTGACGCGGGCGTCACCGACCAGCGGCCGGCCGCGCTTGCGCGCGTCGAACGGCGCGACGTTGACGGAGAGCAGCTCGGCGCCGGGGGCGAACAGCGACCAGGAGGCGGTGGTGAAGTCCATCATCCGGCTGCCCACCGCGAGGATGAGATCGGCCTCGCCGGCCAGGGCGTTGGCCGCGGCGGTGCCGGTCACGCCGACGCCGCCCATCTGCCACGGGTGGTCAGCGGGCAAAAGCCCCTTGCCCGCCTGCGTCTCGCACAGCGGCACGCGGTGGGCGCGCGCCAGCCGATCGAGCGCGTCGCCGGCCTCGCTGTAGACCGCCCCGCCGCCGACGACGCACAGCGGGCGCTGCGCCCGTCGGACGAGGGTCGCCGCCGCCTCGAGCTCGAGATCGTCCGGCCGGGGCCGGCGTATCGCCCGGCGCTGCGGGGCGAAGAAGGCCAACGGGTAGTCGAACGCCTCGGCCTGCACGTCCTGGGGCAAGGCCAGCGTCACCGGCCCACAGTCGGCCGGGTCGGTCAGCACCCGGATTGCCTGGGGGAGCGCGACCAGCAGCTGCTCCGGGCGGAGGATCCGATCGAAGTAGCGCGACACCGGCCGCAGGCAATCATTCACCGTCGCGGTGCCGTCCCCGAATCGCTCGAGCTGCTGCAGCACCGGGTCGGGCACCCGCGAGGCGAAGACGTCGCCGGGGAGAAGCAACAGCGGCAGGCGGTTGACGTGGGCGGTGGCGGCCGCGGTGCACAGGTTGGTAGCCCCCGGGCCGATCGAGGTGGTCACCGCCATGAAGCGCCGGCGGCGGGTCGCCTTCGCGAAGGCGGTGGCGGCGTGGGCCATCGACTGCTCGTTGTGCCCGCGCCAAAGCGGCAGCTCGGCGCGCGCGGCCGCGAGCGCGTGCCCGAGGCCGGCGACGTTCCCGTGGCCGAAGATCGCCCAGACCCCGGCGCACAGCGGCACCTCCCGCCCGTCCAGCTCGGTGCGTTGCGCCGCGAGGTAGCGGCAGAGCGCCTGGGCCATCGTCAGTCGCACGGTCTCCATTGCGATCCCTCAGCGCGGGCGCCAGGCGGACGCGCCCGGCGCCATCGTCCAGCGGTGCTCCTCGGCGAACACCGGCGCGTCGTAGCGCTGCCGGGGCAGGTGGCGGATGACCCACAGGTAGTACATCGCGTAGCCGGGCGCGGCGACCTGCGCGTGGTCGCCGCGCAGGATCTTCACCGTGTCGCCGTGGCGGACCTTGACCACCGCCTCGCCCAGCTCGGCGTGGCCGTAGCCCTCCGCCCGGTCGAACCGATAGTGGTACAGCTCCGGCTGCGGGTGGTGGTGCGGCGGGTAGCTCGACCAGCGGCCCGGCAGGGTGACCACCTCACCGAGGACCAGATCGGCGCGCGGATCGGCGTTCTGCAGGTCGAAGACGGTGCGCACCTGCCTGAGCGCCGCGTCATCGACGCTGCCGGCGCCGCGCGCCTCGACGCGCACGTCGGCCGGCGTGTAGACCACCGCCGGCAGCGCGGCGCGGTTGGCGCAGGCGGCGACCAAAAGCTCGACGTCGGTCACGCAGCGCCAGGTCACCGCGGTGCCGGCGCCGGCGTGCAGCGCCCAGGGCAGCTCGTCGAACAAGGAGCCGCGGCGCCAGCGGTGCCGCGCGCCGCCAGCCTCGACGGTCAGCTCGCCGCCGACCAGCAGCCAGGCGGTCTCGCGCGCGGCGCGCTGCTCGACCCGCTCGCCGGCGCTGAAGCGGAAGACCTCGAGGCTGATGCCGGTGTCGTGGGCCTTCTCGCCCACGCGGGTGATCACCGTCCGGCCGGGCCCGAAGCCGCGCGCGTCGCGTCGCAGATGGAGCGCCACGGCCACCTTATAAGCGCCGTCGCCGCCGCCGCACAACCACGCCCCCCCGACCGGCCGCCGTCGGCCGCTTGACAGCCTCGCCACGCCGGTCGATGAGGCTCGGCGGAGGCGACCGATGACCGCATCGCTGCTGCGCGAGATGACCGAGCGGTTCCCGACCGAGTTCTGGAACGACGCCTGCGACCTCCCCTCGCTTCGTCGCGCCGTTGCGCTCGGCGCCACCGGCGCGACCACCAACCCCGTGATCGTCCTCGCGGCGATCAAGGAGGACGAGGCCGGCTACCGGCGGCTGACGACCGAGCTGTGGCGCGAGGACCCCGAGGCGACCGAGGCGGAGCTCGCCTGGCGGCTGGTCGAGCACGCCGCGCGCGCCGGCGCCGAGGTGCTGGCGCCGGTCTTCACCCAGAGCGGCGGCCGGCGCGGCCGCCTCTCGGCGCAGGTCGACCCGACCCTCTACCCCAACGCCGCGCGCATGGTCGCCCACGGCGAGCACCTGGCGCGGCTCGGCCCCAACATCGCCATCAAGGTGCCGGCGGTGCCGGCGGGCATCAGCGCGATCGAGGAGCTGACCGCCCGCGGCGTGGTCACCAACGCCACCGTCTGCTTCACCTTGCCGCAGGCGCTGGCGGTCGCCGAGGCGGTCGAGCGCGGCGTACGGCGCGCCGCCGCCGCCGGCCTCGGCGGCCCGCAGCTCACCCCCTACTGCACGATCATGGTCGGCCGGCTCGATGACCACCTGCGTGACCAGGTCCGGGCGCAGGCGATCGATCTCGAGCTCGACAAGGTCCGCTTCGCCTCCACCGCCACCTTCCGCAAGGCCTATCGCCTGTTCAAGACGCGCGGCTACCGGGCCACGCTGCTCGCCGCGGCGATGCGCTCCCACCACCACTGGTCCGATTTCATCGGCGGCGAGGTGGTGATCACCATCCCGCCCAACTGGCAGCCCAAGTTCGACGCCTCGGGCGTCGAGCTCCGCGCGCGCATCGACGAGCCGGTGGCGCAGCCGATCATCGAGGAGCTGTTGGCCAAGCTGCCGGACTTCCGCCGCGCCTACGCCGAGGACGGCCTGGGCGCCGACGAGTTCCTCACCTATGGCGCGACGGTGAAGACGTTGCACCAGTTCCTCGCCGGGTATCAGGAGCTGTTGGCCTTCGTCCGCGCAGTGATGCTGCCGCGCGGCTGAACCGCGCCGGCGAAGGCGAGGAACGCCGCCGCGCGCACGTCGAGCTCGGCGTCACGTCGCCAGGCGGCCAACAGCTCGCGCTGGGTCAAGGCGCGGCGGCGCAGCCGCCGGAGCGCC
>JBFYZW010000619.1:0-7260 GCA_041309305.1 Deltaproteobacteria bacterium | reverse complement strand
TGCGCGAGACGATCTTCGAGCCCTTCTTCACCACCAAACCGGAGGGGGTCGGCACCGGCCTGGGATTGGCGATCAGCCACGCGATCGTCGCCGAGCACGGCGGCACCATCCGTGTTCATCGCAACGACGACGGCGGCGCCCGCTTCGAGGTCCACCTGCCCACCGCCCAAGCACCGACGGAGTTATCCGATGGATCCCTCGTTCCGCGCTGACCTCGAGCGGCGGCTGATCGCCGCGGTACGCGACAACACCCTGCCGGTGCCGGCCTACCCGCCGGTATGGACCCGCCTGAACCAGCTGCTCAACGCGCCGGGCTCGACGATGGGCGCGATCGCCAACGTCGTCGCTGGCGACGCAGCGCTGGCCGCGACGGTGCTGCGCCATGCCAGAAGTGCGGCGGTGCGCGGCGGCAGTCAGTTGTCGCTCTCGGCCGCCTGCACGCGGCTCGGGGTTGACGCCATCCGTCGCATCCTGGTCGCCGCGCTGCTCGGTGCCCGGGTGCTCGGCCCCGGCCGCCTCCTCCAGGTCCGGCGGCGGATCTGGCGCGACGGCCTCGCGGTGGCCGAGCTGTGCCAGAGCCTGGCCGAGGCGCGGGGGCTGTCGCCCCAGGTCGCCTATCTGGTCGGCCTGCTGCACGACTTCGGCTCAGCCATCGCGCTGGGCGTGGTCGAGGAACTGCTCGGCGACGCGGGCGTGGTGCCAACCGACGAGGCCGACTGGTTGGCCCTGGTTCGCTCGTACAGCGCCGAGCTCGGCCTCGCGACCGCCGCGAAGTGGGGGCTCCCGGACCTGCTCGGCGAGGCGATCGGCGCCTTCCACTACGGCGGCGATCGGGACCCGGTGGCCTCATTGCTCGTCGGCCTCGTCCGCATCGGCCGCGCGGTCGTCGCGTTGATCGACCAGGTGCCCGAGATCGACGCGACAGCGCTGCAAGCGGTCCCCGCCTTGCGCGCACCGAGCGAGACCCGGTTGGTCGCGACCTTCTGGCAACGCTTGCCGGGGATCCTCCACACCTACGAGGCAGACGACGCCCGACCGGCGCCGCCGGTCGCGGCAGCGGTCGCGGTGAGCCAACCGGACACCACGCTGGTCGGCCAGGTGCGCCCGCTGCAGCTCCTGGCCCAGCGTCGCTCCCGACGTGAGCACCAACCGTGGCTCGTCACCGCGATGTCGAGCGGTGCCCTCCGGCTGGAGGTCGATGAGCCGTTGACTCCTCACACGGTGGTCGAGCTCGAGATCGACCTCGGTGAATCGACGCCGCTGCGGCTCTGGCTGAACCTCGACGCCTGCTCGCCCACTGGCGCACGGTGGAGTGCCGAAGGCCGGCCGATGGCGCTCGCCGGGGAGTCGGCCCTGCGCTGGCGCGCTCTGTGGGACCGGGCCGCCTCCGGCCAGGCCGAATCCCCGGCTCGCCGTGCCGGAGGCACGGCGGCCAGGGCAGCTGGAGTCGATAGGCACTCCCCTGGGGCGGGGTGACTCAGGGTGGCGAACGCCGCCGCCGCCGATCGCGCACACCGCCACAACTCCTCGCCTTCACGCCGTACTCCCTGCCGCTGCCGGTTGGCTCGGGACGTGCTTCGCCGTCAGCGATGAACGAGGTCGGCCGCCGCGCGGGAGGATCGCGTGATCAACACGGGTAGCGCCGAAAGGCTCCGCCTGACCGAGCTCAGCGAGCCACGCCCCCTGGCGGCGGCGACGCTCGGATCGGATCAGCCCGACAGGCTGATGCGTCCCCGGTGCCGGGTGATCCTGGTCAGCCGCGATCGGACGTTGGCGCTCGACCTCTGCCGGGGGTTGGGCAGCGTCGGCTTCGCGGTCCATCCCGCCTATTCGATCGGCGCACTGCGCCACCTGTTGGCCCGGATCACGCCGCGCCTCGCGGTCATTGACACCACGACCTGGGGCAGCGCGGCGGTGGCCGAGCTCGAGGCCGCGGTCGCGGACGCCCCGGGGCTGCTCCAGGTCGACGCCGTGTTGCTCGGCCGCCCGGCGTCGGTCGCCGGGCCCGGCGCGCCGTTGGCGCTCGCTCGCAGCTGCTCGCTCGCCGAGCTCACCCGGGCGCTCGAGCAGCAACTCGAGACCTCGGCCCACGAGCGACGGGTGCCGCGCTTCGCCGCGCATCTTCCGCTCTGGTTGCGCGACCAAGGGCGCAACTGGCGGGCCGTGACGCTCAACCTCTCCCGCCGCGGTATGTTGGTCAGTTGTCCTTGCGCGCTGCCGCTCGGCACCGAGGTCGAGGTGATCCTCCCCGATCCCGAGACCGACCTCGAGGTCCACGGCACGTGTCGGGTCGTCTACGTCGGTGCGCACGGCCCGGATGATCAGCGCATCTCGGTGGGCCTCGAGTTCATCGACCTCTCGCCGGCCGCCGAGGCGGTGCTCATCGACCTGGTCGGCCGAGTGGCCGGCCCGCCCCCGCCGGTGGGCAGCACGCCCGACGACGAGAGGTTGCGGCGCACCGGGTAGGTACGACCCGGCGGGTGTCAAGAACCCGTGAGTCGACCGGCGGCCGAGTCCTCAGATCGTTGGATTCTCAAGTCTCTCCACCTCCTCACCCCCGGCACATCGCTTGCAACGGCTTCTGGCGACGGAGGCGCTGGCCATGGGCAATGGACGAGCGACGAGCAAACCGGTGGTGGTTGCGGTGGACGACGAGCCGTTCGTGCTCGAGGCGTGGAGCGCGGCGCTCGATGACCGCTACAAGGTGGAGGCCTTCGCCGAGCCGTTCGCGGCGCTCCGCTTCATCGAGAGCCACGACTTCGACCTGGCGCTGCTCGACGTGCGTATGCCGCAGATGGACGGCATCGCGCTGCTCGAGCAGGTCAAACGCTGCAACCCCGAGGCCGAGGTGATTCTGGTCACCGGTCACGGCACGATCCCGCTGGCGGTCCAGGCCATTCAACGCGGCGCGTACGACTTCTTGTGCAAGCCGATCGACGATCTGCCGGCGGCCCTGCGCCGGATCGAGGCGGCGGTCGAGCGCCGCCGTCTCCGCCAGCTCAACGCACGCCTCAGCGACCAGCTGGCCGCCTTCACCCCGGCCACCGAGCTGGTCGGCGTCAGCCGGGCGATCGAGCGCATCCGGGTGTTGATCGGCCAGATCGCCGACACCAGCGCGCCGGTGCTGATCTGCGGCGAGAGCGGCACCGGCAAAGAGCTGGCGGCGCGCGCCCTCCACTCGGCCAGCGCCCGCCGCGGCGGGCCGTTCGTGGCCATCAACTGCGGCGCGGTCACCGAGACCTTGATCGACAGCGAGCTGTTCGGCCACGAGCGAGGCGCGTTCACCGGTGCAACGATGAGCCACACCGGCCTGTTCGAGGCCGCCGATCGCGGCGTCCTCTTCCTCGACGAGATCGGCGACGTGCCGGCGCAGACCCAGGTCCGGCTCCTGCGTGCCATTCAGGAGGGGGAGGTTCGACCGGTCGGATCGACCAAGAGCCGCAAGGTGGACGTCCGGGTGGTCGCCGCGACCAACGCGAACCTCGAGCGGAGCATTCGCGCCGGGCAGTTCCGCGAGGACCTCTTCTATCGCATCAGCACCTTCCGCATCGATATGCCGTCCTTGCGCGAGCGGCCCGACGACGTACCGGTGATCGCCCAGCACCTGCTGGCCAAGTTCGCCCAGCGCTACAACCGGGAGCTGCCGACCTTCACCGACGAGGCGCTGGCGACGCTCGTCGCGTACGACTGGCCGGGCAACGTCCGTCAGTTGAACAACGCGCTCGAGCACGCGGCCACCCTCTGCGGCGCCGGCCCGATCGATGTCCCGCACCTGCCGGCCTTCGTCACCACCCGGGCCCGCGCGCGGTTGCGCCGCGCCGCCAACGCCGACCCGGAGGGCGGGCCGGCGGTCACCTTCAGCGAGGCGCGCGCTCAGGTGCTCCAGGAGTTCGAACGCCGCTACCTCGAGGATCTCCTCAACGCCACCGGCGGCAACCTCTCCGAGGCGGCCCGACGCTCCGGCGTCGATCGGACGAACCTTCGCCGGCTGGTACGCAGCTACAACCTCAGGATCGAGGAGTTCCGTTGCGCCTGATCTCGACAACGCCCCTCACCTCGGCCGAGGAGCCGCGGCGGTGCTGATCCTCGTTGGCACGCACGAGCCGACCGCTGGCCGTGGGCTGCGCACGCAACTCGAGTCGGAGGGCCACCGGGTGCTCGCCGTGGCGGCGCCAGACGGACAGTGGTTGCCGGCGGCGCTGCGCGTCCTGGCGCTGACGCCCTCCCCCGACCTTGCCCTCGTCGACGCGTTGGCTCCGACCTTCGCCGGCGCAGACTTCGCCGCGGTGGCGCGGCGCTCCGCCGCCGGGCTGTGGGTCGTTTTGCGCATCACCGATCCCACGCCTGCGTCGGCCCTCGCCGACGCCGACGACTTCATCCTCACCGGGGCGCCGCCAGCCGAGCTCGCCGCCCGCGTCCGCCTGGCGGAGCGACACTCAGCCGAGCGGGCTGCGCGGCACCACGAGGCGAGCCCAGCCGCCCCGGCGGCTCGCCGGGCCGACGACGAGCCGCCGGTGCCGGTCTGCCAGACGTGCCGCCGCGTGCGCGATCCCGCGGGGCGTTGGGAGGCTCTCGAGAGCTTCGTCAGCGCCCGCGTCGGCCTGCGCTTCACCCACGTGCTCTGCCCGATCTGCGCCAAGCCAGGCTGAGCCGTCGAACCGCGTCAGGCGGCGCGGCCCACCTGGCCGACAGCGCGTAGCTCATCCGGATACTGCGCCCGGATCTCCTGCCACCGCTGCGGCGGGACGCGGGCGAAGGCAGTGACGACTGCCGGGTCGAACTGCCGGCCGGCGCCGCTCTCGATCTCGCGCACCACCGCGGCGAACTCCTGCGCCTGGCGGTAGGGACGATGCGAGAGGATCGCGTCCATCGTGTCGGCCACCGCCAGGATGCGCGCCTCGACCGAGATCAACTCACCGGCCAGCCCCGATGGATAGCCCTGGCCATCCCAGCGCTCGTGGTGCTGCAGGACGACCCGCTGCGCGACGCGCAGGGTCTCGAACCCCTCGAGGATGCGCGCCCCCATCGCTGAGTGCTGGCGCATGATGACCCACTCCTCCGGGGTCAACGCCGCCGGTTTGGACAGGATCGCGTCCGGGACGCCGATCTTGCCCACGTCGTGCAGCAAGGCGCCGCGCTCGAGCTCGGCGGTCGCCCGGCCGCGCAGGCCGAGCTCCTCGGCCAGGATCAACGCGTAGGCGGCCACGCGCCGGCAATGAGCCCGCGTCTCGCGGGTTCGCAGGTCGAGCGCGTTGAGCAACGCCTCGGCCATCAACCCCTCGCTGCGCTGGAGCGCCTGCTCGAGCCGGGTCTTCTGGTCCCCCAGAGTGCGGGCCGACTCGACCACGGCGCGCTGCGCTTGATCATGATCGGTACGCTCGCGGTAAGTGGCGATGCCGCGACGGATCAGCGCGCACAGCTCCTCGGTCTTCCACGGCTTGGTGATGATGTTCGCCACGCCGTGCTCGTTGATCGCCGACATCGCCAGCTCCAGATCACAGCCGCCGGTGATGACCATGAAGGTCGCGTGGGGTTGGATCGGCCGGAGCTGCTCGATGAGCGACAGCCCGTCGATGTCCGGCATGCGGTAGTCGGTGGCGATCACCGCGAAGTCGGTGGCGGTCGCCAGCTCCATCGCTGCGGCGGCGGACTCGGCGGTGTCGGCCGAGAAGCCTTGGCGGCTCATCGTGCGCATGAAGGCGCGCAGGATCGCAGCGTCATCATCGACGAACAGCACCCGGGCCGTCTCGCTCATCGCCCACCTCCACCTCCCCGCCCGTCGCGGCGCCCCCTTCGCTATGGCAAGACCGGGGCCAACCCGGCGATCCGCACGATTTCGGCCTGCTCCGGCCCGTCGGACGGCCACCGGCGGCCCGGGTGGCCTGGACCCGGGGCCGCTCGCCACCGGCGCGACCGGAATCACCCACGGGGATCCCCTCCGCTCGTGACGCAGGCCACGATCAGGCTGATCAGCTCCGCCTCGCCGGCGCCGCTCTGCTCGGTCCACTCGAGGCCCAACGCGAAGGTCGAGACGTCGGCCGACGCGGGCGCCACGTGCGCGACGCGGGCGCTCGCGACGATCGATTTGGCTCCCCACCCGGCAAAGCGCACCTGGACCTCGGCATCCCGCGGCGGCGCGCAGGCGGCCTCGATGAACGCTCCGCCACGAGAGACGTTCACCAACCGACCGTCGTACTGACACCCGCGGTAGGTGAGCGCCAGCGCGCGCTCGAGCGGGAAGCGTACGAAGGCCCGCTCCCCTCGGCAACGGGAGAGTTCCTGATGCAGCGCCGCGGCCAGCTCCTCGGCGGCGGCGTCGACCGGGAGCGTCACGCAATGCGGCGGTCGGACGGCTTGGGGTGGGGCGCCGACCAGCACCGCGGGCACCAGTCCGATCCCCGGCGCAGCACGTACCGCGCCAACGAGCTGGGCGACCTCGAAGCCGGACAGGCCGAGGGTGTCAATGACCAGGGCCCGGCAGGAGTAACGCTGCAGCAGGCGCTGGACCCCGGCCAGGTGGCAGGCGACGTCGACGCGCAGCCCCTGCCGCGCGAGGTGCAGCGCCAAGGCCCCGGCGGCGGCCTTGTCGCGGCTAACGAGCAGCACGCGGGGTGGCACGCCTTTTCGCGGCGGGGGCGCCGCCGGCGTCGCCCGCTTGCCTGCGCCGGGTTCGACCACCGCCGCCACCCGTTCAGCGAGCTGTTGCTGGCAGCGCTGCGCTTCGGGCAGCAACGGAGCGAGCGCCTGACGCAACGCCCGAGCATCGGCGTACCGTTGCTCGGGACGACGCGCCATCGCCACCCGGATGATCGCTTCGAGGGCCGCCTCGTCGGGCGGGAGGAAAGCCCGCTCAGGCAGCACAGCCAGCGCGTTGCGCTCCATCACCTCGTGTTGCCCGCCAGCCCCGAAGGGCATCCTCCCGACCAACAGCTCGAACATCAGGACGCCGAAGGCGAAGACATCGGCGCGCTGGTCGATCGGCGAGCCGCTCAGCTGCTCGGGCGCGAAGCGGCCGAGCTTGCCGAGCAACAGCGGCGAGGGCTTCTCCCGCCACTCACGCCAGACGGCGATGCCGAAGTCGCTCAGCTTCACCTCGCCAATCTCGGAAATCAGAACGTTCGACGGGCTCAGATCGCGGTGCACGACATTGAGCCGCCGACCTTCGTCGTCGGTCAGCTCGTGGGCGTGCGCCAGCCCCTCGAGCAGGGCGGAGAAGACGTGCAGCAGCAAGGAGCGGGGCAGCTCGCTGCCCCGCTGCCG
>JBFYZW010000618.1:0-4996 GCA_041309305.1 Deltaproteobacteria bacterium | reverse complement strand
CAGGTGGGCGCGGGCGCGGGCGCAGACGGCGCGAACGACCACCAGCGCGTCGGCGCGCCGGGCAGGGGCGAGCAGCTGGTCGCGCGGTACAGCCTGCGCGGCGAGCAGGTCGAGCGGCAAGAAGCAGACGCCCCGGCTCAGGTCCTCGGCGACGTCCTTGACCATGTTGACCAGCTGCAGGCCGACGCCGAAGGAGACGGCGTGGTCGTGGATGCGCCGTCGCGCCGCGGGCTCGAGCCGGCCGGTGAAGCCGCAGAACAGATCGGTGAGCAGGCGGCCGACCGTGCCGGCCACGTAGTAGCAGTAGCGCTCGACGTCCTCGAGATCGCGCATCTGCAAGCTGCCCTCGGCGGCGGCGCTGTGACAGTAGCTGCGCATCCCCTCGAGCATGATCAGCACGCGCGGCCGGATCTGTCGCTGCTGGGCGTGGGGCAGAGCGCGGAAGAGACGGAAAACCGCGCCGGCGTTGCGGCACAGCCGTCCGTCGGCGCTCTCGCCGCCGAGCGCGGCGGCGGCGCAGGCCCGCTCGAGGTCGCTCGGGTCGCAGAGCGGATCGACCAGCGTCATCGCCAGGCGGTCGAACAGCGCGTCGCGGGTAGCTGGCGCCAGGTGCGTCGCCGGCTCGTCCTCGATCGTGTCGACGATGCGGCAGAGCAGGTAGGCGGCGAGCACCGCATCCGCGAGCGGCGCGGGCAGCGCGGCGATCGAGAGCGCGAAGGTGCGCGAGACCTCGGGGAGGAGCGCGCGGCAGAGCGCCAGGTCGTCGGCCGAGACGACGCTGCGCGGCGGCTCCACCCGCCGATCGTCGGAGGCGCTGGGCACGAGCTCGTGGTGCATCAACGCCTCCGGCTCAGCGGCCGGCGCGCGGCGCCCGGGCCAGGCCCCGCGCCACGGTGCGCTCGAGAGTGGTGGCGAGCCTGGTGACGCGGGCGGTCTGCTCGACCACCGACAGCGGCAGGCGGGCCATCGCGCCGATGATGCCGGCCAACGCCTGGTAGAGGTCGGCGACCTGTTCGACCGCGCGCAGGCGCCCGACCAGCGCCTGGCCGTGGGCGCCGGGCTGGTAGGCCAGGCGGACCTCGGCCGCCGCCTCGCGCAGGCGGCGGACCGCCTCGAGCTCGCGCTGGGAGAGGATGGCCGCGACGGTGCGCAGCAGCTGCCCCTCGGCCTCGTAGCCGCTACAGCGCGTGCCGCGCAGCGTGACCACGCGGACCGCGCGCCAGTGCTCCAGCTCCTTGAGCGAGGCGCTGACCAGACCGGCGGACAGGCCGAGCAGCTCGCTGAGCTCCGCCTGGCTGAGCGGCGCCGGGGCGAGGTAGAGCGCGGCCCAGATCCGCCCGAGGTTGCGGCGGAAGCCGAAGCGGGCGAAGAAGTGACCCACCTGTTCGACGAAGTCGCTCATCGGCGCGACCGCCAGGTGCTCGGCGAAGCTCTCTTCGTAGCGTTTCATTGCGTCCTTCAGGAATTCATGAAATTCCTGATCGCGCCATAACACGCCCCACGCCACGGGCCAAGGCGTCAGCGGCCGGTCGACGCCGCGGTGCGGCAACGGTGGCAGAGCCCGCGCAGCTGGACGCGGAAGTCGGTGACCGCGAAGCCGAGCGACGAGGTGTCCGGCACCGGCAGACGATCGAGCCGGGCGTCGACGATGTCGATCACCGCGTCGCAGCGCAGGCAGATGAGGTGATGGTGTTGGCTGGTGATCCGGTCGTAGCGCACGCCGCGCCCCGGGTGGCAGGTGCGACCGATGACGCCGAGCGCGGCCAGCCCCTCGAGGGTGCGAAAGACCGTCGCGCGGGCGATGCGCGAGCCGCGGGCGCGCAGGTGGGCGACGATCGCGTCGGCGGTCGGGTGGGTGTCGAGCTCGAGCACGGCGTCGAACACCGCGCGTCGCTGGGCGGTCAGTGGCAGCCTGGCCGCGGCGCAGGCGCGGGTCAGCTCGGCCTGCCGGCGGGCCCGGTCGGGCGCGGCCGGCGGGTGCGGGGGCCCGGGTCGGCTCACACCCGACCACCCTGGAGCAGGATCCGGTTGCGCGGATCGCGGCTCTCGCCCACCGAGCTGACCCGTACCGCCGCCTGATCGAAGACCGGGCAGTGGTGCTCGCAGGTGCCGCAGCCGATGCACTGCGCCGGGTCGACGTACGGGCGCTTGAGCTCGAGCGCCTCCCCGGCGCGGGTGATCACCGTCTCGCGTTTGAAGTAGATCGCCTTCGGCGAGGTCGGGCAGACCTCCTCGCAGACGATGCAGGGCGTGTCCATCGCCCAGGGCAGGCAGCGGCCGTGATCGAAGAAGGCGGTGCCGATGCGCACCGGCTCATTGTTCGGCGGCGCGCCGACCTTCTCGTCGAGGACGAGCTCGCGGATCGCGCCGGTCGGGCAGACCTGGCCACAGGCGACGCAGGCGTGCTCGCAGTAACCGAGCCGCGGGACGAGCATCGGGGTCCACAGGCCCTCGAGCCCGGCCTCGTGCAGCGCCGGCTGCAGGCCGCCGGTCGGGCAGACCTTCATGCACGCGCCGCACTTGATGCAGCGGGCGAGGAGGTCGTCCTCGGCGAGCGCGCCGGGCGGGCGAATGCGCGCCGGGTGGGGGCGAGGCTCGCCGCCGGCCGAGGCGTGCAGGAGCGGCACTGCGACCAGGCCGCCGAGCGCGGCGGTCACGGTCCGCCGCCGGCCGAGATCGAGTCGCTCGCTGGTCAGCTCGAGGGAGGGGAGGAAGCGGTAGCGGAACCCGCCGCGCGGGCAGGCGGCGACGCAGTTGAGGCAGAGCATGCACTCGGAGACGCGCAGCGTGCCCTGCGGATCGGCGGCGCCCTGGCACTCGCCGCCGCAGACCGCGCAGTCCTTGCACAGCGTTGGATCTTTGGCCAGCCGGAAGAGCGAGAAGCGGGCGAGGAGGCCGAGCAGCGCGCCGAGCGGGCAGAGCAGGCGGCAGAAGAGGCGCGGGATGAAGAGGTTGAGCGCCAGCGTCGTGACGAAGACCGCGGTGATCAGCGTCCCGAAGTGGAAGTGGCGCTCGCCCTGGTAGAGGCCCCAGGCGAGGTTGTTGGTCGCCGGCACCAGCGCGGTGGCGAAGGCGCGCCAGGTCGAGGCGATCGGATCGAGCAGGCCCACCTGGTTGCTGCCCAGCGCGGCCATGACCAACAGCGCGACGAGGATCAGGTAGCGCAGCCGGTACATCGGGCGCGGGCGGTTGAGCGCGACGCGATCCGGGACGCGGCGCAGCCGCCCGGCGAAGGAGAACGCGTGGTGCAGCGTGCCCATCGGGCAGAGCCAGCCGCAGAAGAAGCGCCCGAAGACCAGCGTCGCGACGACCAGCGGGATCGCCCAGGCGAGCGCCGGGGTCAGGCTGTGGGCGCCCAGCGCGGTGGCGAGCGCGACCAGCGGGTCGAAGCCGAGGAACCACTCGACCGGGTAGCCACCGATCAGCGCCGTGCTGGTGGCCAGGATCAGGAAGACGAACAGGCCGAGGAACAACGCCTGATAGGCGCGCCGCGCCCAGACCCACGCGGACGGGGCGACCGGCGCGGACCGGGGGTGCAGCGGCAGCGGGGTCACCCGGCGATCTCCTCGCGCTTCAGGGCGCGATAGTCGAGCTGGCCGAGGCCGGCCTGCGCGGCGAGGCGCAGGTAGCCGAGGTCGGCGCCGTCGACGCCGAGCAGTGTCGCGCCGAAGGCGTCGAGCGCTACCTCGTCGCTGCTCGCGGCGACGGTGTCGAGCTGGCGCACGTCGTCGAGGCTGCCGCCGGACGGGCCGTTGGCGACCAGCACGCGGGTGGCGTCGAGCACGGTCAGCGTCGGCTTCATCATCACCGCCAGCTCGAAGATCGACCGGTCGATGTCCTGGTGCAGCCGCACCCGGTGCCCGCCGAGCACGCCGTACCAGTTCTTCATCGCCATCGTCGCGCGGGCCAGGCCGTGCTGCTTGACCACCGGTACGTTGATCACCCGATCGGCATCGACGAACGGCCAGAGCACGTCGGCGACGCGCAACGTCTGGCCCCCGACCGAGACCGGGCGGAAGCCGGCGGAGCTGGGTAGGATGACCTCGGCGCCGGCGGCGGCCGCCGCTTCGCGGATGCCGGAGCGGGTGAAGCAGCGCTCGGGGTTGTTGACCGACACGTCGGTGACCCAGACCGCGCTCGCGCCGGCGGCCTTGACCTGGCGGACCAGCTCGGCGACCACCTCCGGGTTGGTGTTGGCCGCCTGCTCCGGCAAGCGGTTCCAGCCGACGTTGGGTTTGATGACCACCTTCTCGCCCGGGCGGACGAAGGCGGCGATGCCGCCGAGGGCCGCGAGCGCCTTGCGCGTCAGCTGCGCCGCGTCCTTGCCGCGCGCGATCGCCAGCTGCACCGCGCCGGCGCTTTGCGCGCGGCGGTGGTCGCGGATGGTCACCGGGGCCGCGCCGATCGCCGCCGGCCGATCGACGAGCCAGACGCCGAGCCCGACCGCGGCGGCCGCGGCGGCCGAGGTCATGGCGATCCGCGCCAGCACCTCCCGCCGGTTCAGCTCGCGCGGCGGGGTCGGCGGTCCTTCGTCGGCGACCGGGCCCGGGGCCCCGCGCGCCGGGCGGTGGGCTCCGCGATCGGTCATCGCATCCTCCCGGCCAAGAGCTCGGCGAGCGCTGGCAAGGCCGCCTCGGCCTGGGCGTCGAAGGCGGTCAGCTTGACGTAGTAGGGGCCGCGGCGGAAGACCAGCGCCATGCTGCTCTGCCGCCCCTCGTCGCCGACGGCAAACGGCCGGGCCTGCGTGGTCGCCTCGGCCTGGTAGACCGCCACGGCGTTCTTCTCCTCGCCCATGTCGTAGACGTCACAGGTCAGCTCTCCGCCGCCAGTGGTCTTCAGCTCGACCGCGGCGAGTTTGCGGAAGCCGCGATCGATGTAGAGCGGCGCGGCGCCGTTGATGTACTCGAACAGCCCCTTGGCGTCGTAGAGCTCCACCGGCCCGAGGGCGCTGAGCTCGCCGAGCGGCGCCTGCACCAGTTGGCGCAGCGCCGCGTCC
>JBFYZW010000617.1:0-3983 GCA_041309305.1 Deltaproteobacteria bacterium | reverse complement strand
GAACTGCGGCACCGAACGACGCGCCGGCGCCGGCGCGCGCTCGCCGCCGCCGCCCCCCTCGATGGCCGGTCGGCGGCCGTCGGCGACCACCGGCTCCGCCTCGATCTCCTCCTCCTCACCGACCTCCTCGGCCGGCATCTCGCGGCGGTCCGCGATCAGCTCGGTTTGGCTGGGGAGCGCCTGCTCGGTCGGGTAGAAGCGGACGATGTCCCCGGGGTAGATCCAGTGCGGGTTGGTGATCTCCGGGTTGTACGACCAGACGCGCGGCCAGAGGAACGGGTCGCCGAGGATGCGGCTGCTCAGGTCCCAGAGCGTGTCGCCCGGCTCGACCACGTGGGTGTCGACCAGTGGTTGCAGCTCGTCGACCACGCCTTGACGGCGTTGGCCGATGGCCGGCAGCGCCACGACCATGATCGCCAGGGCCAGGCAGCGTTTCATCGGGAGCCTCCACTCGTACTCAGGGCCTGCAGGTGCGTCCGGGCCAGATCGGCGAGCGCGCTCTTCGGATAGGAGGTGACGACGTCGCGGAACGCGCGCACGGCCATCTCGCGCTCGCCGAGCCGCTCGTAGGCCAGCCCCATCTTCAAGAGCGCGTCCGGGACCTTGTTGCTGCGCGGGTAGCGGCGCAGGACCTGGTCGAACTCGGCGATCGCCGCGCGATACTCCTTGGCGTCGAAGCGGCACTCGCCCATCCAGTAGACCGCGTTGTCGGCGTAGGCGTGGCGCGGGAAGGCGCGGGCGAAGCGGGCGAAGCCCTGGTAGGCCTCCTCGACCTGCCCCTGGCGATAGGCGCTCAACGCGCTGCGGAACACCTCCTCGGCGCCGCCCGCGCTGGCGGCCGGCGCCGGCGGCACCTCGCGCACCGGCAACGCCTCGAGCTCGCCGTCGTCGGCCAGGCGGATCACCACGGCCGGTTCATCGCCGAACGCGGGCTCGCCGCTGCCGCTCTCGACCGGCGCGGCGTCCTCCGGCGGCTGGAGCTTGACCACCTCGAGCGTGGGCCCCGCGGCGCGGCTCAGCTCGACCTGCGCCGAGTCGACCCGGTCGAAGAGCACGAAGACCCGGTTCGACAACTCCTCGACCCGCGCCTCGTGCCGGGCCAGCTCGGCGCGCAGCTGCTCGACCTGCTCGCGCAGCTCACCTTCCCTGGTCGCCCCCGGCGCGGCGCAGGCGGCGAAGGTCGCGCAGCAGACGAGCGGCAGGGCCGAGCGGCGCATGGACACCTCTCCCGTGTCGGACGCCTGTGCAGGCTAGTCCATGACACGCCAGGACAGTGTCGTCGGTGGATCCCTGACGGTCAAGAAACGCGCCCGGGCACGATCACCCCGGCCTGCCGACCGGTCCGGCCGGCCTCGCGCCGGTGGGAGAACAGCTCCGCCTGACAGGCGGTGCACCGGCGAAGGCACTCGACCCCGATCGGCGGCACGCCCGCCTCCTCGAGCAGTTGGCGGTTGAGCTGCCACAGATCGGCGCGCAGCGTGCCGTCAGCGCCGCGCAGGATCGCGGCCTCCCCGTGCGGCGCGCCCGCGGCCAGCTGCTCGGCGACCTCGGCGCCGACGGTGAAGCAGCACGGGCCGATCGCCGGCCCGAGCGCGACGCGCAGCTCCGTCGCCGGGAAGCCCAGCTCGCCGAGCCGGGCCACCGCCCGCGCGACGACCCGCGCCGCCGTGCCGCGCCAGCCGGCGTGGACGGCGGCGACCACCCGGCCCGAGGTGTGGGCGATCAGGATCGGCACGCAGTCGGCGACCAGCACCGCGACCGCGGCGTTCGCGTCGCGGGTGATCAGCGCGTCGGCCTCGATGGTCCGGCTGGCCCGAGCCGTCACCTCGACCACCGTGTCGCCGTGCACCTGTTGCACCGAGACCCAGATCACCGCCGGCCGCTCGAGAGCCGCGAGCACGCGGGTGCGGTTCTCGCGCACCGCCGCCGGATCGTCCCCGACGTGCAGCGCCAGGTTCAGGGCCTGTGCCGGCGGCGAGACGCCGCCGCACCGATCGGTGAAGCCGTGGACCACGCCGGGGATGGTGGCCAGGACGCTGGACTTGAGCAGGCTGACCATCCCGCTCAGCCGCCGCCGTCCCGCTCGTCGTCGTCGGTGAGATCGACCTCGTCGCCGCTCTCCGGCTCCGGCCCCTCGAGCGCCTCTGCCAGACCCGGCTCCTCCCCCTCCAGCGCTTCGGTCAGGCCCGGCTCGTCGCCCTCGAGCGCCTCCGCCAGCCCAGCCTCGGCGCTGGCCGCCTTCTCGCCGGCCTGCGCCCGGCGCAGGTTCTCCTCGCTGCGCGCCAGCCCGACGCTGCCGATCACCTCACGCAGGCGCGGGTAGCGCTGGATCAACGCCACCAGCGGCTCGCGCGGGAACCGGATCAGCTCGGTCGGCACCGCGGCGGTCACCGTCGCGGTGCGCGGCTGTCGGGTGACCACGGCGATCTCGCCGAAGAAGCTCCCGGGACCGAGGCGAGCCACCTCCTTGTCGCCCGCCTCGCGGACGGTGACCGCCACCTCGCCGACGACCACCAGGAAGAAGGTGTCACCGACCTCGCCCTGACGGACCAACAGCTGACCGGGCGCGGCGAAGACGATCTCGCCGTGCTCGACCAACGTCGCCAGCCCCGCTTGATCGAGCAGGGCCAGCAGGCGCGAGTTGCGGGCGAAGTTCGCCAGCGCGCGCCACTTGTGATCGTGCTGGGTCAAGCGCGCTCCCGACCGCGGCGCTTCGCCGGCGCCCGCCCGCCGCGACGGCGCGACGGTTGCCGTTCGACGATCACACCGAGCCGCTGGCCGAGCCGCACCGGCGCGCCGGCGGCGATCCGTTGCAGGCGCAGCCGCCCCGGCTCGGCGAGCACCACCACCGTCGAGCCCATGTGGAAGGCGCCCAACTCGGCGCCCTTGGCCAGCGCGCGGGGCGGCGCGTAGCGGAGCACCTGCCGGCCGAGGCCGCGGTTGGCGGCGATCTCCGGATCGTAGGTCACGGTGATCCGCCCGACCAGGGTGGCGCCGACCAGCACCACCGCCAACCGGCCGGCGTCGGGCGTGTCGAGGTAGGTCACCAGCCGCTCGTTGCGCGCGAACAGCTCGTCCACCCTGTCGACCGACGCGCCGAACACCGGCATCAGCGCGCCGGGGACGAGCAGCCCCTCGGCCACCTCGCCGGCCAGCGGCGCGTGCACCCGGTGGTAGTCGCGCGGCGAGAGGTAGAGGGTGACGAACTCGCCGCCGTCGAAGCGCGCCGCCTGCGGGGCGTCGTCGAGCAGGCGGGCGACGCTGTAGCGCCGCCCCTTGACCTGCAGCAACGTCCCGGCCTCGATCCGCCCGCAGGCGCCGGCCAGGCCGTCGACCGGGCAGATCACCGCCGCCGGATCGGGATCGATCCGCCGGGCGCCGCTGCGCAGCCGGCGGACGAACAGCTCACCGAGCGTGCGGTAGGCGCCGATCTCCTCCTGCGCCTCGCTCATGTCGACGCCGACCGCCTTGACGAAGGCGCGCTTGAGCAGCTCGACCGCGAGCCGGGGCCGCCGTCGGTCCGCGACCCAACCCCAGGCCTGCGACATCGTCGCTTGCGGCAAGCGCTCGACCAGGTCTACCACCCAGGCGTTGTCCATGATCCGCTCATACCACAGCGCGGCGCCGAGGGCGCCAACCAAAGACGCACCCCGGCGCGCCGGTCGCTCCGGTTCACTCGCCGCCGACGGTCACCCAGCGGCGCAGCCGCTCGACCGTCCGGGGGCCGATGCCGCGGACGCGGGCCAGGTCGTCGACCGAGGTGAACGGGCCGCGGGCGAGCCGATCAGCGACGATCGCCGCCGACAGCACGCCGCCGATGCCGGGCAGCAGCTCGAGCTCCGCGGCGCTGGCGCGGTTCAGATCGAGCGGCACTCCGACCGCGAGCCGCATCGCCGCGCTCATCCCGCCGGGGGCGCGGGCGCGGTCACCCTCCGCGACCCGATCTCCGGCGGCGAGGGCGAAGCCGCGCCAGGCCGGCTCGT